>DIKD01000054.1 GCA_002421585.1 Dehalococcoidia bacterium UBA5627
AAATGGTTATGCCCGGTGATAACACAAAAATGAAAATAAAACTTATTTATCCGGTAGCCCTTGAAAAAGGTTTAAGTTTTGCAATCAGAGAAGGGGGCAGGACAGTAGGCGCCGGAACTATTACCAATATCATAGAATAATATGGCTAAGAAAAAGACGGATGCTCGTAATGTGATTCACCTTGCATGTACCGAATGCAAGGAAAGAACTTATACGACTGAGAAAAATAAGAGAAACGACCCTCAGAGGTTAGAGCTAAAGAAATATTGTCCACGTTGTCGGACCAGCCAACTCTACAGGGAGGTAAAGTAATACTTTCCTTAAAAGGAGGTATGACTTATGGCTCAGACAACACAGCCCGCTGAAAAAAAAGGGCGAGGGTTTAAGCTTTTCGGTAACGTTATAGCCGAACTGAAAAAGGTAACGTGGCTTTCCAGAAGGGAAGCGATTTACCTCACCGGTTTGGTATTGCTTGTTGCTGTTATCATTGGTCTTATACTTGGCGGGATAGATTGGATATTCAGTCTTCTTATCGAAAAAATATTTATCGGAAGTTAGTTATTCATTATAATGCAGGAGTTAGAGATAGATAATACAAGCCAGGTAGGGGAGCAGATAGCTGTGGAACAGGAGAAGTGGTATGCTGTCCATACTTATTCCGGCTATGAGGAGCGGGTAAAAAAGAATCTTGACCAGCGCATCGGTTCAATGGATGCCAATCAGGACATATTCAGGGTTGTTATCCCCACCGAAGAGGAAGTAGAGGTAAAAAACGGACAGAGGCGTACCATTACCCGCAAGATATTACCTGGATACATTCTTGTTCAGATGAAAATGAACGACTTTAGCTGGAGTATTGTAAGAAATACCCCCGGAGTTACCGGGTTTGTAAGCGGCGGTAACAAACCGGTTCCGCTTCAGGATAACGAGGTAAAGCAGATTATGAAGCAAATGGAAGCTGAAGTGCCCAAGGTGAAAGTGGGCTTTAAACCGGGACAGAGCGTTCGTGTTATTGACGGTCCTTTTATTGATTTTATCGGTACTGTTGACGAGATCGACATTGAAAAAGGCAAGGTAAAAGTATTGCTTTCCTTGTTCGGACGTGAAACTCCCGTAAAATTGGATTTTCTACAAGTAGAAAAGCTTTAAAGGGTTTGTGAAGATTCCCGGAGGAAATATAAGTGGCGAAAAAAGTTAAAGCAATAGTAAAATTGCAGATTGCGGCCGGTCAGGCCAATCCTGCGCCCCCGGTTGGTCCTGCGTTGGGTCAACATGGCGTCAATATAATGGGCTTTTGTAAGGAATATAACGAGCGTACTTCCAAATACGCCGGCTCTATTATTCCTGTTGAAATAACCATATTTGTTGATAGAACGTATAAATTTATAACGAAGACCCCTCCGACATCGGACTTGCTGAAGAAAGCGTTGGGTGTACCCAAGGGTGCCGGAACTACGGGGCATGCTCCGAATATGGTGTTATCGAAGGAAAAGCTGAGAGAGATTGCCCAGATTAAAGCAAAGGATTTAAATTCGATTGATATCGAAGGGGCGGAAAAAACGGTTTTAGGTACCGCTAGAAGTATGGGGATTGGAATAGAGTAAGATGGCAAAAAGAGGAAAAAAATACAACGAAGCAGCAGAGTTAGTAGAAAAAGATAAGGCGTATACGCCCGAGGAGGCTGTCGAGCTGGCAAAGAAAACAGCTACAGCTAAATTCGATGAAACGCTCGAACTGCATTTAAAAATGGGGGTCGACCCCAGAAATGCGACACAGCAGGTCAGGGGTGTTGCCCTTTTACCGCACGGGCTGGGTAAAAAAATACGCATACTGGTGTTTGCTCAGGGTGAAGCTGAAAAAATTGCTACCACCGCCGGAGCGGATTATGTCGGCAGTGAAGATATCGTGAAACAGATAGAGGGCGGATGGCTTGATTTCGATGCCGCTATTGCAACACCGGAAATGATGGGAAAAGTCGGTAAACTCGGTAAGATTCTGGGTAGAAAGGGTTTGATGCCCAATCCCAAAGCCGGTACTGTAGTAGTTGCCGAAGACCTTCCAAGGGTAATCGAGGATGCCCGCAAAGGGCGTGTGGAATTCAAGCTCGACCGTAATGCCATTATTCATCTTCCGTTGGGAAAGATGAGCTTCGATGCCGAAAAATTAAGCGAAAATATGATTGCGGTTATTGAAGCGATTATCAAGGCAAAACCGGTCGGTGCCAAGGGTCAGTATATAAAGAGCGCCTATATTTCTTCTACAATGGGGCCCGGTATTAAATTAGACCTTAAAGCAATCATGACTACTGCTTAGCAGCAAAATTAACAGTATTATAATTATTACGCCAGTCTCATCCGGAGACAGCGGGTGCCTTATAAAGGCTTAAAGATACCTGCCGAGGATTGAGGGCATGATAGAACTATATGTTTTTATTCAAGTCCTTGCCGCGCAGGTGCAGGGACTTTTTTATTTAGAAGAACAGGAGGTGATAAGGGTGAAAAGAGCAGAAAAAGCAAAGCTGGTTGAGGGTATTCAGGATGCCATGACCAGATGTAAAGTCGGCATTATGACTGAATATCTGGGAATGAAAAATGCCGACCTTACTCTTTTAAGACGCAAATTGGGAGAAGCCGGCATCGACTATATTGTAGTTAAAAACACATTAGCCAGATTCGCTGCGGATAATTCAAACAAAGGCTTTTTGAAAGAGAAGCTCACCGGGCCGATGGCTGTGGCTTTTGGCTACGATGATGAAGTGGAACCGGCTAAACTGTTAATTCAGTTTGCGGATGCTTCCGAGAGTCCGTTAAAAATTAAAGGCGGATTCATCGGAGACCAGTTATTAACAGATGAGGATGTGAAGACTTTAGCCAAGATACCGCCAAAGGATATTCTCCTGGCACAGGTGGTGGGCGCTATGCAGGGTCCGATATCCGGATTTGCCAATGTATGTGCTGCACCGATACGAGGGCTGGTTACTGTCCTGCAAGCGAGGGCTGATAAATTAGAAGGTTAACAATTATTAAAATATAAAGTCTGGTAAAAAAGGAAGGAAAAGTAAAATGGAAGATAAAACTCAGCAGGTAATCGATATTGTAAAAGAGATGACCGTTCTTGAATTATCAAAACTGGTTAAGGCTCTTGAGGAAGAATTCGGTGTTAGTGCCGCTGCTCCTATGATGGCTGCAGTTGCCGCTGCCCCGGCTGATGGCGGCAGTGCCAAACCGGAAGAAGAAAAGACAGAGTTCAACGTGACTCTCAAAGAAGTCGGCGCCAATAAAATCAATGTTATCAGAGTTGTCCGCGAATTGACCCAGTTAGGTCTGAAAGAATCAAAAGACCTGGTAGAAGGTGCTCCCAAGCTGGTTAAGGAAGCTGTCAGCAAGGATGAGGCGGCTTCAGCCAAGGCCAAGCTTGAAGAAGTCGGCGCTACCGCCGAAGTAAGCTAGTATCAGCCGGTAACTAATAAAAGAATAGCAGATAATAATGACCGCTCGGACGCGCGTTGTCCGGCGGTTATTTGCTTTTAGCGATATCTTGAAACACATACTTAAAGATTGTATAATTCGTGCACGTATAGAGTTTAATCCGGAGGGACTGGTAGATGTTCTCAACCGAATATGTTCCCTTGATGATTATCGGTGCTGTTTTTCTGATTATCGGAATTATTGTTATTGTTATCGGAGTAAAAGAAGAAAAGGATTATTGCAGCGCTATATCTAATAAAGCTGATGTGCGTAAGTACCTGGAACACAGGTCAGACCGAATACAGGCATGGGGATTTAAAGTAGGTGGTGTAACCGCAGTTATAATCGGGTTAGTTCTATTGATTATGGGTATCATCTTTTGGCTTTGGGGCTGAATCTATTACCTTGGCAATATCATCGGGTGCTTTTAGCAGTGTCTTTCCACACAGGATGGAATCCGGAATAATAATACCGCCGGACACCACCATTTTTATGCATTCGTCGATTTTGAGGTCGGTATGAACTATATCGTTTCCGTCTACTATCTCGAAATATCCGGATGTTGGAACAGGTGAAGTCGGTATATATACACCGTAGAGTGTCTCACCTGATGCTCCCTTGAATTCGTTGGTTACAAAAGCAGGCGCAAGCATTCCTTTTCTGGGGAACTCGACGAAGACCACTTCCCGAAATGCCGTCTTATTCATACCGGCGCCGGAAAGCCCCTCTATTACCTGCTTAACGCCGTAATACAGTTGTTTAAAAATGGGGACTCGGTTAATCAGGTTTTCGGAAAAATTGACAATTTTCTTACCAAGGTAATTACTGGTGACAACCCCCACTATATAAATAATAAGTATTGCGGCAACAAAGCCAAGCCCTGTGATTTCACTATAGTTTGGGTAGAAATAGGTTACGATATCGGTTATTACCGGCTGCAGGATATGGTCGATTTTGATAAAAAGCCATATAATTACGTATATAGCGACAGCAAGGGGTATAACAACCAGAAAACCGGCTAAAAAATTGTTCCTCAGGTTCCTCATCAGCCAATGACCGCGGCTCTCTTTCTTTTTTGCCATAGTAATGCACTTCCTGTTTTATACTTGACGCCTCGGTCTGTATTGTATCGCCTCAGCAATGTGATTGGCTTTTATTATAGCACTTTTTTCAATATCCGCTATGGTTCTGGCAAGTTTTAATATGCGATGGAAAGCGCGTGCTGAGAGGCTCATTTGTTTCATCGCTGCTTTTAAAAGGCTTTGTGCCGCTTCCTCTGTCTGGCAGAAATTCCTGACCTCTACCGGTGTCATTTCACTGTTTGCTGCGAGTTTTGTACCTTCGAAACGCCGGCGCTGGGCTAATCTGGCTTCGGTAACCCGTTGCTGTACATTTTTCGATTGCTCGCCTAACCTCTCATCCGAAAGCTTTTCATAATCGATATGTGGTACTTCGATGAAAATGTCTATGCGGTCGAGGAAAGGTCCGCTGATACGTTTCTGGTAGCGGGATACCAGCCCCGGGCTACAGGTGCAGGCTCGGTAGGGGTCTCCGTAATAACCGCAGGGGCAGGGGTTCATAGCGCCCACCAGCATAAAGTTAGCGGGGAATGTCAGGCTTCCGCGTGCGCGGCTGATGGTAACGATTTTATCTTCCAGCGGTTGTCTTAGTACTTCAAGCAGTGACTGCCCGAATTCCGGTAATTCATCTAAAAACAAAACACCCCTGTGGCTTAAACTGATTTCACCTGGTTTTGGAAAATGCCCCCCTCCTACCAGACCGGCATCGGAAATGGTGTGGTGTGGGGAGCGGAATGGGCGCTTATATATTAAGGGAGTATCCGATGGCAGTAATCCACTGGCGCTGTATATGCGGGTAACCTCAAGGGATTCCTCGTTGGTCATCGGAGGTAAAATACCCGGAAGAGAACGTGCCAGCAGCGTCTTGCCGCTTCCGGGAGGACCGAACATGACTATGTTATGACCTCCGGCGGCGGCAACTTCCAATGCCCTTTTAACATGCTCCTGTCCTTTTATATGCTCAAAATCAACCAGCGGAGCATTGTTATCATGCGCTTCTACCGGGGTTGATTCACTGCAAACAAATTCGGGTGCGGGGATTTCTCCAAGCATATAACTTGCCAGTTGGGAAAGCGAGGAAAAGGGGAGGATATTTACGCCTTCTACCAGTGCGGCTTCTCTGGCATCTACTTCCGGAACGACTATATTTTTGAAACCTTTTTGGTATGCCAGGGCTACCATGGACAGAATTCCGTTGGTATGCCGCAGGCTGCCGTCCAAAGACAATTCTCCCAGAAAAAGAGTATCCGAAACATCGAATTGTACCTGTTGAGAACTGAAAATAATGCCTATCGCAATAGGCAGGTCGTAAGAAGGCCCGGCTTTTTTTAAATCGGCAGGCGCCAGGTTGGCACAAATGTGTTTCATCGGGAAGGTAAAACCGGAATTGCGCACGGCCGAGCGTACGCGTTCTTTAGCTTCCGAGACAGCGGCATCCGGTAATCCTACGATAGCAAAAAAGGGTAGCCCCGGAGAGATATCGACTTCAACTTCGACAATAGTTCCCTCCAGCCCCGCTAAAGCGCAGCTGTAGACTTTTGCTAACATTGTCTTAATGTTACGTGAAAGCATAAAGTATGTCAATTATAAAAATCCGGCATTTTCAAGGAGCTTTTACCACAAACGCAGCTTATATTAACAAATAATGAAGGTATAAATTGTATCAACAACAGGCAGCCAACGATAATTGTTGACAAAAATATTTGCAGTTATAAAAAGGTTTTTCCGGCAGCTATTGCATATAATGAGGCGGTGTGATATACTTTGGTTAATTGAGATTAAACGTAGGAAGTGGGTTCAGACCCACTTTTTTGTTGTTAGGAACAGCGGTAACTGTAATATAAGGAATATATTGGAGGTCTGATTCTGGGATGAAAAGCGATTTTTTACTCGCTATTACTCAGCTTTCGGCGGAGAAAAATTTATCCAAGGAGGTGGTACTTGGTGCTGTAGAGTCAGCGCTGGTATCGGCTTACAGGAAGGACAATTTTACTCAAAATCAGGAGATCATTGTCAAAATCGACCCGAATAACGGCAGGGTAACCGTTTGGGCAAGTAAGACAGTGGTGGAAAAGGTTGTCGACCCGCGCTGTGAAATATTATTGGAAGAAGCAAAAAAGGTTAAAAAAGGAATTACCGTAGGAGAGGAAATAGTTGTCGAAGCAACTCCCAGCAATGCAGGCCGTATTGCTGCACAAACAGCCAAGCAGGTAATCCTGCAACGTCTCCATGAAGCGGAACACAGCGCCATTTTCGAGGAATATGCCGACAAGCAGGGGGAAGTAATAACCGGCGTAGTAAGGCGCATTGAGCCCAAACAGGTTTTTATTGACCTTGGAAGAGCCGAAGCGGTAATGCCGTCTATCGAACAGCCTGCCAATGAGAGATACAGGGTAGGCCAGAGGTTAAAAGTCTACCTGGTTGAAGTGGGACAATCCGCCCGGGGTCCTTTATTAATAGTTTCCCGTTCACATCCAAACCTGTTAAGACGCATAATAGAGATTGAAGTCCCTGAAATTTATAATGGCACGGTTGAAATCAAGTCTGTAGCCAGGGAAGCCGGATTTCGCAGCAAGGTAGCCGTTACGGCGCGACAGGAAGGTATCGATGCAGTCGGATGTTGTGTGGGGTTGCGCGGTATCAGAATTCAGAATATTGTAAATGAGCTAAACGGCGAAAAAATAGATATAGTCAACTGGAGCACGGACCCGACTAAATATATAATCAGCGCTATCAGTCCTGCACAGGTTGCAGGCGTGCGTTTGAACGAAGAAGAAAATTCGGCGGTTGTAATTATCCCCGATAAACAACTGTCGCTGGCAATCGGCAAGGAAGGGCAAAACGTCAGATTAGCGGTGAAACTTACCGGTTGGCGTATCGATATTAAGAGCGAATCAAGCTTTATTGAGGAAGAGAAAGCCAAACCGGAGCCTGAGCCGGCTTTAGAAGAAGAAATAATCGAGCCTGCGGCTGAGGATATTTTAAAAGAGACTGCCCCGGAAGAGAAGCAGGAAGACGATGCCATTGAAGAAATCGAGCCGGATGAAGCACCGGTTGAACCTATTTTTGTTGCAAGTCGCAGTGAGCCGCGTGGTAAGACTGAAATACGTTTTGCCGAAGATATACTTCCTCCGCCTACGCCTAAACCGCAAGCTAAAACACAACCAAAAAAGAAAAAGAAAGACGTTCACGGGAAAGGAAGCGCTGAAGACGGAATTAAATTGAAAAAGAAAAAGCGCGGACATAATATGTATCAGGATGATGAAGAGTACTTCTAAACATATTGCAATGCGGACGTGTGCCGCATGTGGCGAGGTTAAGCCCAAGCGGGAGTTAGTCCGCCTGGTGCGCCTTGAAAGCGGCTGGGTGGAAGTAGACATCGACAGTAAAAAAAATGGCAGGGGTGCTTATTTATGCCCGTCCAGAGAATGCTG
Organism: Dehalococcoidia bacterium UBA5627; assembly: GCA_002421585.1. Classification (GTDB taxonomy): domain Bacteria; phylum Chloroflexota; class Dehalococcoidia; order Dehalococcoidales; family UBA5627; genus UBA5627. The sequence goes on from DIKD01000054.1 coordinate 7,981, forward strand.
GGAAAAAGGATTAAAGCATGGACAACTGGACCGTGTTTTACGCATAACCATTACCCCCGACAATAAAGCGCAATTGCTTGAGCAGGGGAATAATTACTAAGGATTGAATAGTGGCTGAAATAAAGAAACAGAACGATAATACCAAGAGCGCAAATAATATTGCTAATACAGAAGCTGTCGATAAGGTGGTAGAAATACCTCATAATGTCAGTGTCAGGCAGTTGTCCGAAATGCTCAAGGTTACTGTTGTCGATATTATCAAGCAGTTGATGCGAAACGGAATTATGGCTAATATCAACCAGGTTATCGACTTTGAAGGGGCAGAGAAAGTTGCAGCTTTTTACGGATACAAAGCGCAGTTAAAAACGCAGACCGCGCGTAAGTCGGCCAGCGTTATAAGCGAAATTAAAAAGCAGCAGCTCTTGACTACCGAAACCAATTTAAAGCCGCGCCCCCCGGTCATCACTATTATGGGACATGTAGACCATGGAAAAACCAGGTTGCTGGATGCTATCAGAAAAACCAATGTGATGGATACCGAAGCCGGTGGTATAACGCAGCATATCGGTGCTTACCAGGTAGAGATAAACGGGCAAAAGATTACTTTTCTCGATACCCCGGGGCATGAAGCTTTTACGGCAATGAGAGCCAGAGGCGCTCAGGTAACGGATGTTACGGTGTTGGTGGTTGCCGCCGATGACGGTGTACAACCGCAAACACTGGAAGCCATAAGCCATGCCAAAGCGGCCGGTGTCCCCATTGTGGTAGCCATAAATAAAATCGATAAACCGGAAGCCAATCCGGACTTTGTAAAACAGCAGTTGGCTGAAGCTGGGCTGGTGGTGGAAGAGTGGGGTGGAGATGTTATTGCCGTCGGAACTTCGGCAAAAGCAAGAGAAGGAATACAGGAACTTCTGGAGAATCTGCTTTTAGTTGCCGAAATGGAAAACCTCAGGGCAGACCCGACCCTACCTGCCAAGGGTGTTGTAATCGAAGCGGAAATGGATAAAAGCAAGGGTCCGCTGACAACAGTACTGATACATGACGGTACCTTAAAACCGGGTGATATGGTTGTTATAGGCAATACCTGGGGGCGTGTTAGGGCTATGTTTAACGATTCCGGTAAACAGGTCAGGAAAGCCAAGCCTTCGACTCCGGTAGTCTTGCTGGGCATGCATGAGGTTCCGCAGGTAGGTGACACCATGACGGTTGTTTCCGATGAAAAGCAGGCGCGTATTCTTGCGGAAGAAAACCGCAGAGAAGCAGCGGCAGTGGCAAAAGCAGCAAATCTTACCAATCTTCTAGACCAGGTTAACGCCGGTAAAGTAAAAGAATTGAATATTATAATGAAAGCCGATGTTCAGGGCAGTGTGGAACCGATAAAGGATTCCATTGAGCGTCTGCAAACCGATAAAGTCCAGGTAAAACTGGTGCATTCCGGAGCCGGTAATGTTACCGAGACGGATGTTATGCTGGCGGTTGCCTCACAGGGTCTTGTAGTAGCTTTTAATACCGGTATCGATGTAGGCGCTCAGCGTATGGCAGATGCCGAGGGTGTGGATATCCGAAATTATAAGATTATCTACGATTTAATCGACGATGTCGAAAAAGCACTTAAAGGTATGCTGGAACCTGAATATATTGAAGTAATCGATGGGCATGCCGAGGTTAGAGAAGTGTTCTCCGCCGGTAAAAAAGGTGGCGTAGCCGGTTCTTATGTACTGGATGGCAAGATAAAACGCGGTGCCAAGGTACGGTTGAAAAGAGGCAATAAGATAGTGACAGATACCGCTATTTCCTCTTTGAGGCGTTTTAAGGATGATGTTAAAGAGGTAGCTACCGGTTACGAGTGCGGCATTACGCTCGATAACTATGATAAGTTCCAGGTGGGCGATATATTCGAGTGTTATAGCCTGGAAAGGTCTAAATAGGTAAAATAAAATGTCATATCGTATCGAGCGGGTGAATCAGCTCATCCGCCAGGAAATAAGCGATTTACTGTTGCGACAGATAAAAGACCCGCGTCTGGGGAATTTTCTTTCTATAAATGCGGTGGAAACGGCGGCAGACTTAAAGCATGCCAAGGTTTACGTGAGCTGTATATGCACTGAAGAAGAAAAAAAAGAGATCATATCCACGCTTGAATCGGCTTCGGGTTATTTACATAAGGAATTAAGCAAGCGCATCAGAATGAGATACGTTCCGTCGTTGTCATTTTATTGGGATAACTCGATTGAAAGGGCTTCCCACATAATCGATTTAATCGACCGGGTTTCGAAACCTGAAGAACAGGTATAGTCTTGGATGGTATACTGAATATAAATAAACCGGCAGGAATGACTTCCTTTAAAGTGGTATCGCTTGTAAGGCATCTTACCGGAATAAAAAAAGTAGGGCATGCCGGCACCCTTGATCCGCTGGCAAGCGGTGTTTTACCCGTGTGCTTTGGAAGGGCAACCAGAGTTATTGAATATTTAATGAACGCAAAAAAAACCTACATGGCTGTTATAAAACTCGGTATAGCTACCGATACTTATGATACAGAAGGCGCAGTTATCAAACAATCGGATGCCTCGCATATAACAGAAATGGATGTTGAATCTGCACTGACATTTTTTCGTGGGGCAATCGAGCAGGAACCCCCGATGTACAGCGCACTAAAACATAACGGGCAGTGTTTATATAAACTGGCAAGAGCCGGTATTACGGTTGAAAGAGGTAAGAGGCAAGCACATATTTACAGGCTGAAGTTGTCAGACTATAATCCGCCTGTTATTACGATTGAGATGGAATGCAGCAAGGGTACTTATGTGCGCTCGCTGGCAAACGATTTAGGTGAAAAGTTGGGGTGCGGTGCCTGTGTAACGGAATTGGAAAGGTTAAGATACGGCCCTTTCGACATAGAAGAAGCCGTATCCGTATCGGAGCTTCAGGAAGCGTTTTCCGGAGATTATTGGCAGCCTCTGGTTTACCCGCCGGGTTACATTATGAAAGACTGGGAATCAGTAACAGTGAGCGACGAACAGGCAAGTTTTATCAAGAACGGTGTTCCTATAGTTCTGGAAGGTCCGACAGATGATAAATGCTGTGCTTACGATAATAAAGGCAATCTACTGGCGGTATTGAATCTTGACACTGTAACAGGGAAGTGGAAACCGCATAAAGTGTTTAATTAAATGTGAGAAAATTATGGTAGCCGTATACACTACTTGAGACCTTGACAACTCACGTATAAAATAGCTATAGTTCTGTTGGTGTTTTAGCAGTCAGGGAATAATTGAGGGGTACTTAATAATTGTTTATAATTGAAGGAAGGGCGTATTTGGCAGTCGGTTTTAAAACCTGAATAAGCTGCTCCTTCAAAGATAATAAAATGGCCGAAAATTAAAAAATAAAAAATTTTTTGTTACCGGAAAGGGGTTAATAAATTGGGGAAAATAAATGTAGCTGTAATCGGTGTCGGAAACTGTTGTTCATCATTTGTTCAGGGTGTCCAATTCTATAAAAAAGCAAAGGAAGGCGATTTCGTTCCCGGATTAATGCATGTTAATCTCGGCGGTTATCATATCAGCGATATTAATTTTGTTGCTGCCATAGATATCGATAAAAACAAAGTCGGTAAAGATTTGTCACAGGCTATATACTCCGCACCAAACAACACATATAAGTTCTGCGATGTGGAGCCGATGGGTGTTAAAGTAGAAAGAGGTATGACCCACGACGGCTTGGGAAAATATCTGTCGCAGATTATCGAAAAGGCGCCCGGTCCTACCGCCGATATCGTAAAAATACTTAAAGAGACCAAAACGGATGTTGTTATAAATTATCTCCCGGTCGGAAGTGAAGAGGCTACCAAGTGGTATGTAGAGCAAATTCTGGAAGCCGGTTGCGGTATGGTAAACTGCATACCGGTCTTTATAGCAAGAGAAAAATACTGGCAGCAGCGCTTTGAAGCCAAAGGCCTGCCGATTATCGGTGATGACATCAAGTCTCAGGTTGGCGCTACTATAGTTCATCGTGTCCTTACCCGTCTTTTTGCAGACAGGGGTGTCAAGCTGGAAAGAACCTATCAATTGAATTTCGGCGGCAACACCGATTTTATGAATATGCTCGAAAGAGAAAGACTGGAATCCAAGAAAATATCGAAAACCAATGCCGTTACTTCGCAGCTTGATTACAAGCTCGACCCGGATGATATACACGTTGGTCCCAGTGATTATGTACCCTGGTTGAAAGACCGTAAATACTGTCATATCAAAATGGAAGGCCGCACCTTCGGCGATGTACCCCTGGACCTTGAACTGAAGCTGGAAGTCTGGGACAGCCCCAATTCAGCCGGTGTCGTTATCGATGCTGTCAGGTGTGTTAAACTCGCTTTAGATAACGGAATCAAGGGCAGCTTGAATGCGCCATCATCATACTTCATGAAATCACCTCCTATCCAGTATCATGATGATGATGCCCGTCGTATGGTAGAGGAGTTTATCGTAACCAACTCGAAATCGGCAGATAAAAATTCTGCAGACGTTGCAGGTCCTGAGCAATCGGACTCCAAGAAGAAAAATTAATCTGTTTTGATGATGTGTTATTTGGCTAACGTATGGTGCGGGGGTTGGTAGTATAGTGAAAATTGCATTGGTATCCCCCTATGATTTTGCATATCCCGGGGGTGTAGTTAATCATGTTGTTGCACTGGAAAAACATCTGACAAAAATGGGGCATGAGGTTAAAATCATTGCCCCGACGTCGAAGCCTATCGAAGATTATGATAACTTTATAAGAATCGGCAAGGCACGCCCTTTTCCGGTTAAAGGAACTACGTTGCGTGTAAGCACCTCCTTGAGGCTGTCTTCGCGTATAAATAAGGTCCTTGAAAAGGAGAAGTTCGATATATTTCATCTGCATGAACCGTGCATGCCTATGGTGTGTTCCACTTTGCTCAAATTTGCAGATGCGCCCATTGTCGGAACGTTTCACGCTTCCGGGGTTATCCCGAATTATTATTTCGGATGGCCTGTCACAACATATAAACTGAAGAGGCGTCGCCATAGAATTGTCGGTAAGATTGCCGTATCCAAACCGGCTATGGAATATGCCAAAAAATATGTGCCGGGTGATTACCGGATTATTCCCAATGGCATCGACCTGGATTATTTCCATCCGGATGTGAAGCCGATGGAAGAATATCTCGACGGCAAACTCAACATACTTTTTGTCGGCAGATTGGAAAAACGTAAGGGGCTTAAATATCTGATCGATGCCTATAAAATTGTTAAAAAGAAACATCCGAATGCGAGGTTGATTGTAATCGGCCCCGGCATAAGATTTCGCAGGAAGTATGAAAATAAGGTAAGGCGTGAAAATATCGAGGATGTGGTCTTTTTAGGGAAGGTTTCGCTGGAGGATTTACCGCGCTATTATAAAACCGCCGATGTTTATTGCTCGCCGGCAGTCAGCGGAGAAAGTTTCGGTATTGTACTGCTGGAGGCGATGGCGGTGGGGACTGCTATCGTGGCTACCGATATTTCAGGGTACAGAACGGTATTAACCAACGGCAAGGAAGGTTTATTGGTGCGGCCCCGCAAATCGAAGCCTCTGGCTGACGCAATAAGCCGTATTTTATCCGATAAAGAGCTTCGTTTGGGTATGGGGGCTAGCGGCATAATTACTTCAAAACAATATGATTGGAACAAAGTTGCCCGGCGGGTTTATGATTACTATTTGGAAGTGCTGGGTAAAAAAAACGTGATAAATCCGGCTGACGATGAAGAGAAATCCGAAGTCTTAGTGTAGCATTTGGTCTCCCATGAGTGTTTTTTGAAATTGATACAACTATGAGTAAAATGGCGCAAGTTCGCAAGAGGGTAGAAAAAGTTTGTACCGACCCGGTGGTAAACCTGCTTGAAAAAACAGGAATTACACCCAATATTCTAACTTGGATAGGGTTTATTATTGCTGTTATTACTGCTGTATTTGCTGCCTTTGGTAATATGCTGGTTGCCGGTTTATTGTTATTGTTCGGTGGTTATTTCGATATGCTGGACGGTTCTCTGGCAAGAAGAACCGGAAAAGCAAGCGTTTTCGGCGAAGTGCTTGATTCTACTTTAGACAGGTTGTCGGAAGGCGCTGTACTAATCGGTATATTATACTGGTTCACTGTGGTAGGTTCTGTATGGGGGATTATGCTTGTCGGCGTTACCATGTTATCCTCGCTGGTGGTAAGTTACATACGCGCCAAAGCTGAGATAATAAAAGTGGAATGTCTCAAGGGGTTGTTTACCCGCCCTGAAAGGGTTATAGTACTGGCGGTCGGATTTTTTATAAACCGATTGGAGATTGCCATCGGTATAATTGCATTCTTTAGCATGATTACCGTAGGGCAGCGTCTCTACCATGTATGGCGCCAGTTAAAATAAACTAAGTAGGTGATAATATGCCAGTTGTAGCTATTGTTGGAGCTCAATGGGGGGATGAGGGGAAAGGTAAAGTTGTCGATATGCTATCTGAGAATGCTCAGGTAGTGGTGCGCTTTTCCGGCGGTGATAATGCCGGTCATACGGTAATCAATCCGTCCGGTGAGTTTAAACTGCACCTTGTTCCTTCGGGAATATTCTATCCGGGAGTTACCTGTGTTATCGGTAACGGTGTTGTGGTAAATCCCGCCAAGCTTATCGATGAGATAGATGCGCTTAACGGATGCGGAGTGGATACCGGTCGTCTTGTAATTAGCGACAGGGCACATATTGTTATGCCTTATCATATAATTATAGACGAACTGGAGGAAAAATCCCGCGCCGGTAAAGCCTTAGGGACTACCAAGCGAGGTATAGGGCCTGCTTTTGCGGATAAGACCGCCAGACAGGGCATCAGAATCGGGGAACTGCTCGACAAGGAAGGTTTAAGAGAACGCCTCGGTATGGTAGTTGAAACCAAGAATGATATCTTAACCAAGATATACGGCGTCGAGCCCCTGTCCTTGGAAGAAATATATAAGCAGTGTTGTGAATACGGGGAACGACTGGCGCCCTATATTAAGGAAACGATTACACTTCTGAGGGATGCGCAGAAGAGAAACGATATGATTATACTTGAAGGAGCGCAGGGTGCATTACTGGACCCCGATTTCGGCACTTACCCATACGCAACCTCGTCTTCACCGCTATCCGCCGGTGGTTGTCTGGGCTCTGGTGTCAGCCCTACCAGTATCGACAGGGTGCTGGGTGTTTATAAGGCATACTGTACCAGAGTTGGCAGCGGTCCGATGCCCACGGAACTTGACGATGAAGTCGGAGAGGCGATTCGTGTTAAGGCGCATGAATTCGGCACCACTACCGGCAGACCGCGCCGTTGCGGATGGTTCGATGGCGTAGCCGCTCGTTTTTCCAGTCAGATTAACGGTTTCACCGGCGGTATTATAACGCGTATCGATGTTCTTGATGAGCTGCCGAAGTTAAAAATCTGCACCGCTTATGAACTGGATGGCAAGATTATCGATTACATACCTGCCGGTGTTTCCGAATACGAAAGGTGCAAACCGATTTATGAAGAACTTGATGGATGGCAGACATCTACCGACCATATACGCAAGTATCAGGATTTGCCGGTACAAGCCAGAAGATATATCAAGCGCATGGAAGATTTTATGGATTGCCCGGTTAATTGCGCCTGTATCGGTCCTACCAGGGAACAGACGATACCGTTGAACCCGATATTCTAAAAAAACATAATGCAACAATGATGTCTTTGCGAGGAGTCCCTGTTTATCAGGGACGACGCGGCAATCTTTCTCGAATAGTCCGGCTGTCATTTGCCGAGGTGTGTTGACCGTGTGCAACAGTCGGACGACCAATGGTCGTCCGCATTCTATACGTACAGGGCGGACGGGCATTGCCCGTCCCTACGATTTGATAAAAAATAAAAGTTTTACATAATAGTCATTTCTCTCTTTGAAAAGGGAGATTGAGAGGGTTTTTAAAGACGCCGCCGCTATGGTTCGACAGGCTCACCACGAGCGGCTAAAGGCTCACCATGATTTCTTTTGGACTGAGTCGTCATTTAAAAAGTGTAACCCATGTCCGGATTGTACATGTTCCCCGCCCCCCCGGATCCTTCGGTCGTTTAACTCCCTCCAGGATGACAGACACGGTTAACACATGCCAGTCCTGTCAAAGGGTAACGGAGACAAATAAACCTGATAATAAAAAATCCGCTCGCCACCCGTTCCAAACTTGGGATGAGTTTATCGAAGGGTAATTAGAGCGGATTTAATAACTAATCACTGACGGCTAATCAACCGGTAAGTCCATCTTGTACTTTTTCAAAGTCTCTTTTATAAGGTTGGCAGTGTTTTCATCCGGCTCGTACAGCGGGGGACGCGGGCTGCCAACCCTGAATCCGATTTGGTTTACGGCGTATTTGATGGGTATCGGATTGGCAATCTTGAAAAGCACGTCGATTAGCGGTATCAGATGGCGGTGTATTTTCGCTGCTTTTACGGTATCCCCGGCTACAAAGCTGTCTATCATTTCACGTATCTGATTGCCGATGATGTTGGAGGCTACGCTGATAACACCGTAACCGCCCAATGCCATTATCGGCAGTGTGTCGTTGTCATTACCGCTCCAAACCAGAAAATCATCGGCGGTATTTTCTATAATACGGCTGATTTCATTAAAATTGCCGCTGGCTTCTTTAATACCGATAATATTGTCTATTTTACTGAGCTTGATGACAGTATCGGATGCCAGGCTGGCGACTGTTCTGCCGGGTACATTGTAAAGAATACAGGGCAGATTGGTATTCTCGGCGATAGCTTTAAAATGCCGGTATAAACCGTCCTGGGTCGGCTTATTGTAATAGGGGACTACCAGCAGGCAGGCATCGACGCCGCACTCTTCGGCTTGCTGCGTGGTTTCAATCGCTTCACGCGTGCTGTTGCTGCCGGTTCCGGCAATAACAGAGCCTTTATCCCCGACAGCCGCTTTAATCTCACGGAAAAGACGGAGCTCCTCTTCTCTAATCAGGGTCGGTGATTCACCGGTGGTGCCGACCACAACCAGCCCGTCGCTTCCGGAGGCGAGCAAAGCAAGCGCCAGTTTTTTCGCCTGTTCATAGTCCAGTGAGCCGTCATCTTTAAACGGCGTCACCATAGCTGTAATTACTCTTCCTATATCTTTCATAATTTAACCTCCGTTGGGATGGAGCCAGTCTCTTTTTATCATTTCTTCAGCAATCTGAACAGTATTCAGAGCGGCTCCCTTTCTTATATTATCGGAGACTATCCACATTACCAGGCTGTTAGAGTGGGAAACATCAGTGCGGATGCGCCCGACGAATACATCATCGCTCCCTGCCGCTGAATATGCCTGCGGATAGAGGCTGATGGCGGGGTCGTCCGTCAGTTTTACCCCCGGTGCCTGCGATAGAATGCGTTTGGCTTCATCGGGAGTGATGGAATGGGCAAACTCTACAGTTACCGCTTCGCTGTGGCTGATAAATACCGGTACACGGACACATGTTGCGGAAATGGCGATGTTGTCGTCATGCATGATCTTTCTGGTTTCTTCCACCATTTTCCATTCTTCTTTGGTGTAGGCGTTATCCAGAAAAACATCTATTTCCGGTAGCACGTTAAAGGCTATTTGATGCGGATAAACATGAGGGACAACTGTCTGCCCGTTTAATATCTGCCTGGATTGATTTGTAAGTTCATCTATGGCAGCGGTTCCGGTGCCGGATACCGATTGATAGGTGCTGGCAATAATGCGCTTTATCGGATTTATCTTATGCAATGGATATAACGCTACTACCATCTGAATGGTCGAGCAATTCGGATTGGCGATAATACCCTTGTGTTTCTTGATATCCTCCGGGTTGATTTCGGGCACTACCAGCGGTACCTTGGGGTCCATTCTCCATGCTGAACTGTTATCTACCACAACCGCACCGGACTGAGCGGCAATAGGCGCAAAGTAGCGGCTTATTTCAGCCCCTGCCGAAAACAGGGCAATTTCAATTCCCTTAAAAGACTCGGGAGTAGTTTCTTTAACTTCAACTTCCTGATGGTTGAAAAACAGTTTTTTACCGGCCGAGCGGTCGGATGCCAAAAGTGCAATCGATTCAACCGGAAAATTACGCTGTTCCAGTATTTTAATGAATTCCTGCCCAACCATACCTGTTGCGCCGACAATTGCTACTCTATAACCTTTCATAATGCCTCCTACAATCCCAGTAGGGTATCCAGTCCGTAAACCAGTCCCTTGCGGTTTATTACTTCTTTAATTGCCAATAATACCCCAGGCATGTAGCATTCCCTGCTGGTGGTATCGTGGATAATACTTAAAGTCTGACCTGCCGTGCCGAATCTGACTTCCTGCCTTGCCAGTATTCCCGGCAGGCGCACGCTGTGAATGGGAACTCCGCTTACCATCTTTCCGCGGCTTTCGGTATCTTTTTGTTGCGGCATAACCCCGGGCAGTTTTCCGTTTCTGCCTTCCGCTATCGCCATAGCTGTTTTTATGGAAGTGCCGGAAGGGGCATCTGCTTTAAGATGATGATGCAGTTCAATAATTTCGGCATAATCGAAGTACCCCGATGAAATCTTGGACAGGTAGGTCATAATTACAGCCCCGAGTGCAAAGTTGGGTGCCAAAACTACACCTGCGCCCTGTTCCTTAGCCAGATTGTCAATCCGGTTCATTTCGTCCTGTTTTAATCCGGTAGTGCCGATAACCAGATTGACTTTATTTTTCAGTGACAGTATAGCTGCCGGAAAAGAAACCGATGCGATGGTAAAATCTACCAGCACATCCGGACGGCAATCGGTTAGAATCTGCTCCAAGTTCGATGAAAAGGGTACCCTGCCGGAGCTGTCGGGGAGCGTTAAATAGTCATCGGAAACTTTGGATTCAACCGCACCTACAAGCTGTGTGTCATGGTCAAGGCAGACCGCCTTGACCACTTCCTGTCCCATTCTGCCCGAAGCGCCATTTACTGCTACACGTATCGGTGTCATATCACACCCCCTTTAATACTAGAAACGGCGTTTATTCTGCGGAGGGTTTGAACGGTTCGGCGGGCGGCTGAAGTTGTCTCTCCTTTGGGGTTGTCTGTCTTCGGGTTTTTCAGATGCGTTGGAAAAAGCAGCCCTTCTGGACAGATTAACCCTGCCCTGATTGTCGATTTCAGTCACTTTAACGGCTATTTCATCGCCGATTTTAACCACATCCTCGACTTTATCGACACGGTAATCAGCCAACTCGCTGATATGAACCATTCCGTCCTTACCGGGAAGCACTTCCACAAAAGCGCCGAAATTCATAATGCGGGTTACTTTTCCTGTATATATAGCCCCGACCTCGACATCTCGAGTAAGGGCATCGATCATTTCCATTGCCTTCCTTGCGGATGCTTCATCAGCCGAACCGATAATAGCGATACCTTCGTTGTTGATATCGACGGTGGCTTTGCTTTCTTCTACTATGGAGCGTATGGTTTTACCTCCCGGTCCGATAACCGTGCCTATTTTATCAGAAGGTATGGCTACTTTATACATGCGCGGAGCATACGGGCTAAGTTCCGGTTTGCTCTCGCTAATGGTTTGCAGCATTTTATCGAGGATAAACATGCGGGCTTCGCGAGCCGGCTTCAATGCATCGATTAAAATATCGGCGCTGATACCCTTGGGCTTCATATCCAATTGAACAGCTGTAATACCCTCGGCAGTGCCGGCAATTTTATAATCCATATCGCCGTAATTATCTTCCATGCCTTCAATATCCGTTAACAGGGCATATTCGTCACCCTCTCCGGTAACCAAACCTATGGAAATACCGGCAACCGGCGCTTTAATTTTGATGCCGGCATCCATTAACGACATAGTCGATGCGCAGCAGCTTGCCATCGAGGTGCTTCCGTTGGAACTCAAGGCTTCCGATACCAGCCTTACCGTATAGGGGAATTCCTCATCGATGGGCACTACCGGAAGCAGTGCACGCTCTGCCAGTGCGCCGTGCCCATATTCACGCCTGCCGGTAACTCCGGCACGCTTTGCTTCTCCGGTGGAGAAGGGCGGGAAATTGTAATGATGGATATATCTCTTCGGTTCATCGAAACCCAAACCGTCTATTTGCTGTTCTTTCTTGATTGGTCCAAGCGTTGTAACGGTAAGTATCTGTGTTTCTCCGCGCGAGAACAGGGCTGAGCCGTGAACACGGGGCAGCAATCCAACCTCACATTTGAGAGGCCGAACTTCATTTAACTGGCGTCCGCTGACACGCTCTCCCTTTGTCAGGATATTTCCCCTGATGAGCTTTCTGACTTCTCGGTCAAAAGCCTCAAGTATGTCGAATTCCGAATGTTCCTCTTTGAGGGCTTCAACCAGTTCCTTTTTCAAGGTATCGATGGATTCGATTCTTTCTGCCTTGGTAGGAAGGGTATAAGCCTTATTCAAACGGTCGCCGATAAAAGCGGAGACCGCTTCTTTGGTTTCGGCGCTGATTTCAATAACCGGCGCTTCCTCTTTAGGTTGTCCCAGAGCCTCAGCCATTTCTTCCTGCAGAGAGATAATTTCCTGATTGGCTTCATGTCCCAGCCTTATTGCCTGGGCAAAGATGTCTTCGGAAATTTCATTGGCTCCCGCTTCCATCATAATGACAGCTTTTTTAGTACTGGCGATAATCAGATCCAGCTTGCTGGTTTGCAGTTCGACCATGGTCGGGTTTACAACCAGTTCACCGTCAATGTAACCGACATGCACGATGCCCACCGGTCCTTCGAAAGGAACGGATGATAAACTTAACGCTGCCGAGCATCCGATAACGGATAATATGCTCGGGTCGTTTTCCTTGTCTACGGCTAAAACTGTAGAAATAAGCTGAATTTCACGGCGCCATGCCTTCGGTAAAAGCGGACGTAACGGGCGGTCTGTCAACCTGTCGGTTAAAATAGCCTCTTCGCTGGGGCGTCCTTCACGGCGCAGAAAACCGCCGGGTATTTTACCGGCAGCATACATTCTTTCCTCGTAATCGACGGTCAGCGGAAGGAAGTCCGTGCCTTCTCTTGCCTTGGGGGCGACACAGACGGTTGATAAAACAACGGTGTCTCCGTAACGAACAGTAACCGCAGCACCGGCTTGCCATGCCAGTTTGCCTGTTTCTAAAGTGAGTTTTCTGCCGCAAATAATGCGCTCAAAAGATTGAGATGTAGTCACTAGATTCTCCTTATTTGCTTTACAAGAACTTACTTAAGGACCTATTTGCGTAAGCCGAGTCGTTCAATAAGGCTCTTATAGCGGTTTACATCTTCGTTATTGAGATAGGCGAGCAAACGCCTTCTCTGTCCGATAAGAGTGAGCAGGCTGCGTTTGGTATGATTGTCATGCTTATTCGCTGTCATATGACGGGTCAACTGCTTGATTCTGGCAGTTAAAACAGCGATTTGTACCTCTGTTGAGCCTGTATCGCCTTCATGAAGCTTGAACTCATTGATGATATTTGCCTTTGTCTGGCTGTCCAAATCTTAACTCCTGTATTGCATAAATTACGAGAAATTATAACATAACTAAGTATAAGTGTAAAACTAAAAAGACAAAAAATAATATTTACAAAAGTTATATGATAATAAAAAATCCCCTTCCGAATATATTCGGAAGGGGATTCGAGTGCTTCGTCAGCCAGACAGCTATTAGTTGTTTTTTCTGCCCTCGATACCTTTAGCGGTATCGTAGTTAGCCTTGGCTTTTTCGTGCGGTCTTAACGAGCGGGTGGCTTTGCCTGCCTGCCACATCTCGGAATTGCCCATCTCGGAAAGCTCTTTGCCGAGTTGTTTCTTGTAATCGGGTCCGCCGCAGGCGCTGATGACGCGTGCCGTTTCGGAGCCGTCGGCGACTCTTTCATAGAGTTCTTTAAATACCGGCATAACGGCTGCCTTGAACTTGGGCTTCCAGTCCAGCGCGCCTCTCTGGGCGGT
>DIKD01000052.1 GCA_002421585.1 Dehalococcoidia bacterium UBA5627
AGTAATGAATCATTTAAATATTAGCCGGAAGGACATGCCCTTACCCAATTTTACACAAAATATTTGACGTTACCTGCATATAAAATGTGAATAAAACGTTTGTCAGCATTATTTACAGCATATATAATGAAAGTTATGAATGATAAATACCTATGGAAGGGGGATATTAATCCAAGTGAAGCTATCTTTTTACAGAATAAAATGGCTATAAATGTAAAAGCATACGGAGAGGTAATCGCGCCAAAATATATAGCCGGAATCGATATTGCCGTATGGAAAAATGAAAAATATGGGCAGGCTGCCATCGTGGTATTAGACTATCCCCGGCTTGAAATAATGGAGATAAAGAAAGCATTTCATAAGATTACATTTCCGTATATTCCCGGATTACTGTCTTTTCGAGAGATTCCCCTGATACTCAAGGCTTGGAACCAACTAACGATATCACCCGATGTTATTATTGTTGACGGGCATGGATATGCTCATCCCAGAAGAATAGGTATTGCCTCACATCTTGGTATATTATTGGAAAAACCGACAATCGGTTGTGACAAATCAAAGCTGTGCGGAGTTTGTAAAACACCGGGTGATGAACCTGGCAGCTTTAGTAATCTGATACATAATGAGGAAATTGTCGGTGTCGCCCTGAGAACCAAAATTAGAGCCAAGCCGGTGTTTGTTGTCAATCGGGCATAGAATAAGCCTTGAAAATGCGATTTACTGGGTTAGACAGTGTCGTGCGGGGTATCGTTTGCCACAACCGACGCGGTTTGCGCATATGGCAGCCGGCGGCAATTTGTAATAAAATACGATAATAAACTAAACTTAATAAAATACAGTGAATTTAATAGGGAGAGATATGAGCGAATTATCGAATAAACTGGAAGAATTTAAACAGAGAATTTCATCAGCAATGGTGCGTCTTTGACGTCCCTGCCAAAGAAAAACAGATAACAGAGCTTGAAAGGCAAGCTATTAGCCGGGATTTCTGGCAGGATTCGGAGAAAGCGCAGGATATAATGCGTTTTTTAGCGGAACTAAAGAAAACAGTAGAACAATGGAGAGAACTTGAAAATAAAGTAAAGGACATAACAGAACTGGCAGGACTGGTATCCGAGGAAGAAGGGACTTCTTTAGATAAGGAAATTGAACTGGAAATTAAAGAGATAGAATCACGTATCGACGAACTCGAATTCGGGTTGTCATTTAGCGGAGAATATGATAATCGTAAGGCTATTCTTTCAATCTATGCCGGTGCCGGTGGGGTGGAGTCGCAAGATTGGGCGGAGATGCTGATGCGTATGTATATGCGCTGGGCTGAACGAAAAAATTGTAAAACCGAAGTTCTGGATATTTCACCGGCTGATGAAGCGGGAATAAAAAATGTTGTCCTTGAAATAGCTTGTGATTATGCCTTTGGTTATCTGAAATCGGAACATGGCGTACACAGGTTAGTGCGTTTATCGCCGTTTGATTCCGACCATGCGCGCCACACTTCGTTTGCCATGGTAGAAGTTATTCCGGAGGCAGGTGATGATGTGGATATTAATATATCAACTGACGACCTTAGAATCGATACCTTCAGGTCATCCGGACCGGGCGGACAAAATATGCAAAAGACCAGCAGCGCTGTTCGCATAACACATATCCCATCCGGAACAGTGGTTTGTTGTCAGAGTGAACGCTCCCAGCATCAGAATAAAGACAGCGCTATGAAAATCCTGCTGTCCAGATTACTGAACCGGGAATTGGCAAAAAGGGAAGAGGAAAGAGCGAAGCTAAAAGGAAAGAGAATTGTTGCCGGATGGAGTAACCAGATAAGGAGCTATGTTCTTCACCCCTATAAAATGGTAAAAGACCATCGAACTGATTATCAGGTTGGAGATGCCGAAAGTGTTTTGGAAGGAGACCTGGACGGATTTATCAATGCATATCTAAGGTCCGGCATCGGGGATGAAGATGATTAGGAAAACAGCACTTATTTTTCTGTCATTGGTACTGATGACGCTATCTTTTGCCCCCGTTCAGGTACAAAGCAAGTCGGATAAGGCTGTTAATTTTAACGATTCGGTGACTGCTTCCTTTCCGGGGTCAATTACGTTTAATCTGGACATAGAAGCAGAATATCAGATTAAGGATATAAGATTAAAATATTTCATAGAACGAAAAAGTTTCAGTAATGTGATTCAAGAAATTATAGTAGAAAATCCGGCATCTTCGGATTCAGATATAAGCGTTAGCTGGAAATGGGATATGAGAACTACCGGTTCATTGCCTTCCGGTACTGTAATAAAATACTGGTGGACAGTAGTAGATATAAACGATGATGTTTACTTAACGGATATAAAATCCGTAAGCTTTGACGATGATGGCTATATTTGGAACAGCCTAACCCAAAACAATATCAACCTTTTTTGGTATTACGGGGATGATGATTTCGCCGCAGACTTGATGCAGACCTGCCAGGACACCCTGGTAAGGCTGGGAGAGGATACCGGAGCGTATCTTGTATCGCCGGTAAGGATATATATTTATTCCAGTTCTTATGCATTAAGAGAGGCTATTGTCTTTGCCAAAGAATGGACCGGTGGCGTGGCATATCCCGGGTATGGGGTTATAGCTATCGGTATTACCAGGTCTAATATTGAATGGGGCAGGAGAGCCCTATCACATGAAATTGCGCATCTGGTTACCCATCAAATGACGGCAAATCCGTATAACAGTATTCCGGTTTGGCTGAATGAGGGCATATCGATGTATGCCGAAGGAGAGTTGGAACAAGATTACGAAAATTACCTGAAAGCGGCTGTTATTAGCGATTCACTGATATCGGCACAGAGCTTATGCAGCCCCTTTTCGGCTTATTCGGATAAAAGCTACTTATCATATGCCGAAAGCTACAGCATTGTCGCTTTTCTAATAGAGAAATACGGGAAGCAAAAAATACATCAGTTATTAACAGTCTTTAAAACAGGCAGCACATATGATAACGCCTTGCTTGAAGTATACGGGTTCGATTTAGCGGGTTTAAATAAGCAATGGCAGGATTATATTACAGGCATCTACATTTCTTAACGATGGATAATTATGAAAAAGAAAATATGGTTAATCAATATAATATTTCTCGTTTCTGCCTTGCTCTTTATATCATTGCCGACTGGGTGTGATTTAGATTGGTGGAAATCATCGAAGATAAGCGGTGATGTATTGAATCTTTACGGCGATGACCCATATACACTCGACCCGGCACTGGCCGGTGATTCCACCTCTATTAATTATATACTGCAAATTTTTAGCGGATTGGTCACTTTCGACAATGACCTTGACGTTATTGCAGATGTTGCCGAAAGATGGGAGGTAAGCCAGGATAACCTGATGTACACCTTCCATCTAAGAGATGATGTTTATTTCCACAACGGTGGCAAGGTTAGGGCAGAGGACTTCAAATACTCATGGGAGCGTGCCTGTAATCCGCTTACGGGGTCACAGACCGCATCATTATACTTAGGGGATATTCTCGGCGTTGATGACGTATTATCCGGATACGCCGATACCATAAGCGGGGTGCAGGTTATTGATGATTACACCCTGAAGGTAACGCTTGAAAAACCGGTAAATTATTTTCTTGAAAAACTGAGCTATCCGGTTTCTTTTGTGGTTAATGAGAAAAATGTCTCCGGTGACCAATACTGGTGGATAAATCCCAATGGAACCGGTCCCTTCAAATTATGGGGTTGGGAAGAGAGGAGTGAACTGGTTCTCGAGAGAAACGATAATTACTACGGCGATAAAGCCAAACTGGATTACGTTGTTTATAAGATTTTATCCGGTATACAGTTTGATATGTACGAAACCGGGGAAATAGATGTTTGCAGTGTCGGACTTAATAATATTTACCGTGTTACAGATATAGACGGGGAATTCTACAACCAGTTGTACAGCAGTCCTGAGTTGAGTTTGATGTATATCTGTTTCAATTGCAACCAGCCTCCGTTTAACGACGCAAATATACGCCGCGCATTCGCCAGTTCTATCGATAAAACAAAACTGGTGTCTTTGGTATTTAACGACATTGTTATTCAAGCTGACGGTATTATTCCTGTCGGAATGCCCGGTTATAACGAAAACCTTTCGGCATTACCGTTTGATATACAGCAGGCTTTTGATTTTATTGCCAATTCGTCTTACGGAGATATATCCAACCTGCCGGAGATTGTTGTTACCAGCGGTGGTTACGGCGGGCAGATATCTACTATTTTGGAAGCCGTTATAAATGAATGGAGAGTCAATCTTGGTGTAGAGGTATCTGTTCGACAACTCGACCCAAATGTTTTTTTATACTCCATTTTGGATGAAAAGGATGATATGTTTTTCTGGGGATGGAGTGCCGACTATCCTCACCCGCAAAATTTTCTCGAAATCCTGTTTGCAACCGGTTCTGAGGGGAACTATGGTGAATATAAAAATACAGAGGTTGATAACTTGTTAGAGCTGGCTGCTGTTGAAATAAATGAAGAAGCAAGCACTGAACTTTACCGTCAAGCAGAACAGATACTGATTAACGATGCCGCCTGTATTCCTTTATATTTCGACCGGAATTATATACTTGTTAAACCCTACGTTAATGGTTATGAATTAAACGCTCTGGGAATGGTTAAACTGAATGAAGTATATCTTGTAAAATAAACTGGCGGAGGGGGTGGGATTCGAACCCACGGTCCTCTTGCGAGGACAACGGTTTTCAAGACCGTCACCATAGGCCACTCGGACACCCCTCCGGATAAAAAATGCTATAGATATTATAGCGATATAGCACATAAATTGCTAACCACAATCAATAAGGGGTAATATAGTAAAGGGGAGAAAGATGCAACAATATTACTGGAACGTTCAGAAGAAGATACTGGTACAAAGGGATATCATTCGCTCTTTACTTAAAGACCCGAAAGTTATAGGCGATTACTACGAAGCGATTATTATGGAAGCTGTAAGAGAAAGCATTTCACAGTATTTTGCGGCAAGGCGGGGGGTTATACTGTCAGCAGACGGACAGAGCAGCCGGGAATGCGATATTATTGTGTACAGTGCCGCTGAATACGGGCCTTTATTTTTATCCGGCGATATTGTAGTTATTAATCCTGAGGCAGTGCGATGTGTGATTCAGGTAAAAGGAACATTGAATCGTGAGAATCTGCACGAAGCGGTAAAAAACCTGCAATCCGTGGATAAATTAAGACCCGGTATATGGAAATTGATTATCGGTTACAGTACCGGACTTCCATATAATGAGTTGGTTAAAGTATGTGCGGATTCCTCCTGCGTTAACGGCATTTTTGCTCTTTCCAGTACGAATAAAACGGAAACAGAAGATATCACAGCACAAATGCAAAATTTTGTGGAGCTTTTAAAGTTAATCGCCGCTCCAACCATGTATCAAACAAAGGATGCGGGGGATTATGTTGCCATAAAAACGTCAGGGGAAGGCAGAATTGAAGGAGTGCCTTTCCCTGATTAGTACAGATAAGCAATGATTGTTTAATAATTAACGATCTATTCTTCCGACTGATTGTCTGCTTGCGCTTCCAGCGTTTCTACATCTGATTCATATACTTCGTATTCAAAATCTGGGTCATTCTCTTCATAATAATCAAGTTGTGCGTCAAGTATTTTCTTGACCTGTTCATCCTTGGTAACTTCACCGGTGAACTCTTTTTTACTGTTTAATGCCGTAAGATAGAGATAACCGCCTTCAAGCAAATTATAGACTACGTAGGGCATACAGATACCGCTTAGATTCATATCATTGAAGCTCTCATGATAAAAAGGAATAAACTGCAAGTTCTCAGGTAGCATCAGCATTAATTCCTGTTTAATACTGTCGGGATTTTCGGGGTCGCAGTATTCGGGCGGTGTTACGGCAACCTGGCATGAGCAGACAAGCGGACGGATATCATAAATCATACAGGCGTCATCCTTTAGAAAGGGGCAGGCGATTTTTAATTTGGCATAACGTGCGCCCAATTCTTCCAATATAAGTCTTTTTTCCGAATCAAAACCGGATTCGAACAATTCCGCATAAGCCTGTTGAAATTCATCAAGTATACCTTCGTGTTCATCCAGTCTGTTTTTCCATTTCTTGTAATTCTTTATAAAGGAAGACATTTTACGTTCATGATTGTATAGATAATAAACAATAGCCTCGCATTCCTGGAGGGATGCCGGTATATATTGGGAACAGCACATCGAACAGCCCCTATGACATGATATCGTTTTTCCGTCGTTTGTGGCTTCCTGTAGTTGCTGCTGGTAAATGAACTCGTTAATATCTTTTAACTGTTTCTCTTGTGCAATACAAAAATTTTTTCTGATTTTACCGAATTCCCCGAGGTAAGCTATTTCTTTATTCAATGTAAAAGGGTCAAACGTTTTATTATCGAATTTTATTTCTTCTGCTGTTTCCTCTTTACCGTAACAGCAATTTTTGTATTTTTTCCCGCTGCCACAACTGCATAATTCATTTCTGCTGATACTTTTTTTCCGTTCCATTACGCCTCACTTTTTTATAATATTCTTATTAAAATATTGGTTTATTTAATTGTTTTAACACCCATATAAGGCTGCAAGACATCCGGTATGGCAATACTGCCGTCGGATTGCTGATAATTTTCAAGAACCGCTATTAAAACTCTTGGCAGCGCCAAACCTGAGCCATTTAGAGTATGCACATATAGCGGTTTACCGTCTTTAGTGGGACGGTAGCGAATATTTGCACGCCTGGCTTGAAAATCGCCGCAATTGGAACATGAACTTACTTCCAGCCATTCTTCACAACCGGGTGCCCACATTTCGATATCATATGTCTTCGTTGATGCAAAACTTATATCAGCTGTGCACAGTTTTTTTATTCGGTAGGGTATTTCAAGCTTGCGGCAAATATCAACCGCATTATCCACCATAATTTCTAATTCCTCGTTTGAATTCTGCGGTTCGGTAAACTTGTACATCTCGACTTTGTCGAATTGGTGTCCTCTTTTTATGCCTCGGGTGTCCTTTCCGGCCGACATCTTCTCACGCCGGAAACATGCCGTATAGGCGACATAATGTATGGGCAGAGCAGATACAGGTAGAATTTCATCCCGATGCATGTTGGTAAGCGGCACTTCTGCTGTCGGAACCAGCCACAGGTCTTCCTCTATATCACGGTACAAATTATCGGCAAACTTGGGAAGGTTACTGGAGCCAACCAGACACTCCTTCTTAACCATATAGGGAAGATACGCTTCCCGGTAACCGTGCTCTTCCGTGTGCAAGTTGAGCATAAAGTTTATAAGTGACCTTTGGAGGCGTGAGCCCAATCCTTTCAAAACATAAAAACGAGTACCTGATAACCGTACGCCTCTTTCAAAATCGATAATTCCCAGTCTTTCACCAAGTTCCCAGTGCGGAGCCGGAATAAAATTGAATTTGCGCATTTCCCCACAGGTGCTGATTACTACATTATCGTCTTCGCTGTCGCCGATGGGAACGGAGTCCTGTGGAATGTTTGGTACACGCAACAGCAAGTCTTCCAGCCGGGAATCGATATCTCTTAACTCATCATCGATTGATTTAATCCGGTCCCGTAGCTCACGACCTCTTTCTGCTGAATCAGCTCCCTGCGTTTTTGCAAGATTTTTACGTTCGCATCGGAGCTCTTCCACCAGAGCCATTTTTTGTCTTTTTGCTATATCCAGCTCGATAATATCATCAAGCGGAGCATTATCATGCCGTACGGCGATTGCCTGACGCACAATATCTGTATTATCTCTGATAAATTTAAGGTCTAACATATATTATTCCTTCTCCCGGAGCTGTGGGAAAAGTATAACTTCTCGTATTGATTGCTGGTTGGTTAAAAGCATTACCAGTCTATCGATACCTACTCCTAAACCACCGGTTGGCGGCATACCGTAAGCCATCGCAGTCAGGAAGTCTTCGTCAATAACTTCCTGTTCTTCATCTTTGCCGCGGCTTCGCTGCTGGTTAACAAATCTCTGCCTCTGGTCAATAGGGTCATTTATTTCCGAAAAAGCATTCGCCAGTTCCATACCGCACACATAAGCTTCAAATCTCTCTACTATATTATCATATCCCGGTTTCTTCTTGGCAAGGGGTGACATATCCAGCGGATAATCGTACAGAATGGTCGGTTGTATCAGATGCGGCTCTACAAAAGCAGAAAGCAGTTCGTCTATCAACCTGCCGCGGTCTTTTGCGGGGTCTACTTCCATATTCAACCTCAGCATTTCATTTCTAAGTGAAACAACGTCAGGAAATTGCAGGAAATCTATTCCGCTGTATTTTAAAATCGTTTCTCTTAAATCCAACCTTTGCCAAGGTGGTGTGAAATCGATGGCATTATCTCCGTAATTAAATTTAAAATTGCCGGATATTTCCTTTATAACGTAGGAAACCATATTTTCCAGCATATCCATTACATCTTTATAATCGGCATAAGCCTGATAACTTTCGAGCATGGTAAACTCAGGATTATGCTTGATAGACAGTCCCTCATTACGAAAAATTCTTCCCAGTTCATATACCTTATCGAATCCGCCTACAATCAATCTTTTCAGATGAAGTTCCAGGGCAATACGTAAATAGAAATCGCAATCCAGCGAATGGTGGTGAGTAATAAACGGCCTGGCGAGGGCTCCGCCGGCAGACGGTTGAAGCACAGGTGTTTCAACCTCTAAAAAACCGTTGGTATTCAGATAGTTCCTGATAGACGCTATTATTCGGCTGCGCATCCGGAAAGTATCTTTAACTTCCTGATTGCTGATAAGGTCAAGGTATCTCTGACGATGCCTGGCATCCACATCCTGCAAACCGTGATACTTTTCCGGTAGCGGCAAAAGTGATTTGGATAAAAGAACAAACTTTTCTACGTGAATAGTAGGCTCGCCGGTCCTGGTTCGCATTAATCCGCCCTTGACACCGATAAAATCACCTATATCGAGGTCCTTGTATAGTTCCGCTGAAGCTTCATCCCCAAGTACAGTATTGGTAAATATTATTTGTATTTTACCGGAACCGTCCTGAAGATCTAAAAAAGAGCTTTTCCCCATTTTTCTTATAGCCATAATACGTCCGGCTATGCTGATTGTATCGGGGCTTGTTTTTCCTGTATCTTCGTTGTTTTTCAGTAGCTCCTTAGCTTCTTCGGCAGTGTGGGTACGTTCATAACTCCGGGGATACGGGTCTATTCCGCGATTCTTAATTCTTTCCAGTTTTTCCAATCTCTGTTGGGTCAAATCGTCTAATCTCGAAGCCATAATAATCCTTTTATATTTTATAATGAACGATATATTAATGTTGGGGTTATTTGATATGTAACTTTTAAGTTTATTCCAGATATTATATTTTATCAAGTAATTATAGTAAAGCTATGATGTTTGTCAGGCACACCTTTTCAGTGTTTCCAGCCATGTGAGCGACTTAATGTCTTTTTCAAGCAAATATTTTATATACGTGCGTATCAGCCTTTCAAGCTCAATACTTAGCTCTCTAGTCATTTTAAGCCGTCTGATGGTATTATAATTGCCATCCTGCAATAACCTGAAAATCTTAAGTCCGTTTATTGAAAGCGGATAGCTGAAATTACCGTTTCTTGCGCATGAGGGACAGTTTATACCTCCTGCACTTGGACAAAATTGATTTGTTACCGGTTTTAATTGCGTATGGCATGAGACGCACTGCTTGAGTTGCGGACGATAACCAAGATTATCAAGCAGTTGAACTTCAAAATAACGTAGAACTAATTCACGATTCCTTTCGGTGGATAGTTTATCCAGTACATCAAGGAGCATTCGGAAAAGAGGGTAATCTTCTATTCCTTCCCCTGTAAATTGATTTAACAACTCTATTATATAAAGGGCGTACGAAGTCAACTCCAGGTCGTTTTTTAAGGATATAAAACCGTTAATAGTCTGGCTTCCGGTAACCGTTGCCAGGTTTTTGCCCCTTACAAATGAAACCATACTGTAGGTGAGCAGCTCCAGATGACCGGACATTTTGCTTTTTGGTTGTCTTACCCCTTTGGCAACTGCCTGTATCTTTCCAAGATGGGGAGTATAAAAAGTCAGGATTCTGTCTGCTTCACCCAGTTTGGTTTTTTTGATAACGATGGCTTCGGTCTTATAGTCTCTTGGTTCTGACATTTCATACTTCTTAATTTATCTGTACACTAAAAAAACAGGAATTAAGCAATATTGCATCATAGATAATAAGTGGTAATATTTTTTCACAATATCCTTTTACCGACCGGAACATCTCTGTCAGGTTGTATCAGGATAACATCCTGGTAGTCCAATACTACTCCGAGAACTAGTACTTCCGATATAAAATCTGCTACCTGTTTCGGCGGAAAGTTTACTACAGCTGTTACCAACCTTCCGATCAGTTCTTCTTTGCTATAGCAAGCGGTAATCTGTGCACTGGATTGCTTTAATCCCATTTCTCCGAAATCAATCCACAACTTATAAGCAGGTTTCCCGGCACGGGGAAAATGCTCAACTTTCGTTATTCTGCCAACCCGTATATCTATCTTTTCAAAATCCTCATAGTTTATTAAATGCATTTTTAATCGCATTTATTTTAATTCCTGCCTGCCCTCGAGGGCGCGGGTTAAAGTAACGTCGTCGGCATATTCCAGCTCGGTACCGAACGGCAACCCTCTGGCAAGCCGTGTGACTTTAATGCCAAGTGGCATTATTACTTTATTAATATACATAGCTGTCTGTTCGCCTTCAAGTGTCGGATTGGTGGCAAGAATTACTTCGGATATGTCTTCGTCTTTAAGACGTATCAGCAGCTCGTCAATTCTAATATCATTGATGCCTATACCGTCAGTCGGTGAGATAGCGCCATGGAGTACATGATAAAGCCCCCTGTAAATACCTGAGTGTTCCAGCGCCAGGATATCCTGTGGTTGTTCGACAACACAGATACTGCCTTTGTCCCGCTTTTCGTTACGGCAAATAGGACAAAACTCCGAATCGGCAATGTTAAAACAGACTGAGCAGAGGCGCGTACTATTTTTCAGTGACATAATAGCCTCTGCCAGAGAGATAACCTGCTCTTTTTGAGTGCGTAACAAATGGTATGTCAAGCGCTGAGCACTTTTAGGCCCGATACCCGGAAGCTTGGCAAGCTCGTGCATAAGACGCCTCACCGAATCAGCTGTATTGGATGGATTTACTTCCAATTTATTACTGTCCTCTAATCAGTTAATCCGGGGATTTTCATTCCGCCGGTTAATTTCTTCAGTTTCTCATCTGCTAACTCTTTGGATTTCTCCAAAGCACCTGTTACTGCTTTAAATACCAGTTTTTCAAGGTCGGATGCCTTACCGTTTTCTACTGCCTCAGGGGCAATTTTTATGGATAATATTTTCTGCTTACCGTTGGCGGTAACTTTAACCGCACCGTTTCCGGATTCTGCTTCAACCTTCATTTTTTCCAATTCTTTTTGTGCTTTTTCCAGGTTGCTTTTCAATTGCATTGCCTGTTTCATCATGTTTAAGTCCATTTTTCCTCCACTTCTACTATTTGACCGCCCATTTTTTGTAATTCATGCACCAGATGGTTTTCTTCGGGTTCGTATACGCAACGAACCTCACACGGATGGCCTATAAAATTACCGATTATTTTGGCGGCGATTTTATTATTTTCTGCTTGCTCTATTTTGTCCTTATGGACAGGGAATCTGAAAGAAAGTACAACAACTTTATCGTCTAAAGCAACCGGTTTTACACCGGCGCTCCGTAAAATTGCTAAAGCAGGCGATCTTTTTACATTATCCGGAGCATGCTCAATGACATTCTTCCAGTTGTCATTCAGGTAGTCAAGCTTATTACAGTATTCGTTTATGCCCTTGTTATTTACTATAGAATCAGCAATCTCTTCTTCTGCTGCTTTCTTATTTGAATCAGCCTCTGTTTCCGTCTTTTTATTTATATCCGGTTCTGTAACGGTTGCCCGTTGTTGTTTAAAGCTTTTTTTCTTTGAAACAATTGATTCTGAGGGGTCTTTTGCCTGTTGAATATTTGATAAAGCAGATTGTCCTCCCACCGGCGCCGAATTTGCCAGTGAACAATCTACTATAGCCAACTCCAGAGGAAGGGTGGAGTAACTATCCAGATTAAGTTCAAGTTTTCCAAATGTTTTAATTGCTTTTAAGATTTGTTCGACTGTTGATCTCTCCGCAAGTTCTGCCAGCAAGGTTATTTCTTCGGGAGTAAAATCGAGGTCATTATTATAACCGGTCTTTAAAAGAAGTAAACCTCTAAGATAGGCGACAAGCTCCCTGTTCAACTGTTTTAAATCAAAACCATCATCTTTTATAGCATTGATGGTTTGAATACCTGCAGTGATATTTGAGCTTATAATATTTTCTACGAGTTCCTTTATACGTTCATTTCCGGTAATCCCCAGCATATCCCTTACTTGATTGAGATTAATATCGGAACCGTAGTGGGTATATATTTTTTCGAGCAGGTTCTCGGCATCTCTGAGGCTGCCGGTAGCGTTTTTTGCCAGAACATTCAATGCTTCCCTGTCAATAGTAATACCTTCACTATCGCATATCTGTTTTAATTTATCGGTAATATCGGTTTGACTGATACGATGGAAATCGAAACGTTGGCATCTGGACATAATAGTGGGCAGGACCTTGTGTGCCTCTGTAGTAGCTAAAATAAATAGAACACTTGACGGTGGTTCTTCCAGCGTTTTTAAAAGAGCATTCGATGCTTCTTTTGTAAGCATATGGAACTCATCTATGATATAAACCTTGTACTTTGCGTTTCCCGGGGCGTAGTTGACACGCTCTCGCAGATTTCTGATTTCATCAATTCCCCGATTGCTGGCAGCATCTATTTCAATTATATCCATCGCTCTGCCTTCAGTAATAGATACGCACATTTCGCACTTGTTGCAGGGCTCACCTTTGCCGTTAGAGGTGCAGTTAACAGCTTTTGAAAGTATTCTTCCCGTACTGGTTTTACCGGTTCCTCTCGGACCGCAGAAAAGATAAGCATGCGAAACGTGCCCACTGCTAAGAGCATTTAATAGTGTCTGTGTTACATGCTCCTGCCCGGCCACATCTGCCAGTGTCTGAGGGCGCCATTTTCGATAAAAGACTTGCTGTTCCATAATTTGTTGATACATTATACCCTATATGGCTATATTTCCCAAAGTAATTAATGACTATTTAAAAACCTAATAAAATAAGCTAAAAGAAAAACCCCCTCTGTGTTGAGGGGGTTTAAATCGAAAACGTTGTTAAAATCTACAGCAGGGTAGGGATATCCTTGCCCAGATCATCAATAGATTTTAGTTTGGAAGCAACATCCTGCTGCCTCTGTTTAATTACGGGCACGAGGTCTGTCGATGCATTATAATAATTTCTTACCTTTTCTACATCGCTTAACTCGGAGAGTATAACGGTAACATTCATATTGGTTCCATCTCTGGGATAATCTCCGTTACGGATGATGGCGTTGGGCGCCATATCTCTCATCCAGTCTCCCATCTCTTTTATCATATCCATATTTATATCTTTAGCGGGGGCTGTAATTAAATACATAGCCCTTGAGGCATCTTTAGGGTTACAACGCGTAGATATTTCACTGATGGCAGCATCCATTGCCTGTACCGCTTTATGAGTCTGGCTGCTTTTATCTCTGAAGCCGCCTTTTGAACCGAACAAACTGAATCGCTCAATTTTGGATTCCCCGTAACCGATAACAGTCCATCCGAGCAGTGTTTGTATAATGTCACCGGCATCCAATGTTTTTGCTCCGACATGAGCCGCTTTCTTTTCTTCACCGGCACAAAGCAGATTGTAGAATGGGGCGGCAATCAGGGCGTTAATTTTATCAAGGTTATTTTTAAGGGAGAAATCTTTTCGGACATAACGCTGGTTATCAACGAGAATGACCGCATCAGCAACCGAGTATATAGATTTAAGGCAAACCGCAGTATTGTATACCGTTCTTTCCTCATTTTGTTCTTCATGTTCGAAAGGTAATACAATCAGACCATATAAAGGTTTATCCATATAACGCTCTTTAATATGCTGAGCGATAATCGGTATTGATCCGGATCCTGTACCGCCTGCAGCGCTGGCAATCAATAGAAAACCATCGGTATCGTAAAAACGTTTGGTAGTTCTAAGCGCGTCAACAATCTTATCTGCATCTTCGCGAGCCACCTCGGCACCGAGTTCATTGATTTTTCCTACACCATGGCCGCCTGTTTTACGCCCGCCGATGAGAATCCTATGTTGATAATCCGCCTTGATGCTGGTTAACCCGCTCAGGTCGGCAGCATCTGTATTGACTGCAAAAATACCGGGTGTAATTTCAATGCCCCTGTTGCTGATTGCCTTTCTGTTTAAGCGTGAAAATTCATCAGCGATACGACTTCCACACTGTCCGAAACCGATGACTACTAATTTCATGTTCCCCCCTCCAATTTGTTCATTCGAATCGTAGGCTATTTTAACCACACTTATTTATTATTGTCAATATTAAAACAGTGCAAAACGACTTAAATACCGATAAAGCCGTCAAAGATCGAATTCTTAGAGCATTGGCTGATACTTATTCCCATACCATATTAAACTGTAAGTTTATTGAAAAACGTAAGCGTATAAAATAACACAACTGTATGATTTATTTAATCTATAAATATTTTACCAATGCATAAATTCATCGACCAATTTCTGTATCTCGTCACCTTTGCCGTAATATCTTTGGCTTAAATCCTTGTCATTGTAACTCATAAGATTTTTTGCAGTAGCATCGATAACGGCAGTAGGGAATACACCGTCTTTTTCATAGATATGGCGGTCCAGAAGTAATTTTTCGGCGGACTCCCAGCATGAAGTAGGTAACTTAGGCAGTTGCTTTTGAATTTCCTCGTATTCACGAGAGAAGATGTTGATATCCACGTATAAACTCTTTGCTAGTTCAAGTGCATTTTCCATTTCCATTCCATGACGCGCAGCAACTGTTAGTCCCGCCATTAAAAGATAAATATTGGCTGACCCGTCAGGACTTCGGAATTCCACGGTTTGGCTTTCTCTGTTATTAACAGATACACCTGTATCCTGCGGATTGGTTTCCCTAGCCATATTTCCTACATCCTGCCAGCCAAGGGGAACCCTAACCAGAACTGACCGATTACGGTCCCCCCAGCAGATGTTAGTGGGTGCTTCCTGATGGGGTACCAACCTTAAAAATGATAAGGGGATAGTGTTACCAAAGGCAGTTAAGGAAGGGGCGCAGGAAAGATATCCGGCAATTGTTTTCAGTGCGTTGTCACTTAAACCTTTATTGTTTAAAAACATATTCCTTCCGTTTTTTATAAGCTTGGTATGAACATGAAGACCGCTGCCGGCATGCCCGACCATTATCTTGGGGGCAAAAGTAATATTTACTCCGTATTTATATCCCGTCATTCTGATTATCCACTTGGCTA
>DIKD01000051.1 GCA_002421585.1 Dehalococcoidia bacterium UBA5627
TTCACACTTATTGACGTAGAACCAATAAAAACGAATGAATTGACACTCATCCGTCATCCCGATAAATCGGTCTGCCACCTTCCCTCAAGGGAAGGCTTTTTTAAGCCTTGTGCCGCTCCAAAAAGCGCTTCATTCTGACTAACGCTTCTTCGATTTCCTTCAGTGACGTGGCATAACAGCAGCGCACATATCCTTCCCCTCCCGGCCCAAATGCCGTACCGGGAACAACCGCCACCTTTTCTTCCATTAAAAGTTTCTCGGCAAATTCCTCAGAGCTCATTCCGGTGCTCTTTATACTTGGAAAAGCGTAGAAAGCACCTTTAGGCTCAAAGCAGGATAAACCTATGTTGCGCAGTCCTTTTATCGTAACGAGGCGGCGATGATTGTAATCTTCCACCATATCGATAACATCCTGTTCTCCGGCTTTCATAGCCTCCAAAGCCGCCATCTGCGCCATAGTAGAAGCACACATTATAGTGTATTGATGGATTTTAGTCATTGCGGCAATAACCGGCTTGCTGGCAGCCGCATATCCGATTCGCCAGCCTGTCATCGCAAAGGATTTCGAAAAACCGTTCAGTAAAACAGTATGTTCCTGCATACCCGGCAATGCCGCGATACAGGTATGTTCTACACCGTAAATCAATTGAGAATATATCTCATCGACTATCGTCAGGATATCATGTTTACGGGCAATCTCAGCTATTTTTTCCAGTTTTTCAAGGGGCATAACGGCACCGGTCGGATTAGCGGGATAACCCAAAAGGATTGCTTTTGTCTTTGGAGTAATTCGGGCTTCGATATCTGAAGCGCTGATTTCAAAGTCATTCTCTTCATAGGTGGGAATACTGACCGGAACACCGCCCGCCAGATGCACACAGGCCGGATAAGATACATAGCTGGGGTCGGGCAGGATAACCTCATCGCCGGGGTTTAATATGGCTCTCATTACAAGGTCGAGCGCCTCACTGACACCGACTGTAATCAGCAATTCCGAATTCCAATCATACTCGAGGTCGAAACGTTTTTTCAGATAACGCGATAATTCCTGCCGTACTTCAGGAATCCCCGAATTGGAGGTGTACATAGTCATACCTTTTTCCATCGAATAGATGGCCGCCTCACGAATATGCCAGGGCGTGGTATAATCCGGCTCACCGATTCCCAGGGAAATTACTCCCTCCATAGAATTTAAAAGGTCGAAAAACTTACGTATCCCTGAAGGAGCAATCGAGTTCACCCTGTCCGATATCAATCTGCTGTTTTTATCATCGCAATCGCTGTTCATAGCTGACCTGCCAATAAATATTTTATATTACTGCTAAAGTATTACCGGTTGCCGCTTTACCTCTTCCGGTCCGTCCAAAATGACGCCGTCCTCTTTATACCTTTTCATTATGAAGTGAGTGGCAGCAGCGCGTACGCCCTCGATAGGAGATAACTTTTGGCCGACAAAATCGGCAATTTCATGCATCGATTTACCCTTAACCAGCACCGCCAAATCGTATCCGCCCGACATCAAATAAACACTGCTCGCCTGCGGAAAACGGTATATCTTTTCAGCGATGGCATCATATCCGGTATCTCTCTGTGGAGATACTTTAACCTCGATTAAAGCCCAGACCTGCTCATCGTTAACCTTGTCCCAGTTGATAAGCGTCTTATATTTGAGTATCTTCCCTTCATTTTCCGCATTACTGACAGCTGAAACAACATCCTCCGCAGATACTCCCAGCATGGTAGCTATCTGTTCCGGGGTAGTTCGGGAGTCTTCTTCCAATATCTTTAAAATTTTTTTCAGCATGGCATTGCTCCTTGGGTAAAAAGTAATATTGACGTTATTATAGCAGAGTTTAGTAAATATGTTATACCTTGCAACACAATATTTTTCCAAAAAAGATTTTAATAACCGGCTTCGGTGTCGGAAATATCGCTTTTTTCCCGCTATCGATAAACATTCAATCTCGTTTTTTGCATCTATGGTATAATCTTTATGTCAATTTTCATTTTATCGGAGAAATTATTTTTTATGGCTGAATTCTGGCATAACTTTGTTTTAACATTTGTTCCGCTTTTTATTGTTATAGACGCATTGGGGACACTGCCGGTTCTGATTGCGCTTGGCGAAGATATGGCTTTGAAAGAACGGCGCAAGATGATAAATGTGGCAACCATAACCGCCACTGTTGTCGGACTGGCATTCCTGTTCTTAGGACAATTCATCCTTACTGTGATGGGCATCTCCGTGGGCGCTTTTGCCATTGCCGGCGGACTAATCCTGCTGGTACTTTCGATTAAATTGATAATTACCGGACGTATGGTGGATGTCGATAAGGAAGAAATAGTAGCGATAGTCCCAATCGGCACGCCTTTAACGGCAGGACCGGCTACAATAGCGACGCTGTTACTGCTGGCTATGCAGTTTCCGTTATACGTCGTACTGATATCCTTTGCCTTAAATATGCTGCTTGCATGGATTATATTCCTTTCAGGCAATAAATTAAGCCATTTCCTTGGGAAAGGCGGACTCGGCGCAATTTCCAAGGTATTCAGCCTGCTGTTGGCAGCCATTGCCGTAAGTATGATAATAAACGGCATGCAAATGCTGGAACTGGTATAAGATAGGGCTTAACATTTCGGTATTGACTCTTAGGATTGCGGTTATTAAACTGTTAAGGCGGGAAAATGAAAATAATAGGTTTAACGGGCGGAATCGGAAGCGGCAAGAGCACGGTGGCAGGTTTTTTGGCAGAACTGGGCGCTGTAGTTCTGGATGCCGATAAAATCGGGCATGAAATACTGGAAACCGACGCCGAGGTGCGACAGGAAATAGTCGATAACTTCGGTAAGCAGGTGCTCGACCACAAAGGACGTATCGACCGTAAAAAACTGGCTGATATAGTTTTTAAAGACCGCGAATCACTGATAAAGCTCAACTTGATAACCCACCCACCCATTTACCGCCGCATGCAGGGCATTCTGGACTCTTATCAACGACAGGGAATCGAAGTGACGGTAATCGATGCTCCGCTGCTTATCGAGGCGGGCTGGTCAACCAGAGTTGACGAAACATGGGTAACCGTAGCACCGAAAGAAGTGATTATAGAGCGGCTGGTAAAAAAGGGAATGACAAAAGAGGATATTGAGTCCCGTATGAGACTGCAGATTATGCCCCACGATAGAATGAAAGCAGCAAAATTAGCTGTTGATACAGATATGCCGCTTGAAGACCTGAAAAAAGCGATAGCCGATTTGTGGGCCAGAACCACAGTTGACACCAATCGTCGCTAGCTGATAGAATAAAGTGTTTTATTGATGGAGGTTTACTGAGATTTACGCAATAATTGAAACCGGTGGAAAACAGTATAAAGTAGCTCCCGGCAAAAGCATAAAGGTGGAGCGTCTGGCTGCTGCCGAAGGCGATACTGTCGAGCTGGATAAGGTATTACTGATTGCTGATGAGCAGCAGCAGATAGTCGGCAAACCCACTATCGAGGGAGCAAAAGTGGTTGCCAAAGTGAAAGGTCAAGGCAAAGATAAAAAAATCATTGTCTTCAAATACAAGAACAAGACGAGAAGCAGTAAAAAGACAGGTCATCGTCAGATGTATACCGAGCTGTCTATCGATGAAATTGTTCAACCGGAGGGTGTCTTAAATGGCTCATAAGAAGGGCGGAGGCTCTACACATAACGGTCGTGACAGCAAACCGAAAATGCTGGGCGTAAAAAGATATGCGGATGAGAAAGTAAATGCCGGGACGATTCTGGTCAGGCAAAGAGGTACGCGTATCAAGCCGGGAAATAACGTCGGGGTCGGCAGAGATTATACTATCTAT
Organism: Dehalococcoidia bacterium UBA5627; assembly: GCA_002421585.1. Classification (GTDB taxonomy): domain Bacteria; phylum Chloroflexota; class Dehalococcoidia; order Dehalococcoidales; family UBA5627; genus UBA5627. The sequence continues at coordinate 3,837 of DIKD01000051.1, forward strand.
GCTCTTATAGACGGGGTTGTAAAATACGAACCGACGACCAATAACAGAAGGAAGGTCAGCGTTTACGCTGGTTAGATAATTATGAAGGAAAAGATTCATCCCGTTTACCATACAGATGCCAAGGTTATATGTTCCTGCGGCAATGTATTTACTCTCGGTTCGACCAAGAAAGAAATGAAGGTCGAGCTTTGCAGCCAATGCCATCCGTTCTTTACGGGTGAGCGCAGAATCATCGATACCGCCGGACGTGTCGAACGCTTCAATCAGCGTTACAACAGNNAACAACGAAAAGGGCGGACTAAATAGTCCGCCCTTCTTTATTTCACCCTGTTCTTTTATCAAAAACCAACTGCTATAAAAACCGTAATTTAATAGTGTTCCGACAATATTGGTCGGCTATTAAAAATCGGTTTCGATTTTAGTAAAGAAGCAGGTTTTTGCTCCGGTGTGGCATACGGGTCCCAGCGGCTTGGCTTTTACCAAAACGGTGTCGTTATCGCAGTCTATCCACATCTCTTTAACCATCAGCCTATTTCCGGAAGTGGCGCCTTTGTTCCATAGTTCCTGGCGGCTGCGGCTGTAAAACCAGACTTCGCCCTTAGTGCGGGTGAGTTCCAGGGATTTCGGATTCATATAACCGAGCATTAACACTTCACCGGTGTCGGCGTCCTGTATAACTGCCGGAAGCAGCCCCTGAGAATCGAGTTTAAGATTTTCTACCAAAATATTATTTCTCCTTCTATATTTAATTTCTTTTATTTAAACCTGTTGTTATTGATATCCGCCCCAAGACTTTTTCCGATATAGAGCGACTCGGGGTAAGTAAATTATATTGTCATGCTGAATTCGTGAGGGACGAATGAAGCATCCGGGGTGGGGTAGCAAGTCGTGATTTTTACCACCCCCAGATCCTTCAGCAATCCTCTATGGTTTCAGGATGACAATTATCGATGCCGTTTCCTTTTTCGATTTGTCGAAAATTCCGTAACGGCATCTTTATGCTACTTCCAAAACAGCGAACCGGATTGATATTATGTTATCGCTATTTATCCAGTTCATCAAGAGCCTGCTTTAAATTGATATCCTTGGTATAAAGCGCCTTTCCTATGATAGCACCGGCGGCTCCTAATTTTTTAAGCAGTTTCAAATGAGTAATAGTGGATATACCGCCCGAAGCGATAACAGTAGCTTTTATGGAATTGACAAGCTCGAAAAGAGCCGTAAAATTGGGTTCCGTCAATGTTCCGTCACGGCGGATATCCGTAAAAACAAAACCCCTTACTCCCAGTTTCATCATATCGCGGGCAAACTCCACCGGTTCCCGACCGGTATCCAGTTTCCAGCCCCTGGTTGCCACTTTACCGTCTCTGGCATCGATACCAACAAATACGGACTTATTAAAGCATCGACAGGCCTCTTTTACCATTTGAGGGTCTTCAACAGCAGAAGTGCCGAGAATCACGCGGTCGACACCGCACTTCAACAGCTTGCCGATGGATTCCATATCACGAATACCGCCGCCTACCTCAACAGGTATAAGTACCGAATTGGCGATTTCCGAAATTATTTCGAGGTTTTTCAGTTCACCGGCAGCCGCTCCGTCGAGGTCAACGATATGCAAACGCATAGCACCCAAAGATTGCCAGTTCATAG
>DIKD01000008.1 GCA_002421585.1 Dehalococcoidia bacterium UBA5627
CCCTGGTCCATTAATTGCCCGCCGCCGCCGATATCCTTGTTTGCACGCCAGTCTTTTTCATAGTCCGGTCTGCCGCCGATGCCGTAGTCCGAACGTATATAAAGCAATTCGCCGATAACTCCGCTATCGACCCATTTTTTAGCCTGTTGGATGGCAGGGTGATGCCGATGGTTGAATCCGCATTTCAGTTTTAGCCCTTTTTGGCGCGCCAGTTTAACTATTGCTTCAGCCTCTTCGAAATTGCGCGCCAGCGGTTTTTCGCATAAAACATGCTTGCCGTTTTCAAATGCGGCAGTGCACATCGACAAATGGCAATCGGGGGGAGTGGAAACTATAATAGCATCGATATCATTCCGGCAGACCAAGTGCTGCCAGTCATCGTCCTGTTGGCATTTCATATCGTTTGCCAGACATTGTGCCTGATCGCATAGATTAGAAGATACCACCACCAGTTCGACATCTTTGAAGCGGCGTAATGCCTCCGCCCGGCGTCTCCCCATAAGACCGGTGCCTATTATTCCTACTTTAATCTTATTGTTGTTTTCTACCATTTGAACCCCCTGTCTTCGGGAACAATCCGGCGCATTGTGTAAATATCTGAGTTTTTAATATCTTCCAGGTGCTTCTTGCTGTCTCTCCATTTATCCCACAGTAAACTGACAAGCCTGCCGGACAAACCGTCGGATTCCGAAGATGCCAGATATACCGCCAGCTCGGCGACCTTTTCAGGAGGAACTCCGCCTTCCTCTTTCTGTTTTAGAATCTTTGCCCTGAACTCAGGCCCGACAGCATTGCCGGCTGCCAGTGATTCATCCAATAATCTGGTATTAACCGCACCGGGGGCAATGGCGTTGATATCTATATTATAATCCTTGACCTCATTTGCGATGGTTTCCGTAAGCCTGATAACACCGGCTTTGGCGGTGCCGTATGCGCTGAATCTCGGCAAGGGGGATGCTCCGCCTCCCCCGGACATATTGACGATTTTACCGCGGTTGTTTTTCATCATTGTCGGCAGCACCGCACGCATACATAAGAATGTTCCGTACAGGTTGATGTTGATAGTTGTTATCCAGTGATTAACATCGTTATCCGTTATCAAACCAATCGGTCCGTATATTCCGGCACAGTTTACCAGTATATCCACCGTACCGAATTTCTCCAGTGCGAACTCAACCATTGCATCGACCTGTTCAGGTTTGGATACATCCGCTTCGAATGTTTCGACTTGCACTCCTGTTATCTCTTTAACATTTTCAAACTGTGTTTTATCGTTTGAAACCACTACAAGATTGGCACCCTCGGCGGCAAAGGCTTTCGACATTGCCAAGCCGATACCCAAACTGCCTCCTGTAATGATTGCTACTTTACCGTCAAATTGCATTTTATTTCCCCCTTCCTATACCATAGTAGGAAAACCCTATTGATATCAAATATTCCATATCGAGAATATTCCTGGCATCGATTAAAACAGGTTTTTTCATCAATTGCTTAATTTTGTCATAATCCAGCGACTTGAATTCGGGCCATTCGGTGATTATTATCAGTGCATCGCTGTTTTGGGTAACTGCGTAAGCGTCATCACAAAACTTGAATTCGATGTGCTGCTTTACTTCGTTCATATCCGCCTTCGGGTCGTAGGCTTTTACCGTTGCGCCTCGCTTTACCAGTTCGGCAATTATCTCCAAAGAAGAAGAACGGCGCAGTGTGCTGGTGCCGGGTTTGTATGTAATGCCCAGCACACCGATATTCAAACCTTTTAGAGAGCCGAAAATGTGTTCAAGCTTGCGGATTACTACGCCGTTCTGCCTCTGATTAACCGTAAATACGCTGTCTATCAGCAGGGTTTCATAATTATTTTCACGCCCGATTCTTCTTATGATTTTAAGGTCTCTTGCCAGTGTGCCGCCGGCAAAACCCAGTCCGGGTAGTAATGGGATACCATTGCCGATACGGCTTTCCGACCGCAAAGCCTGCGCTACTTTGGTGGCATCTGCGCCGACCTCATCGCAGATATTGGCGATTTCACTGCCGAAGCTAATCGATGTCGCCAGAAAGGCATTCAGAGCGTGCTTGGTCATCTCAGCGCTTCTTAAGCCCATTCTTATCACCGGAGCCGGAATTACACTGAAGAATTTTTGCACTCTATCCAGAGTATCGTCGTTATCAGCCCCGATAACTATTCTGTCGGGATTTTTATAATAAGCGATGGCTTTCCCCAGCCTTAAGTTTTCGGGTGAATAAACCACATCGAAATCAAGGGTGGGATTTAATTCCTTTATCATTTCTTTTATAGTGTCGCAGGTGCCTACAGGTACCTGGCTGCAGATAATTAAGATGCTTGCGGGTTTTAAATAAGGGGCGATATTTTTGCAGGCATCGGTAACCGGTGAGAGGTCTACTTCATCATTATCATCGACGGGAGTGTCAAAGGCAATCATTACATAGGGGCAATCACAAACGGCACTCTCTATATCCGTTGTATAGCTAAGTCTCCCGGCCTTGATATTAGCGGCAACCAACTCTTCCAGCCCCGGCTCGAACAGGGGCGGCATACCGTTATTCAGATTAGCCACTCTTTGGGGATTGTCATCTACGCCGGTAACCTGATAGCCGAAGTCGGCTAAACAGGCGGAATAGATGCAACCGAGATGCCAGATACCGATTACGCAAACTTTTTCCAAGTTTTACTCCTTGCCTATAAGCCTTTTGGCGGCAATGCGCACGGCTTCATCGGAGGTATGTTTGGGTGCCCAACCGAGCTTTTTTACTTTAGCGATATTGAAATGTACATAAGGAGCATCGCCGCGCCAACCGCGGCTGCCGCCGCTGTAGTTGTATTTAACATCCTTCAGTCCCATTTCTTCACTAACTATATCGGCAACTCCTGTTATAGTGCTATAGGTATCGGTACCCAGATTGAATACATCGCAGTCCTTTTCCATTTTCTCATAGATTGTTAACATTCCTTCTATGCAGTCTTCTACCATAAAGAAATTCTTTTCCTGTTTGCCGTCGCCCAGTATATCAAGTTCTTTGGGATTGTTTTTCAGCTTTTGAATGAAATCGAAGATAACTCCATGCCACATATTGCCGCCGACAACATTGCCGAAGCGATAGATGCAAGCTCGCATATCGAACAGGTGGCAGTATGCCGAAATCAATCCTTCCCCGGCTAACTTGCCGGCGCCGTAGAGTGATATTGTCAAAAGAGGACCATCTGTTTCAGCCAGCGGTTTGGGCGGCATATCGCCGTAAACGGTGGCGCTGGAGGCAAACATCAAATTTTTTATACCTGCCTTCCGCATACATTCCAACACATTATAGGTGCCGATGGTACAGTTTTTGAGGTCGAAATCTGTGTTATTGTTGCCTTTAACAATATCTGTATTGGCAGCCAGATGCCAGACGATATCATGCCCGGGCATAGCCTTGTTTAATGCTTCGACATCCAGTATATCCGCTTCGATAAATTTGAAATTCGATTTTCCGATGTGATGTTCGATTAATTTTCGATTTCCGGTAACCAGATTATCATAGACGGTAACCGACTGCCCGTCTTTTAATAACCTTTCAACAATATGGCTTCCGATAAACCCCGAACCGCCGGTAAGAAAGTATTTTGACATTTGTATTCTCCTATAGAAAGTTACATTTTCTTGATAATACTAATAGCTCATAGCTAAAAATGCAATATTATTTATCACCGATAGGGTAATAAATAACCAACCCCAATGGATAGAGAAACTGTGACAACCAAGAAAAACTTTTTCATGGCAATTGCTGGCTTTTTAAACAACTCTGATGGGAGTTGAAGTAACAATTTAAGAGTGTCTTTAGTAACGGTGTTTTCCTGTTCAAAATTACCGAATTCTTCAGCATACATTTTTTTAATAAGTCGTCTGGTACAACCTACTTGATGAGACCTTGCGACTAAAAAACCAATAGACAATCGCTGTAGTGATACCCTGTGCCATACCTGTGCAAATGGCGTATAAAAGATATCCTTTTTTGTTTCTCTTCTTATTCTGAGAGAATATTCAAGGTCATCGGATATCGGTTGATGACGAAACCCCCCGGTATATCCCGTATCCGGCGAAAATTTATTCCCTGCACCAAAGGCATCTGCTCGAAATGCCATATTTGCACCAAATGCGCCTCTGACCTTTCTCTTTTCTTTCCACCCTGTCCAGCCGGTACAACTGATTAACCAATACATTGATTCCGGCAACCATTTTAATGAATCATTTTCCCACAACGGAAAGGCAGCGCCGGTAACTCCAATGATGGAATCGCTATCAAAAGCCTTTACCATTTCTTCAGCCCAGTCGGGGAATAAAACGACATCATCATCTACAAAACCGATAATATCACCTTTGGCGTTTTCGATGCCGAGATTTCTTGCCATAGATAGCCCCAGCTTTTTGTCGCTAAAAACAACGCGGATTCTTTCGATTTGGTTTTCTTTAATATAATCATTAAGTTTATCGCGCAATTCATCAGAACGCTCGACCACAAAAATAGTTTCCATATTTTGATAAGTCTGCTCTTTGACGGAGTCAAGCAGTTCGTATATATCATTCAACCGCTCCGTAGTGTACGAAGTTATGACCAGCGATAGCGATAAATTACAGTTTGTGCTCATTGTATTCCACCGTCCAAAGCTTCTCTGAATATCTTGAAGTCTCTGGCATGCTGTTCGCGTGATATACCGACTACCACACCCTTTAATTGAGAAACCCCGTTAATATAATCGATTGCCTCTGCCGGTTTTATATAACCGCCGGCAAGGATGCTCATAGCGATTACTTCTGTAAGAGGAATATCTGCCAAGGCTTTTTCGCACTCCTCTTTGGAAGGATTCATCTGGAACCCGATTTTATTATAAGGAGCTACTATGACCACTTGTGTTACATCTATTCCGAGCTTTAATAAAGTGTCTATAAGTATCGGCGAATTGCGTGTCTCGAAGCCGGGCTTGATTTTCATATCCAGCATAAACTCAACAAACGATTTGAATAACCATTCGAGTTTCAATGCCAGCGCCATTTCGGTAATGATTTCATGCAGTAAAAAACAGTAGGGCGCTTGTTTTGATTTTGCAGCGTTGCGTATCCGAAATATCTCATAATATAAGTAGGCTTTCATTAAAGCGGCAGGGTTCCGGAATACCACGCCTTTGAAACCGTTAAATACCGCTTTAAGATTGCCCGATGCTATTATCTGCCTGGCTAAATGAATTGCCATACCTGGGGTTCCCAACCTTGAAGCAAGCCTGACATAATCCGAGGCGGCAGGGGCGATAGCGTATAATCCGGCGGACACTCCTTTTTCGGATAGCGAGCTAACTATATCAAGTGTAAAGTCGCTTACGGAAAACATAAATCCATCTGCGCCGTTTTCTGTGGCAATTTTAATCAATTCCGCGCAATAGTCCGGATTGCAGATTTTGCTATCCCTGCTGCGCGCTCTGCTTTGAGACAGGTGACTAACCCCGTGAAAGGGATTATCACCTACCAGCAGTAATTTGTGACTTTGCATAATATAACTATTGTTTTCCCTTTTCGACCTGTTCGATTAAATAATCCACTTTTGCCGCCTCCGAAAAATCCGGTTGGGCGTTTTCGCCTTTTATGACCGCATTGATAAAATGCTCATCCTCGCGATAGTACTCGGAAGCTGCCAGTAAAAACGGGGCATTGTCGTTTAAGTCCTGCCTGTGCAGTTCCTTGCATTCGCCGGAATTATTTTCAATTTTAATGCGGTCGGAGTTTACAGAAATAATGCCATTCGTGCCGGTAATTATTAAACCGAATTCGGGCAGTCGGTATCCTTCTTTAGCCCAGGAAATATCAAAATCACCGCTTATCCCTGATGAGCTTTTTGCCTTAAAACAGGAACCGTTATCGACGCCGTTTACAAAATCCTCATCATATTCAACGGATGTCAATTCAAGGTCTCCGAATAACCATAAACTTAAATCGATAATATGAGCGCCCAGGTCCCTGGTAGCGCCGCCCTTAACCGGTAGGGCTTTGCCTTCACTTTTTGCAAAATCTGAAGCGTAGGCGTAAGCCTTAAAAGCTGTTACTTCGCCTATCTCATTTTCCTTCAGTAAAGCTTGTGCTTTTTGGTAAGTGGGGGCAAACCTGCACATATAACCTACCATACTTATTCCACAGTTGGTTTTTGCCAGTTGACATAAAAGTTCTGAATGTTGATAATTCGATGTCAATGTTTTTTCCACAAAAACATTTTTGGTAATGTCGTTTTTATACAGGTTCTCTGCAACAGAGTAGTGGCTGGGGATGGGGGTGGTTACATAGACCGCGTCATATTTATAAGAGGCAAACTTATCATATCTATCGGTTATTAAAACGTTGTCGATAGCTTTGCCCAAAAATCTCTTCATCAATGCACTTTTATCATAAATAGCCACAAGCGACGCGCCCGGAATGCTGTTAACCAGGCTGGCATGCAGTAAGCCCATTTTCCCCATTCCAATTACGGCAATTTTTAACGGGTTATTCACTATTGCTAAATCCTTTTTAGAACGTACTATGTCGATTGATAATAGACTATTTAAGTTTAAACCGAGCTGTACGTAAAAATTAAAAGCGTTCCTTAATTATAATAAAAAAATCGGTAAAACCTTGTTTGAAGCTGGATACTTTACTGATGTTGGCAATACGACCTTTGTCTATTTGACGGATTTCTACCACCTTTAGCCCGGCTTTTTTGGCTTTAACAACCATTTCCTGCTCCATTTCAAATCCGTCATAGTGCAGGTTCAATTTAAGAAAGTCCTCTTTCCTGATTGCATTGTAGCCGGAGCAAACATCGGTATATTTTGTGCCGAATAGTATATTGGATGTTTTGGTTAAGACCCAGTTGCCAAACTTATGATAGAGCGGCATTTTGGGGCTGGCATTTAAGAATCTGGAGCCTTTTGCAAAATCATAACCGTTGGTTAAGGGTTCAATATATTTTGGTAAATCGAATGGGTCAGTGGAGCCATCCGCATCCATTGTAACAATAATATCTCCCTCAGCCTGTGCAATCCCGAATTTCAGGGCATCTCCCTTTCCCTTGCCCGGCTGGGTAACTATCTTGATATATGGCTTAAGTTTCTTCGCCACTTCAATCGTATTATCAGTCGAATTGCCGTCCACCAGAAGGATTTCATCTACCCAATCCGGAATCTTGGGTAAAACGTGCGGCAGGTTTTCCGCTTCATTTAATGTGCAGATGATCACCGATACCGGCGGGCAGTTGGGGGGCCTTTCCAAACTCATCTACTAGCTACTGTCCTTCATCAAGCATATCCATAGCTTTTTTGGCGTCCGTTACAAACTGTTTTACTGTTTCACGTGTGTATTGATGGTCTGCCATTTTTGCAAGCATTGCCGGTGGAGTTGTTACAATGTGTGCTCCCGCTAAAGCGGCGGAAATGACATCTCCTACCGAGCGGATACTGCCGACAATAATTTTACTCTTGTAATCCCAGCGCTCCAGCCAGTCAGCCGAGTTGGCAATGACGGCAGCTGAATCACCACCTTCGTCGGAAATCCTGCCGGCAAAGATACTGATATAGGTTGCTCCGGATTTGGCTGCCAGCATTACCTGTCCGATGGAAAGCGCGGCTGTGGCGTTAACCATAATCCCGGCTTCCTCAAGCTGCTTGATAACCCCGTAACAGGGCACCCCGTCCTGATTGATTTGGGGAATTTTAATGGCAATGTTCTGTGCCCAGGAGTCGAATTTTTTTGCCTGAGAAACCATTTCGGCCAGGTCGTTGGTGGTTACCTCTACGGAAAGGGGGTTAGGAGATATCAATTTGGCAATTTCTTTGGCGCGTGTTTCAATGTTGTAAGCGCCGTCTTTTAACATAATGGAAGGATTGGTGGTTACACCGTCGATTATGCCCATATCCGTCCATTTCTGAATTTCGTTCAAATTTGCCGAGTCTAAAAAGATTTCCATTGTATGTCCTCCACAAAAGTTGTTTTAAGGTTTAGCTCCATTTTTTATTACAGAAGCCGCCTGTAACAGGTTTTCGCAAATGAAATCCGGCTTTGCGTTTTCCTGCTCCATTCGCCGGCATAATTCGCATTTTTCCTTTCCGATAAGTATGGTTTTACAACCGGCGCTTTTCCCGGCTTGAATATCGGTAAGCCCGTCACCTACCATCCATGATTTGGAAATGTCGATATCCAGTTCACCGGCTGCTTTTATTATAAGACCCGGTTTTGGTTTGCGGCAATCACAGACTTTCTTAAGTTCGGGGACTTTTGCCTGCGGATGATGCAAACAGTAGTATTCGGCATCGACGTTGGCATCCTTGCTGATAAGTTGGTCGACAAGCCGTTGGCGTATTGCCTCGAATGTTTTTTTTGACATGTGCTTTTTGGCGACGCCGGGTTGATTTGAAACAACGATGACCTTGTATCCTGCTTTACGAAACAGTGCAACGGCTTCCGGCACGCCGCAAATAATCTGCAGCTGGTCAACAGTAAACGGAGAATCGATAATTCCCTGTTCCTGGTGGTAGATAAGTTCATTTATAACGCCGTCGCGGTCAAGAAATACGGCTTTTTCCATACCTAATTTACCCTTTTTTATTTTACAGACTCCCACTTCATTTCTGTCGCCTTCAGCTTCGGGTGTGAAACAATCAGGTGCCAGACAACAGCCTGAAATGCTTCAGTGTGCGGAGTAACCGAAGTTGTGTTCACAGTGGGAATAATCACACAGCCATCGGCAACTTGGGCGGTATAGCCGCCGTCACGTCCAACGATACCCAGTATTTTTGCCCCGGTTTGTTTAGCGTATTGAAGAGCACGCACAAGGTTTACACTGACTCCTTTTTCTTCGTTTCCGCCCCCGACTGAAAAAATAAAGATGCCGTCGTTGTTGTTCAGACGGCTTATCTTTAACCATTCTACAAAAGCCCCTTCCCATCCGTCATCGTTTATGCGGGCGGTCAGTTCGGAGACATTATCTAGTGGGGAATAAGACTCGATGCCGGCTATTTTTCTGAAATCGTTTACGGCATGTGTGGCATTACCGGCGCCGCCGCCGACTCCCAAGAAGAATAACCTTCCGCCTTTTTGGCGAATGGAACAAATAATATCAACCATATCATCGATACTTTTTCGGTTCAGCAACTCGGCTATTTTCGCCGCTTCTTTTAAATGGCCATCCGTATAATTCATCTGCACCTCATTGAGGTGTTTGTCAGAATTTTTGTGCCGTCAAAATCGAAATGGAATTTTTCCCATCGGAGCCCTGCGCTTTCCATGCATTGTATCAATCTTTTTTTGTATCCGTTTTCACAATAGAAAAGCAGAAAACCGCCGCCGCCGGCTCCTATTAATTTACCGCCGATAGCCCCGTTTTTACGTGCCAGTTCATAGCACTCATCGATATGAGGGTCGGATATTTTACCGGAACGCTTCTTTTTGAGCTCCCAATGGGCATTCATCAATTCGCCAAGCATATCCAGATTACCGCACTCAAGATATTTTTTAGTTTGAAAGCCGATATCCTTTATCCGGTGCAGGTTGTCAATCATCGACGGGTCATCCTGTTTTGATTTATTATCCTGTTCGCAAAGTATATCAGATGCGCTTCTTTCTTTGCCTGTAAAAAACAGCAATAGCCGGCCTTCGAGTTCATCAATATTGTCATCTGAAATTGATAGAGGTTCAATTGTTACGGTTCCGTCTTTTTCGAAAGTAAGACAGGTAAGACCCCCGAATGCAGCCATATACTGGTCCTGCTTACCGATCGGTTCTTTCATTAAATCTATCTCGATATGACAGGCTTCCTCAGCAAGTCTTTTTTGAGTTGTATAGTCTTTATTATATACATGCAGTGCATGGAGTAAAGCAACGGTAAAACTGGATGAAGAACCCAGTCCGCAACCGGAGGGAACGTCTGCAGCGGAAAATAGTTCAATGCTGTGGTTTATCCCCACCAGTTCCAGGGCTGTACGGAAAATGCGGTGTTTTATTTCCGATATGTCGTTTACTATTTCTGTTTCGGAATAGCTTAAGCGTATGCTGTCGTAGAATCTCTTATGTGCGGTTATGTTGCAGTATTTATCGATAGCTCCAGCTATCAAAAATCCTCCGTATTTGGAGTAATAGGAGGGCAGGTCTGTTCCACCACCACCAAGAGTGATTCTCATGGGGGCTCTGGATAGTATCATTTACTTTCCTCCTATATACGTTTTAAAATCCGTCAGTCCGTTTAGGGAGCCTATTTCATAAAAACGTTCTGTTACCTCGTATGCCAGCAATTGTTCATCCTCAATCAGGGGTGTAAAAACATCTCCCAGTTCATAAAATCGGTCTTCGGGAATTCCGGACAGTACATCCTTTCGAAAAATGTTTACCCCGTATTCTATATAATTCATATCGGCTGCTTTTTCGTGCTTGTTGTATTTTAACACGAGGCTGTCTCTTATAACAGTGTTGCTGGTATCAAAAAGGTTATTATTTTTATAGACAGTCATAAGAGCAAGCTTATTCCTCGATTGGAAATAACCCCATACATCGGAAAAATCCAAGGAAACATAGGAATCGCCATAAATTGTAAAGAACCTGTCATCGAGAAGTCGCTCTGCATTCTTAAGAGCGCCTGCGGTACCTAAAGGCTTATTTTCATAACTGTAGGTAATATCAA
>DIKD01000046.1 GCA_002421585.1 Dehalococcoidia bacterium UBA5627
GTTACAGCGCGGGTCGCAGGTATACAAACCGGCTATGTCTGTCAGTATCACTAGCAGGTCGGCATCAATCAAATTGGCTACCATTGCCGAAAGGTTATCGTTATCACCGAATTTGGCTTCGTGCAATTCGTCGATAGCCACTACGTCGTTTTCGTTGATTATTCCGATTATATCTAACTCCAATAGATTTAAGATAGTATTACGGGCATTCAGATATCCGGCTCTGTCCGAGAGGTCTGCTTTAGTCAGCAGGGCTTGCGCTGTAACGATATCGTGCCTGTCGAAAAGCTGCTCATAAATATTCATCAATCGCGCCTGCCCGACGGCTGCCAATACCTGTTTATAGGGGATGCCCTTTATTCCGTTGGCTTTCCCCAGCTTGTGTCTTCCGGCAGCAATGGCGCCGGATGAAACTACAATTATCTCCAGGCCCTTTTTGTGTAATGCTGCAATCTGCGATACCAGTGATGACATCATTTCGACATCAAGACAATCTCCGCCGTTTGTAAGCAGGTTGGAACCAAGTTTAATGACTATTCTTTTATGCGGTAAAAATGAGTTCTTCATTATAGTATCCGTAATATTGCAATCATTATAGCAATGCGCGCCAAGTTGGACAAGCGACTGCGGTATGTTACAATTTATCCAACGGGCTAGTTCGTTACGACTAGCCCTAAAGGCGTTTGGAAAAAGGAAAATAATTTGAAGAGTTTACTTGGTCTTATATCGGAAATGCCCGCTTACAGTAATCTGCTGGAAAGAATTGATAAACAGCGGGAAATGGGAGAAGTTGCGGTTATTAACGCTGCCAAGCCTTATCTGATAGCTGCTCTGTATCGCGATTTAAAAATGCCGATAATTGTAATAACTGCCAAGGCGGATAATGCCGGCAGATTAAAAGAACAGATAGTTGCCTGGTGCGGCTCGGATAGCAATATAGACCTCTTCCCGGAACCGGACAGGCTTCCATATCAAAGGGTATCGTCCGACAATTTCAATGAAACCGAAAGAATCCGCGTGCTTTCCGGTCTGTTAAAATACGATAAGAACAAGCCCGCCCCGCTTGTTATAATGTCAACGCAATCATTGATGCAGAAAGTTACCGCTTTAGAAGATTTCAAAGCGTCATATAATACTATTAAACTCGGAATGCAGATTGAACCCTATGAACTGTTAAAAAAGTGGCAGTCGCTTGGTTATAAGAGCGAGAGCATCGTTGAACTACCGGGTAGTATGAGCCATCGTGGTGGCATTCTTGACATCTATCCTCTGACGTCGGAAAAACCGGTCAGATTGGAGTTTATGGGCAACACCATAGACAGTTTGCGTCTATTCGACCCGCAAACCCAGCGCTCACAGGAGTCTATATCAAGTATTGAAATAGGGCTGGCAACGGAACTGATAGCCCCGTTTTTGATGGAAAAATCCGAGCTTAAGAGAATAATCGACGCAATCGATTTATCCGGTTGCAGTGCCGATGTTAAAAGACAATACAGGCAGGATTTGAATATCTTTTTAGAGGGGGGGATACCGGCAGAAAAACAGTTTTATGCCCCATTATTCAATGCCGGCAATGTTTTGGATTATATCTCCGAGAACTCACTTATTATTCTGGATGAACAACAAAATATAAGTCAAACAATGGAGCATTTGGATGCCGAAGCAGGACAGCTTAAACAGGATAAATTGACAAACCATGACTTGCCTCACGGGTATCCCTCGTCGTATTTCTCTATCGATGATATACAATTGCGCCTTAATAAAAGACAAAAAATGAGTCTGAGTTCATGGGGGGAGGTATTCCGTCTTGATTTTTCGCCTGCAAAGGATTTTGGCGGCAAACTGCCGGATTTTGCAGACGAGGTAAAAGGTCTGCTGTCATCGAATAATAGAGTTATCGTAGTTACTCACCAGGCAAAACGTCTATCCGAGTTGTTGGAAGAGGAAGATATCTTTAGCGTTAATCTTGACGAAAAACAAGATGCCACTCCCGGATTCGGAGAAATATCGATAGCCGGTGGTGCTGTAACCGATGGCTGGATAATGAACGGGAATAGTTTTCTCTTTACCGATAGCGAAGTATTCGGGTTTATCAAACAGAGAAGGTTTGTAAAAAAACGTCCGGTAGCTAAAGTTAAACTCTATGAAGATATCAAGCCCGGCGATTATGTGGTACACATCGAACATGGCATCGCCAAGTTTACAGGAATTACAAGAATGGGAGCTTCCTCCATCGAGTATATGGTTTTACAATATGCCGAGGGTGACAGGTTGTATGTTCCGGTCGACCAGATAGACCGTGTCGGGCGTTACATTGGCGGCAGTGATAAAACACCGGTGCTCAATCGTTTGGGCACTCAGGATTGGGCAAGGGCAAAGAAGAAAGCACAGAAATCAGTCGAAGAAGTTGCGGAAGAGTTATTGGAATTGTATGCGGCAAGAGAAGCGGCTTCCGGCTTTGCTTTTTCCCCCGATACCGTCTGGCAGCAGGAAATGGAAGCCGCCTTTCCCTATGTGGAGACTCCGGACCAGATAATAGTTCAGGATGAAGTTAAAACCGATATGTCTAAAGCGAAACCGATGGATAGACTTATTATGGGGGATGTGGGTTACGGAAAAACGGAAGTAGCGTTGCGAGCGGCTTTCAAAGCGATTATGGATAATAAACAGGTAGCGGTGCTGGTCCCGACGACAGTGCTTGCCGAACAGCATTATGCCACTTTCACCCAGCGGTTGAAGGCGTTTCCTATCAGCGTGGAAGTTTTGAGCCGTTTTCGCACACATAAACAACAGAAGGAGATTATTGAAAAACTTGCCGAAGGTAAGGTTGATATATGCATCGGTACTCATCGCCTGTTACAGAAAGATGTTGTCTTTAAAGACCTCGGGCTTTTAATCATTGATGAAGAGCAACGCTTTGGTGTAAATCATAAAGAGTATTTGAAAAATATCAGGAAAGAAGTGGACGTGCTTGCAATGAGCGCTACACCTATTCCGCGTACACTGCATATGTCGCTGGTGGGGGTGAGGGATATGAGCGTTATCGAAACTCCTCCTGAAGAGAGATTGCCGGTAAGAACTTATGTCGCCGAATATGAAGGGCAACTGGTAAAAGAAGCCATTATGAAAGAACTGGAGCGTGACGGTCAGGTCTTTTTCGTACATAACCGTGTGCAGAGTATACGTATGGTAGCGGAGAAGGTCAGAGAACTGTTACCCTCTGTCAGGATTGCAGTGGCGCACGGACGTATGGCAGAAAATGAACTGGAAAATGTAATGACCGATTTCACGCGCGGTGATATAGACGTACTTGTCTGTACTACCATTATTGAATCCGGGCTTGATGTTCCAAATGCCAATACTCTAATTGTCAATCAAGCCGACAAGTTCGGGCTGACTCAGCTCTACCAGTTAAGGGGTAGGGTGGGGAGGGGGTCTAACCTTGCGTATGCTTATTTTCTATACGATAAAGGTAAGAATATCACGGAAGAAGCCCGCCAGCGTCTGAACGTTATCTATGAAGCTACAGAACTGGGCGCCGGTACAAGCATTGCTATGAAGGACCTTGAAATCAGGGGGGCCGGTAACCTGCTTGGAATGAAACAAAGCG
>DIKD01000014.1 GCA_002421585.1 Dehalococcoidia bacterium UBA5627
CCGTCAGGCGGATGTGGGTATTCGGCATAATGATTGCAATATCATGTATCGTAACCGGAATCTTCTTTGCCCAGTATCTGACCTCTGTCTGGTGTTTCTTTGCGGCAATCATCAGTATTATTATTTACTGGATACTTAGCGGAGTTAAAACCAAAGCCGCCGGGTAAGTTTTTTCAGGTCGCCACTCTAAAAAAGGAGATAAAGATGTCGAAAAAGGTTCTAATCGTTTACGGAACGCGTTACGGGGCTACTGAAAGCACATCGCAAGAAATAAACAAAGTACTTAGCGAGTCGGGTCTGGATACCACTGTTATTAACGCCGGCAAAGAAAGGGTCAAGGATATTTCAGTTTATGATATGGCCATTGTCGGCAGCGGTATGCAGATGGGAAAATGGACCGGCGCGGCGGAGGATTTCTTGAAGAAGTATAAAAAGGAGCTGTCGCAAAAGAAAACGGCTATCTTCGTCTCCTCCGCCGCCGAAGCGTTGATGAAATACGATAAAAATAATGAAGAACTGGAAAAGATAAATAAGCAGTATCTGGAAGACAAGGCGACGAATTATGGTCTGAATCCGATATCTAAGGTTATATTCGGCGGCGTGTGGGATTTTAACAAGATGTCTTTTATCTTCCGAAAAACAATGTCTCCGTTTAAGATAAAAATCAAAGAAGCCGGTTTCAAAGAGGTCAGTCCGGGGCGCTACGACACCCGTGACTGGGAAGTTATCCGCAACTGGGCGAAGGATATAGCTTCAAAGGTTTAGGAATCTCCATATCGATTAATACCGTAGCATTGTATTAGACGGCAAACAGTGGCAATTTCAAGGAATTGCCACTGTTTTGTATTTTAGCAGGTGTTTTCTCAGTTTAATTGATATTTTCTACTGCAAGTAATACGAGATTTTACTTTTCATTAGTTTGACAGGAGCCATGCTGTCAATATATAATACAAAATGACAGGTTGTCATATGACAATATGTCATTAATGAGGAGTATTATGCCGACAACCACATTTTATAATTTAATGGAAGAAAAAAGGAGGAAATTGATTTGTGCTATCAAAAATGAGCTTTCAAGGGTTCCGTTTGATAAAGTATCGATTAACCAGATAGTGCATGCGGCGGAAATTCCCAGGGGAAGCTTTTACCAATATTTTGTCGACAAAAATGATATGCTGGGATTTATTCTTCTTGATTACAGGAAACAGTTGCTGTCCTATATGAAGGATTATCTGAAAGCGAATAACGGAGATATATTCGGCATGTTTTATGAAATTCTGGATTATATCATCGATTTCGCAATGGATGGGAGCGAGGATAATTTTTGCAAGAACCTGTTTGCCGATATCAAGATCATCGCGGGGTTTTATCTTAAAATACCTAAGAGGGTCAGCGGAACGGAAGAAATTAAAGAATTGAATCATTTTATTAACTTAGATATGCTCGATTTGCGGGAAAAAGACGATTTCGACAATATGCTGCAAATTCTTTTTTCCGTTTGCGGGAATACAATCACTGAAGTGTTTACGAATCCTTCGGACTACGAAAATATAAAGAAAAATTACAAAAAAGAGCTTGAATTGCTCAAGCGCGGTTTTATAAAAAATAAGGAGTAAGTAACATGCTTGAACTTAAAAACATAAAAAAGACGTATCACGTCGGAGGTATCGAGACAAGGGCGCTCGACGATATCAGTGTCGCCTTTCGGGAGAAGGAGTTTGTTGCCATTCTCGGCATAAGCGGCTCTGGCAAAACCACCTGTCTTAATATTATCGGGGGGCTCGACCGCTATGATTCCGGGGAATTGACCATCAAGGGCAAGAAGACGTCGGATTTTAACGATAAGGAATGGGACGCTTATCGCAATAATTCGGTGGGTTTTGTATTTCAGACCTATAACCTGATTACTCATCTGGGAATTATCGACAATGTAGTGCTTGGTATGACACTCAGCGGCGTTTCTGCAAAGGAAAAACGCAGGAGGGCATTGCAGGTTTTGGAGCAGGTAGGGTTGAAAGAGCACCTGCATAAGAAGCCAAACCAGCTATCGGGCGGGCAAATGCAGCGTGTCGCTATTGCCCGTGCCCTTGCCAACGACCCTGAAATCCTGCTATGCGATGAACCGACAGGCGCCCTGGATACTACTACCAGTACCCAGATCATGGATTTAATAAAAGAATTGTCCTTGGAACGGCTGGTTATCGTGGTTACACATAATCCCGATATTGCCGAAAAATATGCCGACAGGATAATCCGTTTTCAGGACGGTAAAATAATTTCCGATAGTAATCCCTACCGTGAGGTATTAAAACCGGAAAGCTTCAGCTTGAAAAAAACAAGCATGAGTTTTTTAGCGGCGTTAAAACTCTCTTTTAACAATATACGGACAAAAAAGGGGAGGACCTTTTTAACTTCCTTTGCCTCCAGTATCGGAATCATCGGAATAGCGGTCATTCTAAGTCTTTCTACGGGATTTCAAACCCAGATAGACTATTTTCAAAGCGATACGATGGGGAAATTCCCGATTCTTATTTCACAGACATCCGCCGAACTTAATGACGAGAGTTTAGCCAGTATGTATGAAAATATGTATGGAATGGTCGAAAGAACGTCTGAATACGTCGATTCCGATGAGGTTTATCTTTACGACCCGTCTGCAAATAGTATCGTGCATACCAATATTTTCACCGATGAATACATCAAATATTTGGAGTCCATCGACCCGGAAATATGTGACAGCATCGGGTATGTCAGGATAGTATCAATGAATTTGCTGCGTGATGTTGCCGGCACGGTTACCCCTGTTGCCTTTTCCAGTTGGTTTTCTTCCATGGCCGGCGCGAGCATGGAGAACATGTCTAATATAACCAGCATGGAAGGAATGGGAATGGCATCCTATCCGGAGAAGCTGAAAGAGGGGGATGAGTCTTATCTGGTAGAGAATTATGAACTTCTTGCGGGTTCATATCCGGAAAGCGCCACCGACCTGGTACTTGTCATCGACTCTAAAAACCGCATAGATATGAACATACTCAAAGCAGCGGGATTCGATGTCGAAGACGTAGAATCAATCAAGTTCGACGATATTGTCGGAACCGAATTTAAGCTCATATCCAATAACGATTATTATGTACGAACAGAATACGGAACCTATCTTCCCGGGCAGGATTATGCCGGTATGTATGCTTCCGAAGACAGTATTACTTTGAAAATTGCCGGAATTGTTCGCGCCAGCCAGGATTCCTCCGTGGCGCTTCTCGGAACAGGCATAGCATACAGTGATGCGCTTTCCCAGCTAGTTATCGACAATGCCATGAATTCCGATATTGTGAAAGCACAGGAGCAGAGCGATAAGAATGTCATGACAATGGAAGATATCGACGAAGAATCGAAGGCGACCCTTTTATCATATCTCGGCGGCAATGCCACTCCTTATATGGTGATGATGTATCCTGAAAATTTCGAAGATAAAGATGCGGTAATCGCTTATCTCGATGCCTATAACGAAGGCAGGGATATTGACGACCAAGTCATTTATACCGATCTGTCAAAGGCGATTTCGGATATGACGGGCGGTATAATGAACGGTATCACTATTGTGTTGGTTGCATTTGCCGCTATTTCGCTTGTCGTCAGCCTGATAATGATAAGTATCATTACCTACACATCCGTACTGGAACGCACGAAAGAAATCGGTATTCTGCGCGCGCTTGGCGCCAGGAAAAAGGATATTACCCGCGTATTCGATGCCGAAACATTTATCCTGGGAATATTCTCCGGAGCATTGGGAATTGCGATTGCCTGGCTTTTAACCATTCCCATCAATGTCATTCTGTATAATTTGACCAGTCTCGAAGGGGTATCTAATTTACAGGTGGAGCATGCCCTGATACTGGTTGCTATCAGCACGCTGCTAACCGTCATCGGCGGCCACATTCCGGCAATTATGGCATCGAAAAAACAGGCAGTCGAGGCGCTGCGAACCGAGTAATTACCGGCTTTTGCCGTATAACTTCCTGTAATTCTGAAATCATTCATCGCCCTCTCGCATAGAGAGGGCGATGTTTTTGTTAAAAAACTAAAACTTGGGTAATTGTGGCAGGTGTTCTAAGGCTTCCTTGACCTTCTCTGCCGGATAGTCATAATCTTCCGGCTTGCCGGCAAGGTAAGCATCATAGGAGGCAAGGTCGAAATGGCCGTGCCCGCTGTGCGCCAGCAGGATGGTCTTGATGTAATGAAAAGGCTGGGGGCCTCTGCTCAGTCAACAGGCTTAGCTATCCGAAGATAGGTGTCCTAAAATAAAAGAGCTCTCTATGGAGCAAGAACTGTAAAAGGAGGAACCCCAGCAGTGCAATATTATGACATAGATATTCACAAAAAGTACAGTACTTACACAATGGTGGATGAACAGGGAAATGTAATGAATCAAGGTAAAATCGACAACAGTATCGAAGCATTCAAGGAAGTTTTCCGGGAAGCATCGGGAAGTAATACCAAAGCAGTAATCGAATCTACTTGCAATTGGTATTATATTCATGACTTGTTAGAAGGGATGGTAGACGAAGTGGTAATAGCACATCCATTAAGAACAAAAGCGATAGCTTCTGCCAAGGTCAAGACGGATAAAATAGATGCTACAACGCTGGCACAATTACTGCGAGCAGACCTTATCCCCAGGGCATACATAGCGCCACCGGAAATCAGGGATTTAAGAGAATTGTTAAGGTATCGTGCCTCTATGGTGAGGATAAGAACTAAAGTTAAAAACAAGATTCATGCCATTCTGATCAAGAACGGAATCAATTCTCCCTATAGTGATTTATAAAATCTCCGCTGAATACCCCTCAGCTTGCTGGGGGATGAAAGCGGCCTCGTCCGTAACCTGGAGTGGGGTGGCTCCCTTTCCCGTAATGCCCCACAGC
>DIKD01000077.1 GCA_002421585.1 Dehalococcoidia bacterium UBA5627
AAACATCTATTTTCGGACAGCCTGATTAAGAGGGATTTTGGTTATAAATAGGCTTATTATTCGAAAAAGGGGAATTACCGCAGACCTTAACGCTCTTAAAAGAAAATGGACGAGTTACTTGCCCGCCCCCAGATAAGCCGCAATGACATCGGGGTTTTTACTTATTTCCTCGGGCGTTCCTTCGGCGATTTTACGCCCGAAATCCAGCACTACGATTCTATCAGCTATGTCCATTACAACACCCATATCGTGCTCGATCAGTACGATGCAGTTCACTCCGTCTCTTAATACCGGAGTATCGGGATAGGTTTCACCCTGCCCCTCGAAAATATCGATGATAAAACGGGCAATGTCCTCTTTTTCCTCCAGGTTCATACCTGCCATCGGTTCATCCAATAGCAAAACCTTCGGCTCCAGAGCCAGTGCCCTGCCGAGTTCCACCCTCTTACGCATACCGTACGGAAGAGAGCCAACCACCTGCTGGCGAATCGATTCTATTTCTAAAAAGTCGATAATATCTTCAACGGTCCTGCGATGCTTAATTTCTTCCGTATGCGACGGCCCGAAGTATAAAGCGCTGCTGAAAACGTTCTGATTCATAAGTACATGCCGGGCAGCCATAAGATTATCGAGGGTGCTTAAACCGGTATACAGTTCGATGTTCTGAAACGTGCGCGCCAAACCCATCTTGGCGGCTTTATCGGGACGTATATGTGTGATATCCTGTCCATTAAATGTAATTGTTCCGCTCTGCGGTTTATAGAAACCGTTCAGGCAATTTAAAAAGCTGGTTTTTCCGGCGCCGTTAGGGCCTATAATTGCCAGTATTTCGTTTTCTTTTATATCGACACTAACGTCTATCAGAGAACGAACCCCCCCGAATGATAGCGAGAGTTTGTCCGCTTTAATTACAACTTTTTTTTCCTTTACTGGATTATCCAAACCCGTTTTCCCTTTTTATAATTCCGTACTGTTTTCTTCTTCCGAGAATATTTTTTCTTTATACGCCGATACCCTGTTACAAACGGGTCCATAGCATTTGAGCCCATTTAAAGCTTTTTTCTCTTTCGGGTCGGCACTCATTTTGGTAAAGAAGTCATAACCGGTACACCTGGTCTTACTATCCTTGTAAACAATTATGGTTACTTCGTCATTCATATCTTCACAAAATATAGTGGTCGCCGTCAGTTGCCAGTCAGTCATATTATTTTAAATTACCTCTGCTAGATTATACCCCATATATCAGTTGTTTAGCTACATTTAAGCCTACAAAACAACCCTTCTGCCTTATTGATGATTGATATTGTTGCCTATATTGAAGGCGTCTCCGACAGGCCTTCCGTATCCGTAATATTTTGCAGTGGTGCCTCTTGAATATAATATCGGTTTAATTTTTTCCACATCCGGAACGCCCTCGGTAAGACAATCCTCGGTAACATGTGTCTCTTCGATACTACCGATAACCAATATATGGCTGCCCAAATTGAGCATATGTACGATTTTACATTCAAGGTTTACCGGGCATTGACGAATAAGCGGAGCATTTTCGAGTTTTCCGTAAAAAACATCAAAATCGCAGGCTGCAACCTTATCGGCATTCGCCCCGGATATGATACCGCATAAATCTGCCTCTTCTACTAATTGTTCACTTGGAATATTTATCGAAAAATTGCCGCCTGGTTTAATCCCCTTAATAGTATATCTCTGATGCCGTATAGCCACCGTCAGCATCGGAGGGGCGCCGCATGCCATTCCACCCCAGGCAGCCGTCATAAAATTCGGTTTTCCGTCAACATTTACACCAACTAAAAATACCGGCTCAGGGAATACGAAAGTACTCGGCCCAAAAGTTTTTTTATCCAAGGCAAGTTTACCTCCATTAAGGTCCTACAAAATTTATAACATTGGGTTTTGAAGCTAATTTAACAATTAAATTGTCCGGCTATTCCTAAAGCCGATTATTCACCTTATGGGTTAACGAACCCACTTTAGGTCTTTATATTTTTCTCTCAGTTTGACCTTTTCAATCTTGCCGGTCGGATTGCGCGGCACTTTATCAAAAACTACTATTTTCGGCCGTTTATATTTCGGCAGCTTCTCTATACAGTAAGCTTCAATTTCTTCAGTGGTAATCCCTGCTCCCGGTTTCGGGTCGATTACAGCGACTGCAATTTCCCCGAGCCTGATATCCGGAATACCGATTAAAGCCGCATCGTATACTTTCGGATTATAAAGCAAAATTTCTTCCACCTCTATCGGAAAGATATTCTCACCACCGGTTATAATTAAGTCCTTTTTTCTGTCTACGTACCATATAAAACCGTCTTCATCCGTTTTTGCCAGGTCTCCGGTATGTAGCCACCCGTCCTTTAATACTTCGGCAGTTTTTTGCGGATTTTTGTAGTACTCCTTCATTAACCCGTTGCCTTTTACCAGCAGCTCCCCGACCGTACCGGGAGGAACATCGTTGTCATTGTCATCCACAATGCGAACCTGCCAGCCGTAACCGGGTTTACCGATAGCGCCTACCTTATGAATATTTTCAACGCCCAGATGAACACATCCCGGCCCGGTCGATTCACTGAGTCCGTAATTGGTATCGTAAAGCATATCAGGGAAATAGGTCTTCCAGTGCTTTATCAGGCTTTCAGGGACCGGTTGCGCTCCGATATGCATCAGACGCCACTGGTCTAATTCATAATCCTCTTTTTTAAGTTCTCCTGTATCCAAAGCCACCAGTATATCCTGTGCCCAGGGAACCAGCAGCCAGACTACGGTACCCTTTTCATTGTGAACTGCCTCAAAAATATAAGCCGGTTTGATTTCTCTCAGAAGCGTTGCCCTGCTTCCGCTGTACAAACTGCCGAACCAGTGCATCTTGGCTCCGGTATGATATAAAGGAGGAATCAATATAAAATTGTCATCTCTGGTCTGGCCGTGATGCATACTCTCCACAATAGCGGCATGTTCCATGTTTCTGTGGGTAAGCAGTATCGGCTTCGGCTGCCCGGTAGTTCCGGACGTAAAATACAATCCGCAGGGGTCATCCGGATTCAATTCAACATTCAGAGGGTTTTCGGAAGCTTGTAAAGTAAAATCATCTATGGTCTGCGCCCATTCGGGAGCGTCATCGCCCATATATATAAACTTTTTTACGGCCGTTAATTGCGTTCTTATTTCACTTACGCGTTCGGCAAATTCCTGCCCGAATAAAAAAGACTTTGCCTCAGCAATTTGGGTACAGTATAAAATATCCTTTGCGGTAAACCTGAAATTAAGCGGCACCGCCCAGGCTCCCGTGCGTATTATGCCGAAATATGCCACCAGCCAATCGATAGAGTTGGTCATCAGGTGAACGACTTTATCGCCTTTACGAATTCCCGTATTATAGAGGGCATTGGCAATTTTATCGGAACGGTTATCGAATTCCCGCCAGGTAATTTCACACCTGTAATTCAGGCTGGGCTTCAATTCAACCAGGGCTACATCATCCGGATACAATTTAGCATTTTTTGCAAGCATATCCGATATGGTCATTATTTATAGTGCCTCCGAAAGCGTAGTTAATAAGATGCTATACCGGGTAAAAATGTAGCGATTTTGGGGAATGCCAAGAGCAACGCCACACAAATAATTATCGCTATTAAGAACGGTATTATCCCTTTGAATATCGTTTCCAGGGATATTCCCTTTGTAATCCCCTTTATTACATATACATTTATACCGACCGGCGGTGTTATAACACCCATTTCCGTTACCAGTACAATAATAACACCAAACCATATCGGGTCAAAACCCATAGCAAGTACCAGCGGATAAATTATCGGGATAGTGAGTGTTATCATAGCCAGAGAATCCATAAACAGTCCGCCGATTAGATACATCAGAATTATCATTGCAATAACCGCAACGTCCGGCAACCCGAGCCCGGATATCCAACCGGACAGCATATTAGGTATGGTAGTAACCGCTATGAAATGACCTAAAATAATGGCACCGGTAACAATAATCATTATCTCACAGGTTACTTTTACCGTTTCTATAATGGCATCCTTTAATGCTTGCCATGACAGATTACGTCTGGCAATTCCTATTAACAACGCCCCGGCTGCCCCTACGGCGCCGGCTTGAACGGGACTGAACCATCCGGCAAAAAGACCACCCATAACCAGAAAGAAGAGCAGCATCATTTCGGTAACACCGGATATGCCCGCCAGTTTTTCTTTAAAAGTGGTTGACTGCCCTGCCGGAGCTAAAGCCGGATTCCTGCGGCACATAACAGCCACTACAATAACGAATAGAGTGGCTAAAAGTATTCCCGGCAATATTCCCGCTAAAAATAAACTGCCGATGGATTGCTGTGTGAGAATACCGTAAACAATAAAGATAGTGCTGGGCGGTATTAGAATACCAAGGCTGCCGGCCGATGCCACACTGCCGGTAGCCAGTGAATCGGCATATCCGTATTTCTTCATTTCCGGAAGCGCCACTTTTCCCATAGCCGCAGCGGTTGCGCTGGTTGAACCGCATATGGCGGCAAACCCGGCACAAGCCATAATGGTTGCCATCGCCAGCCCGCCGCGCACATTTCCCAGTAAGGTATGACTGGCAGCGTATAACCGGGTGCTGATTCCGGAAGCAAAAGCAATCGAACCCATCAACAGAAACATCGGAATCACCGTCAGCGAATATGATGACAGGTTGGTAAATACATCTCTGGCAAGCAGATTAAGCCCGGCGGAAGGACTAACCAGATAACTGAATCCTGCAAAGCCGACAAACGCCATGGCAAAACCGACCGGCATTCCCAGTATAAACAATACGATAAGGATTATTATTCCTACAAGACCGGCAACTACGGGGTCCATCTATCTATTTACAACTTTCATAATATTTTTCATCATCTCGACTATTAATACAAAACAAACCGGAATACAGCAAAAAGCAATGGCATAAACAAACGGATAGAAAGGAATACGCGAAGTCATCGACACTTCACCGCTTTGTTGCAGATTGATTCCATATCTGACGCTCTGCCATGCCAGCAGGGCAAAAAGGATAAAACCCAAAAGTGATGTGAGAACACCACAGGCAGCCCTAGCCCGTTTCGGTAAACGGGTAACAAAGAACTCTACCTGGATATTGCCGTGCTGTGCCTGGGTATACGCCATACCGAAAGCAGTGATTATTACACCCAGAAAAGCTACTATTTCAATGGCACCCGGAACGGGCGCTTTAAAAATCTTTACTCCGATAATATCGGCAACTGTCAGAGCCAGCATTGAAACCACGCCTGCTCCGCCAATCCATACTATCCAATTGCTTATTGATTTTGCCCATTTATCCAATCGTTCTATAATAGCCATAATAAAAACAAAAACTCCTCCTGCCCATGTCTCGATATTACAGACACAGGCAGGAATAGTATATTCTAAACCTTTATTTCTTACTTTATGTCGCAGTGGTTTAGGTTAAAGGGATAATCTCCGATTCAACCCAAGCGACGCTTTCTTCCATCGAAGGTGATTTATCGCTCCAGTATTCTACCCTGTCGTGCAAATACTGCTCATATTCATTTCCTGATAAACCGCTTGTGTTAAGTGTCTCGACATGAGTATCAACAAGCGGAGAAACAGCTGCCAGCCACGTAGCCATTTCGTCATTATCGACTTCAATGACTTCCCTGCCACTGCCGAGCTCAAGGAAGTAGTCAATGGCAACTTTATCATAATAATCCCATACCTTGCCATGCTTCTCTATCCATTCCTCGCTAACCTCGGTAAATACTTGCTGTATATCTTTTGGCATGCTGTCCCATTTGTTTTGGTTGATCACAACATACATATCTGTAGTGTAACCCAGTTGATAACAGTTGGTTACATATCTGGTGACCTCGGCATGATTCCAGCCTTTCAGGGTTTCTCTGGGAGTAAAACTTCCATTGACAACTCCCTTTGATAAAAGTTCGTATGTTTCACCCTGTGAGGCGCCGTATGCCTGAGCACCAAGAGCCTGTACTATCTTAGCCCCTACGCCGGTAGCACGGATTACCAAACCGTTAAAGTCTTGCAGTTTGCTCACAGCTTTATCTTTGGTGATGATTACACCGGGGCCGTGAGCGTGAAAATATAGCGGATGCGTTTCATCCATTTCCGCGGGTTTAAATTCATTGTAATAATCATTGGCAACCTTTGTTGCCACCCATCCGTTGGGGTACTTGTGGGGTAAATCAACCAGTTCATTTACGGGAAAACGCCCTACGGTATAAGCAAAACATGACATTCCGATATCGGAAAGACCGTTTACTACGCCGTCATAGATTTGTGGGGCAGGAGTCAGGTTTCCTCCCGGGAAATAGTCGATTTTTACCTGACCGTCTGTTCTTGTTTCTATCTCTTTTATCCAGGCTTCAGCAAGTATGGAATTGAGATGTGTCGGAGGGAAGAAATTGCTGTATGTTAGCTTTATTGTGTCCCCTGTATTGCTGCAGCTGCTTCCGAAGAGGGACATCGCACCTCCAAAAGCAGAAAAACCGGCAGCTCCAACGAGCAATGCTCCGGTTCCTTTTAAAAAGTCCTTGCGTGTAATGGTGTTCTTTTCATTACTTTCGTGAATCATTTGTAGCCACCTTCCGGGAAAGACATATAGATGATGTTGTAGAAGATTTCTGTTCGGAAATAGTTGTTAATTTCCATTGCGCCCTGCCTCCTTTTTTTATTTCACGTTTAAAAAAACGTTTTCAGTATAATACCACCTGAAAAAGATATTGTCTACAAACTATTATACGATAAATGTACAATTCTTCTTACGGCATTGTAATAATAATAACTACAACAACAGGTTAGAGACTAAACCGTAAAATACAATTTCCGGCTCCGGCACAAATCTTTTCTTCGATTTTGAAATTGATATCACTACCGAATTCATTTGCCCAGACCTCATATTCTCTTTCACAGATGAGGGAGCCGATTTTGGCAGACAGGTTTTCCCTGTTGGATTTGAGCAGCAAATTATGCCAGTGGCAACTGCTGATGATTATAGAAAAACTACCGGAATCGGTATTATCTTCTATCGTACAGGAGAAATCCTCCAACGAAAACTTGGCTCTCAGGCATTCCATTAAATCTTTCAGTTTGTTACCCGAATCAGCCAGCGGCTTTAGCATTCGTGCCTGAATTTTGGGCATTACTTCCCAGACTTTGGCATCCAGCTCCAGCGCCGTATCGAAATCATATTTTTCTTCTGTTTTCATAAACCACAAGCCGTCTGCGGCTGTGTAGCTTTTCTTAAAATATTCTATTATCTGTTGTTGAGTTATTTTTTCCATTTGAATCCGCCGTAGCTTTTTATCCGAAAATGCCTTACATCTATAATAAAGATTAATCCTTCTTTACCTGCTTATTATTTTTTCGATAGCCCCCTCCGCAGACAACCATAAACCAATTACAGCCGCAGGAAAAGCGAACTTCCTCAAATTATTCACAGATAAAACGATTTGCTTTTTATGTGTGTCTTCATCTACCGGATTCCCCATGCAATCATGATGGCCTACGATGAAAATAAATTCGGATTTATGCTTGGATACAGAAATATCTATTGCATCGTACACCGAATTTATGTATTTACTGCTTTCTGCCGACAGCTTGCCATCTATACCTGCTTCCGTTATCATGTCGACATATTCCACACCGTAGTTTTCTTTTATCCAATAAATAACCGGCAATTGTGTTCTGCCGTCAATACAATTCAAACAGGTAGCAAAACTCATATCTTACCCCCTTCCGTTAATCGTATTTTTAAATGCCGGAGCATTTGAAAAGCCAAATATCTATTGACTATTATTTATACAGTTTAAGTTACGGTAAAGATTGCTTGCAATTTTGTAATTATTTTTTCGAGGCTATTCTATACTATCCGAACCGGATATATGCTGCTTGGTGGGAATGGTGACACCGGTAGCTCTGGCAACCAGCTTGTAATCCTGATTGACAACGGTCACCTCGGTAAAACCGGCTTTCCTGCCACTCTTTATTACCCTGCCCTCAGCCGTAAGCGTATCGCCGACCTTGGCGCTTGAGATAAAGTAAACATTTAAATTGGAGGCAACACTGGGATAAGCCATCGAGTTGGAAGCGGAACCGAACGCCTGGTCTGCCAAAGACATTATGATACCGCCAAAAACAATGCCGTGAAAGTTTTGAAATTCATGGCGCATTACAAGAGAAATCTTTGAATATCCTTCCGATATCTCCAGTATTTCCGATTGCAAAAAAGAGGTTATCGGCTCGGTCTTGATTTTATCAGTTAATAAAGAGATTTGTTGCTCTTTGTTTTCTTTGCTTGTTGGCATGAAAAATCCTTTTTATTACTGCTGTTTAACTGATTGTATCCCGGCTTCAAAAGCTGAAATATTGATAGCGACAATTTTTGCCGGTAGGCTTTTAATAATGCTGTCGCGCCATACTTTATCTTCAATATCCATAAATTGTGATAAACAACCAAGCATAAAAATATTTAATACCTTTGTGTTGCCGATTTGTTCCGATTTACCGGTTCCCTCTACGTAATGGATATTATCTGTTTTCTGCCTAAGAACCGATAATATTTCTTCATCGGTCGGATACTTTTCCATTCCGCAGCCGACAGAAAGCGGAGGCATTTCACGGTTATTCAATATTACAATTCCGCCCGGCTTCAAAAAATTAAAACACCTGGCGGCTTCCATCTTTTCAAACGATAGCACAATATCTGCCTGGTTTTCTCCGATTATGGGAGAATATATTTTCGGCGCAACACGTAAATGGCTGATAACACTGCCGCCGCGCTGCGCCATTCCGATTGTATCCGTCTTTTTTACATCATATCCCGATGCTATAGCCGCATCTCCGATAATATTTCCGGCAAGTATTACGCCCTGCCCCCCGACCCCGGCAATGATAATGCTGTAGTTATTCATTGTTTGCTCCGATTAGACCCGGTTTATCCGGATAAATGGCATTGATGGGGCAAATCTGCTCGCAAAGCCGGCAATTATCACCGGCACACAGAGAGCCATCGATGGCAACTTCATCCCCGCCCTTTTGAATAGCCGAACAGCCGATGGA
>DIKD01000070.1:0-3770 GCA_002421585.1 Dehalococcoidia bacterium UBA5627
GCCGGGCAAAATTGTTCTACCTGCGCAAATTAAGTGGTAAAGCGGCCCGTATCAAAGAAAGACGCGTATTATAGTTGTAATGACAGCGGCAGGTTTCCTATTCTTTATGGAAGCCTGCTGTTTTTGTTAGCATATGTAACCTCCATTATATTTAAGGAGAGCGCGTTTTGTCCTACGCTGAAGTCAGTGTTAACTCACCGGTTTATCATAACCGCACTTTCAGTTATTCTATACCCGACGGAATGGACATTTGTCCCGGACAGGCTGTCTGGGTCCCTTTCGGTAACAAAACCCTGCAGGGCATAGTAACCTCAATCGAAAGACTTCCGGCAGTTGAAGAGACCCGGGATATCAGCGCAGTTATCGAACCTCCCCTGATACTTTCATCGCAGCAACTCGAACTCGCCCAATGGATAAGCGACTATTACCTGTGCCCGCTTTTCGATGCACTATCTACCATGCTGCCTCCCGGATTCGAGCGCAGAACAATTGCATATATTTATCCTGCAAAAGACTTCGAGAAAAGCCTGCCTTCCAACCTGACGGCGGAGCAAACAAAAATCATCGACCTGCTGCGGCAAAAAAACAGGCTTTCAATCAAAGACCTGGAAAAATCACTCGGAATTAAGGCGGCACAAGCAGCAATTTCACGGTTGATATCACGCAACCTGATTGCAAAAAGCTATGAAACCGCACCCGCGAGGGTCAAACCGAAAAAGGAAACATATATCGAGTTGGCGATAGATGAGGCTACGGCTGAAGAGGGAATTCTACTCCTATATGCTAAAAGAGCAGCCAAACAGGCGGAAGTACTCGAGTTTTTAATGGAATCGGGAACTGTTTCCCTATCAGAGGTCCGTAAAAAGACCGGTTGTCAGACCGAAACAATTAAAACGCTGACAAACAAGGGCTTGGTAAGTATCAAACAGTTTGATGTCAAACGCCAGCCGTTTTCTTATGATGAAGTAAAACGAAGCTCTCATTTAAAACTGACAGCACAACAGGAAGCTGCATTTAATGAAATCCAAAGAAGCCTTGTCGGTAATAAGAGTGATACTTTTCTGCTTCACGGGGTGACCGGCAGCGGCAAAACCGAGGTCTATCTGCAGGCGCTTGCCGAAGCAATTAAACTTGGAAAGCGTGCCATCGTGCTGGTGCCCGAAATCTCTCTTACCACACAGACTATTGATAGATTTGCTTCCCGTTTCCCTTACAGGGTTGCCGTTATCCACAGCAAGCTTTCACTGGGAGAGCAGTTCGACCAGTGGCACCAGATACAAAGCGGGCAATACGATGTGGTAATCGGAGCTCGCAGCGCTATATTTGCCCCTCAACCGCAACTCGGACTGATTGTAATAGATGAAGAGCACGAATGGACTTATAAACAGGATAACTCCCCCCGCTACCACACCAGGGATGTAGCTTTACAAATCGCCGGGCTAAATAAAGCAACAGTCATTTTGGGCAGTGCTACTCCCGATATATCCTCTTACTACAACGCACAAAAAGGTAAATACCGGCTTTTGGAAATGCCCGAGCGTGTTACCCCCAAAGAGGGTTCCCCCCTGCCAAAGGTCGAGCTGGTAGATTTGAGAGAGGAATTAAAAACAGGGAATACCGGCATCTTCAGCCGTTTGCTGGAATGCGAAATAAACAACGCACTAAGAAAAAGGGGACAGGTTATTCTTTTTTTTAACCGGCGCGGTACATCTACTTTTGTGCAATGCCGCGATTGCGGGAAAGTATTACAGTGCCCCAATTGTTATGTAAGCTTGAATTACCATTCAATCGGCGATTTTCTGCTCTGCCACCAGTGCAATTATAAAAAACGAACACCCAAAAACTGCCCCGCTTGCAAAAGTCCGCGTATTAAATACTTGGGGCTGGGAACACAGAAACTTGAGCAGGAAACAGCAGCCACCTTTCCAACGGCAAGATTGCTGCGCTGGGACAGCGACAGCACGAACGGCAAAGATTCCCACAAAAACATTTTGGATGTCTTTAAGAAACATGAAGCCGATATACTCATCGGTACACAGATGGTAGCCAAGGGATTGGACCTGCCCAACGTAACGCTGGTAGGCGTAGTTATTGCGGACAGCAGTTTGAACCTGCCCGATTTCAGAGCCGGAGAAAGAACCTTCCAGCTTATTTCACAGGTGGCGGGACGTGCCGGGCGCGGGGAGGCGGGGGGCAAGGTGATTATTCAAACCTATATGCCCGAGCACTATGCCATACAGGCAACCGTAAACCATGATTATGCCGCTTTTTACGCGCAGGAAATCGATTACCGCAGGCAATTGAAAAATCCACCCTTCTCGAAGCTGATAAAGATGACCTATATCCATGCCAATGACGTAGTGTGCGCTAAAGAAGCCGAACGCATGAAAAAACAACTGCTTTTTGAAATGACATCCGCCGGACTGTTCGGTATCGATGTACTGGGGCCATCCCCCGCTTTCATCCAGAGGCTGCGCGGCAGGTACCGCTGGCAAATAATTCTGCGAGGTAATAATCCCCACGATTTGCTTTCCAAAATAGACATCCCTCGCGGCTGGATTATTGACGTTGGCCCGGTAGGATTATCTTAAATATAGGATATTAAGACTACTATATCTTAACGTCAAATCAAAAAATTTAGTTCAATGTTACAACAAAGACCTCACTCTTTGATTAATTATTCTGCGGGCTGTTATCATATCTCCGAATACGAACAAATAAACTCTGCGGTTTTCAGACTATAGCTGTTTCCCTTGATTAGCTATGCATTCATAATGTATAGTTTGATTTATGACCGCATTAAATGATAAACGACTCAACATCACGATTGACAATTCAGCTTTTCGCATAATCAGTATTGTAAAAGATTGCCTAAATGAATCCGGCATCAAGGGTTATTTTGTCGGCGGGTTCATACGTGACAGCATCTTAAAAAGAGATAGTGATGATATCGACATTGCCATTGCGGCAAACGCTCTTGATTTTTCACCGGAACTGGCAAAGCTGCTCAACGGCAAGTATATCCCGATGGATAAAGAGAACAAAGTGGCTCGCATTGTCCTGAAGGATGCCGCAACAGCTAAAATACAGCACATCGATGTCTCTACCATTATTAATAATATAGAAGACGACCTGTCGAGGCGTGATTTTACCATAAACGCCATAGCCATTCCGTTGGAGAAGATTAGTGCTAAGATATGCAGTTCCGACATAATCGACCCTTTTAACGGACTTGATGATATCCGGGGAAAAACCCTGCGGGTAGTGAATGATAAATCCTTTGAAGCAGACCCTTTGAGACTTTTAAGAGCTGTAAGGTTAGCGGCAGAAACAGATTTTTCTATCGACAGTGGGACGGAAGCCCTCATAAAAAATCAAGCCGGACTGATAAACAGCGTTTCCGGAGAAAGAATCCGTGAAGAATTGTTAAAACTGCTGTCCGCTCCCGAAACCGGCGACCTCTTCTTCTATATGGAAGAATTGGGGTTAATCAGCGCCGTAGTGCCTGAACTAATACCGTCTAAAGGACTGGAGCAACCGAGCGAGCACTACTGGGATGTGTTTATCCATTCCATAAAAACCATCGATGCTATTGATTATATAATGGGAAACGGCGAGTGGAAGTATAAAAGTGACGCCATTAAAAACGTACCCTGGTCTTCGGAACTGGAAACCTATTTTAACGAAAAAATCAGTTCCAACAGTACGCGCCTGATACTTCTTAAGCTGACAGCGCTACTACACGATATCGCCAAGCCGAAAATGAAATT
>DIKD01000070.1:3844-5679 GCA_002421585.1 Dehalococcoidia bacterium UBA5627
TTCAGCAACAAAGAAATCAGGATAGTTGAAGAAGTTACCAGACATCACTTGCGCCCGACCCAAATGACACAGATGGGTATGGTTACCGACCACGCCATCTATCGATATTTCCGTGATGTCGGCGAAGTTGCTATCGATACCCTGTTTTTTACGCTGGCAGACCATCTGGCAGCACGCGGTCCTACCCTTGACCTTCTAAACTGGCAGCGGCATACCGCAGCTGTAAAATACATCCTTGAAAAACATCGCGAACAGGCAAATAAAATCGCATTGCCGCGTTTAATCAGCGGAAAAGATATTATGAAAGAGTTCGGGCTGGAAGAGGGACCTAAAATAGGAGAACTGCTGGAAACCGTACGGGAAGCGCAGGCTTCCGGACAACTGGAAGATAAGCAAGGAGCGCTTGATTATGTCAGGGAACTGCTGACCGGCTGACCCCGTAACAGTTTATTTTTTATCAAAATAGTGTATAATCTAGGGAATTTATAAAAAATTATTTCTGCACAATATTATTTTTACAGGTTGAATAAATGACAAAAAACAAATCACTCTATATCGTTTTATCAATTTTACTGGCCGTTTTCCTGCTGGCGTCCTCTATAGTGTTTCCCCTTGATAAAGGCTTGCTGGGAAACCTCGGTGTTTCACTGGGGCGTGACTTGCAGGGGGGTACATATTTAGTTTACAAAGCCGACCTCTCATCTGTTGAAGCAGGCACCGAAGACGAAATTATGAAGGGTGTATCCAATGTAATTTCCAACCGCATCAATCCCTTAGGTGTTACCGAATCATCGGTTGAAATACAGGGAGATAATCAGATAGTGGTAGAAATACCGGGTGTCAGCCTGACCGATGACCAGAAAGCCAGTCTCGGCAATACCGCCCTGCTGGAATTCCGGGAACTGGCAACCATAGACGGAGAGGAAAAATGGATTCCTGCAACCGGAACCATAGACGGTGAAACACTTGCCCTTACCAGCAGCTACTTCAAAAGCAACACATCGGTGCAGAAAGACCAGTTCGGAAGGATTTTCTTAACATTCGAATGGGATGAAACCGGAAGCGAACTATCCAAACAAATTACCACCCGCCTGATGGGTCAGCAGCTGGCAATATACGAAAATGGTGAACCTCTTTTAACCGAAGACGGACGAATGATTGCACCCAGGATACAGTCGGTAATAACCGATAAGGGACAGATAGACGGTTTAGGGCTGGATGTGGCTATGACACTTTCCAAACAGCTAAATGCAGGCCGTTTGCCCGTTTCACTGGAAGTGGTCTATGAAGAAACGGTTACGCCGACACTGGGTTCCGATTTCGTTAAGTTAAGCCTGACAGCAGGTATAGTAGGCTTGTTACTGATAATGTTATTTATGTGCCTCTACTACCGCATGCCCGGTATCGTCGCCTCGCTGGCTTTGATATTTTACGCCGTTCTGGTGCTTGCTATATTCAAACTGATTCCGGTAACGCTTACACTGGCAGGCATCGGCGGTTTTGTTCTGTCAATCGGTATGGCAATCGATGCCAACATACTGATATTCGAACGAATGAAAGAGGAATTACAGATGGGTCGTACGCTGGGCGCCGCTACCGAATCGGGGTTCAAGCGCGCCTGGTCTGCCATCAGGGATTCCAACATTACCACCATGCTGGTCTGCGTTATTTTGTTCTGGGTCGGCTCAAGCACCGTCGAGGGAGCACAGGTGAGGGGATTTTCTCTAACCCTGTTTATCGGTATATGTGTCAGCATGTTTACGGCAATAACAGTATCCCGTTCACTACTCAGGATGTTTGTCGGTACAAGGCTTGCCAAGAAAACCCATCTATTC
>DIKD01000119.1:0-290 GCA_002421585.1 Dehalococcoidia bacterium UBA5627
GTGCCCTTCGTCTGCGGCTGCCGCAATATCGGAGAGGCTTTAAGACGTATCGCCGAAGGCGCCGCTATGATTCGCACCAAGGGCGAAGCCGGAACCGGAAATGTTGTAGAGGCTGTTAAGCATATGCGAACCGTAATGGACAGCATACGCCAGCTTGTCAATATGCCTCAGGAAGAACTGATGTCGTTTGCCAAAGAAAACGGCGCACCCTACGAACTTGTTAAAGCAGTACACGATTCCGGCAAACTGCCGGTCGTTAACTTCGCCGCCGGCGGTATCGCCACACCGGC
>DIKD01000119.1:336-4524 GCA_002421585.1 Dehalococcoidia bacterium UBA5627
AAATCCGCAGACCCCGAAAAGAGAGCCAAGGCAATCGTTAAAGCCACCACCCATTATCAGGATTACAATGTAATTGCAGAGGTAAGTAAAAACCTCGGAGAGGCAATGCCGGGTATCGAAATCAAACAGATACCCGAAGACCAGCTGTTAGCATCGAGAGGATGGTAGGAATTACGGGAGGAAAGATTTGCCAAAGGTAACCGATGAAGAGCTTAACGCCCTTTTGGAAATTCTGCCACCGCATATACGACAACCTTTGCAGCAGCAGGAGGATATAAACATCCTGCTGGAAATCGTACTTGACCTGGGTCGTTTCCCTGAAGCACGCTTCCCAAATCGTGATATATGCCTTAGCAATCAGGAAGTAACCCAGGAAGACATCGATTATGTTACGTCGAGAATAGGCAGTTTCGGAGATGATAACCGCGCCGGCATTGAGCGCACTCTGCATCGCATTTCAGCCATACGCAACCGAAAAGGCAAAATTGTAGGCTTAAGCTGCCGTGCAGGACGGGCTGTTTTCGGTACTATAAAAATCATCGAAGACCTGGTGCAATCGGGTAAAAGTGTTTTACTGCTGGGTCGCCCCGGTATCGGAAAGACTACCATGCTACGCGAAGCGGCACGCGTGCTTTCCGGTGATATGAAGAAACGTGTCGTAATAGTAGATACCTCTAATGAAATCGCCGGTGACGGAGATATTCCACACCCTGCCATCGGACGTTCACGCCGTATGCAGGTAATTACACCCAATATGCAGCACGCCGTAATGATTGAGGCAGTGGAAAACCACATGCCGGAAGTAGTTATAATTGATGAAATAGGCACTGAACTGGAAGCACAGGCAGCAAGGACGATTGCCGAGCGCGGTGTTCAGCTTATCGGTACGGCACACGGCAATACGCTTGAGAACCTGATGCTAAACCCGACACTTTCCGACCTGGTGGGCGGCATACAGGCGGTCACACTGGGAGATGAAGAGGCAAAAAGGCGCGGTACCCAGAAGACCATTTTGGAGCGCAAATCTCCCCCGACCTTTAGTA
Source organism: Dehalococcoidia bacterium UBA5627 (assembly GCA_002421585.1). Taxonomy (GTDB): domain Bacteria; phylum Chloroflexota; class Dehalococcoidia; order Dehalococcoidales; family UBA5627; genus UBA5627. The sequence continues at coordinate 1,380 of DIKD01000119.1, forward strand.
TAGTGGTCGAGATACAGGACAGGTATCAGGTTGCGGTACACCCTGATGTCGGTGATTCTATCGATGCCCTGTTAAGGGGTTTTCCGGTAGCTGTGGAAATACGCTCTCTTGATGAAAACGGCGACGTAGTTATAAAAAAAGAAGAGCCTTTAAATATAAAAGAAAAGCATTCTAAGGAAAAAGGCGAGGTTCCCGTTATAAGACAGCCTTCCCCCAAGCTCTATCCTTTCGGTATAAACCGCATTCGGGTGGAACAGGCTGCCAAGGACCTGCATATAGCTTTAAATATAGTGGATAATCTGAGAGATGCGGATATGATGATAACCTCCAAGACCTATTACCGCAACAGACCTCAGAAAATACGCGATGCGGAAGCGGCAAACCTGCCGGTTTACGTACTGCGCAAGCATACTCCTGTACAATTAAAACAAATGCTGGCTACAATTCATCCGGCTGCTATCATAAATAAAAGTGAGGGCAGGGCAGATGCCCTGGGAATAGCTATCAAAGAAGCCGAAAAGGCAATCGACATCGCAAGAGAAAGCGATGAAGCCATCGAGCTTAGCCCGCAGAGTGCCTACATCCGCCGCCTGCAGCATATTGTGGCGGAGAGAAATAACCTTTTATCCAAGAGCACCGGCAGAGAACCCAACCGACGGGTAAGTATCTTTAAGGAATCCTGATTATGTCTTTATTTATTACTTTCGAGGGTTGTGAAGGAAGCGGTAAAAGCTTTCAATCCAATGTACTCTATAAACTTCTTACGCGCGATGAAATACCTGCGATTCGGACCAGAGAACCGGGAGGAACTCCTCTGGGAGAGGATATTACCAAATGCCTCAAGTGGCAACCCTCACCAATCTCTCCCCTTTCCGAGTTGTTGCTGTTCAACGCTTCGCGAAGCCATCTGGTTGAAACAGTTATCAATCCGGCGATTCAAGAAGGTAAAGTAGTTATCTGCGACCGCTTTACGGATTCCACTGTGGTTTACCAGGGATTCGGGCGGGAACTGGATATGGAAACGGTAGAAAAAATCAACAATCTGGCTACGGGTGGATTAAAACCAGACCTGACAATACTTATGGATATTCTACCCGGTGTGGGCTTAGCCCGAAAACGAGGGCAAAAACGCGACCGCTTCGAAAAAGAAAGCCTCACATTCCATAACCGGATACGCAAAGGTTATCTCGAACTGGCAGCTAAAGAGCCGGATAGGTGGCTGGTAATCAATGCTTCCAAAAACAAAGAGGATATTGCTCGTGAAATCTGGCAAAAGGTACGCCAGTTATTAAAGCAAAGAAACGGGGAGGAAATCGAGATCGACGATAACTTTTCTTCTGAAGGAACCGGAGAGTCTACACCTGATACTACCGCAGATAAAGATATGGGAGAAAAGACGGTGGAATGAAAAGCATAGCTATCGCCTTGAGCGGCGGAGTCGATTCCGCTGTTGCCGCCCTGCTCTTGAAAGACAGAGGTTATAATGTTTTTGGTATTACCATGTCGCTTTCCGAATATAGCGAAAAAACCATCGAAACTGCCGCACGGGTTGCCGGTAAATTAGATATTTCCCACCACGTGGTGGACCTCAAGGCTGAATTCAATAAAATGGTAATTGAGCCTTTCTGTCATAATTACGGAGCAGGGAAAACCCCCAATCCATGTGTCCTATGCAATTATAATATTAAGTTCAATGCCCTGCTTAAGAAAGCGAGGCAATTTGGGGCAAGCCTTTTAGCCACCGGCCATTATGCACGTATTTTAGAGACAGAAGAGGGATTAAAACTGTTAAAAGGAATCGATTCTGTTAAAGACCAGTCGTATTTTCTCTATATGCTAAAGCAGGAACAGTTAGAACATTTACTTATGCCATTGGGCGGCTTATCCAAAGCGGAGGTAAAAAAAATTGCTGTCGGACTGGGAATCGATACCGTTATAGAGCATGAAAGCCAGGACATTTGTTTTATACCGAATAATGATTTTGATAAGTTTATAAGTGAAAATGTGGATACGGAAAGTGGTAATATACTTGATGTAGATGGAGAGGTAATCGGACAGCATCGGGGTTTGGCTTATTATACCATCGGACAAAGACAGGGGCTTGGATTATCCGCAAGCGGCAGAAGATATATCGTCAAGCTCGACCCGGCAAATAATACCGTCATACTGGGTGAACGTGACCTTCTCTTTTTAACAAGGTTGCGTGCAGGCAACTTAACCTGGATATCCGGGAATGCTCCCTCTCAAACGGAACAAATATCCGCCAAAATCCGTTATAGAGCTCCTGAATCACCCGTTAAAATAAGCTTTAACGATAACTACTGTGAAGTCGAATTCGAACAACCCCAGTGGGCAATAACTCCGGGACAATCTGTAGTTTTTTATCGTGGGGACGAGGTGTTGGGGGGAGGAATAATCGAAACTCCTGATGCATTGATGAGTTAATACGGATATTTTCTCAAGCTTTTGGTGGTAAAACGGAAATAAAATGTCGAATAATTTTGAACTGGACAATTGGTTGGACACGCTCCTTGAAAGCCTTAAAAAGAACTTCGGCGCCAGACTGCTGCCGGTAGCACCGGTTGGTAGTAGGGCAAGAGACGATTCAAATGCACAAAGTGATGTGGATATAAACGTCATTCTCGATAAAGTAACATCGGAGGATATTACACTGTATCGTGATATTATAAACAATATGCTCGACGGATATTATGCCTGCGGATACTTAGGAAGCCTCGATGAAATCAGAATATGGACCAGATACGACCTGGTGTCTTTTCACTACGGCAGCCGTATTCTCTACGGAAATGCAAACGATGTTATAGGCCCGATATCTGCGCTGGATATCCGCAACAATGCTATGGCAACTCTTACATATATCAATCATACCAGCAGACATTCCCTGATATACGATAAAGATTTCCTGCAATCTGCAAATGCAATGAGAGAGCTGTATAAATCAACTTTCTTCGTAATACAGGACTGGTATTTTTTGAAATACGGCAATTTTGTAGCCAGAAGACAAGAATTGCTCAAACGGCATATCACAGCCGGAGACAGATTGGTTTTAAAACGCTATGAAAACTGGGAAGCGGATGAAAAATCAAGAACGGAAAATCCTCGGTTCTACAATATTAAGTGTGAA
>DIKD01000076.1 GCA_002421585.1 Dehalococcoidia bacterium UBA5627
CTCACAAAGGAATTATTGGATCAAATTATCACCGATTTAATGAAAAAGCTCCCTGGATATATTAAGCATCGGCTTCGGTTAGCCGTTTCATAAAACCGACATTTTGTCAACTCCGAAAGTTGAGATATTAACTCTGAAGATGATTTTCATAATAATCTAGTTGGGCCTTAACAGGTTCCAATCTGGTCCACCTGCGAGCCGGGGAAAGGGAAATGGACCTTCCGGAGTCATGATACTGATGTTTATTGCTACAACTTCATCAAATCAAAAAAAAGGGATAAGCACCATAACCGTAGTTACTGATTTTTGCTTCAGTTCGCCAACCTGTAATAAATTACAATGGGGGATATCAAATGAATTTTTTGCCGATTATTCTAATGGTCGTTGCTTTGTTATGTTTTGTTTTAGCCGTTCTCTTTATTATGAAGTATAAAAAGACAAGGACCACTCGTTATATAGTTTTATTTTTTATACTTCTTGTTCTCGGCATTGGTATCGGATTGACTGGTATAAGATACACTATTCCTATTCGCATTAGTCAAGATGTAGATGATAAGCTGAACACTTCGGGTAATGACGCACCTATTATCTTCACCCGGGACGGTAATCTTTACTCTGTGCGCTTGGACGGCGCCGCGCCGGTTCCCCTGACCAATACCGGTTATAATAGAGTCACATACTACCTGCCACAGGAAGCCAAACTGTTGTTCATAAGGAGCAAAGGTGCTAGCGATGTCACAGGAGATGTAATGAGCATCGATTTTGCGACTGGCCAGCAAACTATCCTCCTGCCGGCGTCCCTCCTTGGATCGACCGGATTTCTCGGCTTTGTGAATGCAGCCCTTACGCCCGGAGATAGCAAACTGATTACAACCGAAGGAAACGAAGCCGCCGGAGGGGGTTTGCTGCATACGGCTTCGCCCGATGGAAAGAACTTTTCCTCCTCAATCACTGGAAATATTCCTGCGGGGTGGTATGCCTTCAACCCAAACGGCACCGGCTTGGCCTTCGAAAACCACCACACGGACGTACGGGCTACGTTGCTATATAACTTAGTGTGGGACAAAACCCCGGTGCCATTGATCACCTCAACCGATAATGACGACAACGCGTTACAGGCTGGAGATTTCGCTTGGCGTCCGGACGGGCGCGCCATAACTTTTTTTGGTTACACTCATCTACCAATGGGGGGACAAAAGAACGCAATCTACGAGGTTACCACTGGTGGATCGGTCACCTCGCTCTACCCAACGCCTGGTAAATGGATTAGCGGTCTTCACTGGCTAAGCGCCAACCGTCTTGCATTTATAGCCATGCCCAACAATCCCAACGGAGGTCCCGGGCCAAATGATACAGGCACTGCAGACTATTATGTCTTCAATGTTCCGACCGGCAAACTGTCCTTATTGATGTCCTCAACCTATAGTCAGGGGGAGCCTCAGTGGTCTTGGAACCCCAATAGGACGGCCTTCGTTTTTCAAAAGGAATGGCAGGGTAGCCTTTGGGTGAAGGAGTTATCAACCGGAGCGGAAAAGGAAATAGCCGGCACAGAGGGTGTCTACCCTTATAGATTCACATGGGGAAGCGATCCTTTCTCCGGCAGGCATTAAGACCGTTTTTTTAATGTAAGGATTTTATTAAGATATTGGCGTAGCTTTTCGACGAAAGAATCTTCGCTCTTCATGGCATGTCACGGTATACATCTTAAGCTGATAGAAACACCAGTACATATATGACCTGGCAACACACTATTTTAACTTTTTAGCATTTTAGAGAAGGATGTGTTTATGGTTGCCTTTTCCCCGCATATAAAAATCAACAGCGCTAGTAGCGACAATAATTCTAAGTAGCTTAATCGCACTTCTCGCATTAGATGTGCGTACAGGTTTATCAGTAAAATCTTCAGCTAATGAAAGCGGAACTCGGTTATATCAAAATGGGATAATTGGGTGGCCCCGAGAGATAATCAATGCGAATAACGTATTTCCATGGAATAAATACATTGATCCATTGATTGCTATTATCGATACAGGCGTGAATACTGATAATCCTTATCTACGTGGGCAGGCAATTAGGCAAATTACTCCAGATGGTAATAATAGCACATCTGAGAATCTTCATGGAACCATGGTTGCTGGACTGATAGTGGCAAACGGTGATGGCTGGTCAACTCCTAAAGGTGTATTGCCCAAAGCAAGTGTATTATCTATTCAGATTGGCAGTGATAACGGGGCTACTACACGCGACTTGGCTTTAGCTATTTTAAAAGCTGATTTCTTGTTGCAATTTATTTTTTTGTTGTTTTTTATTTTTATAAGGTATAAATAGATGTCAGCCTATAAAAGCTCACCGGCAACCGATGGGCTTTTATAGACGGGCAAGCATGAAAGGCCCGTCACGGGAAGCGCGGAGATGGCGCGCGCTCCCCCACATGTGGGCCTATTGTATTAAGCTTGCCCTGAATGTCAGGATTTCGGTTATGAGCTTCGCTTCCAGTCGGCGGCATAATTTAGCCAACCCTCAGGAAGCATAGGGACGTTCTTTGGAAGCATAGGGACGTTCTTTTTGCTTCTTTATTTAGGCTTTAAAGACTATATTTTGACTTAATCCAGTTAACCGGGCAATATGCCGCTGTGTTGCACCGAGAACGTAATTAGACTAGAATTAGCAGCCTTGCTCGGTCGCACTACACAAAATAATTTACACTACCTATTTCAGGAAGGGCAGAGTTGGATTGGTAGCGGTAAAGTATCTGATAGACTCCGATCGGCTGATTATCCCTGGCATTTGAGGTTATTCGCCGGCTATGGCTTGATTACCTTGCCTGCGGCGAGAAAATGCTG
>DIKD01000033.1 GCA_002421585.1 Dehalococcoidia bacterium UBA5627
CTGAACCCCATTCAGGTGCGCTACCTGGCTGCGCTACACCCCGATACAGCTAAAATATACTATCACAACTGGGCTTCAGCCGCAACTTGAATTATCTTATGATGGCTTTAAAATAGAACAATTTTATATTGTATGTTAATATTATAGGAAAGAAATTTGTTTCAATCATATACACAAAAAAGGTACCGGTATGGCAAAAATAAGAGAAGTACGGGTTGTTCCCGACCCGGTACTCAGGAAAAAAGCAGTTAAAGTGCCCGAGATAGATAAGTCTATAGTTCAACTTGTGGACGATATGATATTGACGATGCAGGAATCCGATGGGGTAGGGTTGGCAGCCCCGCAGGTTGGCGTTTCGTTGCGTGTCGTAGTACTTCAAATGCCCGAGCAGAAACCTTTCTGTATAATCAATCCGGAAATAACCAAAAGAAGCGGCGAAGTTGAACTAATGGAAGGTTGCCTCAGTGTTCCCGGCTATCAAGGCGAGGTTATCAGGTCAGTTTCTATCGTTGCCAAAGGATTGAATATCAAGGGTGAAAAAATAAAAATCAAGGCAAGCGGGCTTCTTTCACAGGCAATTGAACATGAAAACGACCACTTGGACGGGATACTGTATATAGATAGATTGGAGAGCGATGACAAGCTCTATAAAATCGAACCGGAAACTGCTCAGGAAGAGCCTGCATATAAAAAGGCTAATCATCTATGCAACACTCCTCAAATATAAAAACATTAGTTCAATGCGACTTTGACGGCACGTTAACCGAAAAGGATATCAGCTTCCTTATACTGGATGCTTTTGCCGACGGGGACTGGCATTCTATACTTGAACAGTATAAGAGTAACCGGATATCGGTAGGGCGTTTCAATACCCTCGCTTTCAGAATGGTTAAAGAAGATGAGGCTTCCCTCGTTTCATTTGTTAATAAAAAAGCCGAATTAAGGCCGGGTTTGAAAGAATTGATGAATTACTTCCGTTTACGTAATTTCCGCTTTACCATTGTAAGCAACGGAATGACTTTTTACATTAAGACTCTTCTAAAAAACGCCGGCATAGACGATATTGAGATATACGCTGCTCAGGCAAAGTTTAATAATAATGGAATTGAAGCCCGCTATATCGGTCCGGATGGCAGGGAAATCCAAAACGGTTTTAAAGAGGCTTACGTAAATAATTTTCTAAATCAAGGCTGGCGAGTCATCAGTATAGGAAATGGAGCTTCTGATATACCGACAGCGAAATTGGCGCATTATACCTTTGCCACTGAACCGATGTTATCTTTATGCCGGGAGGAGGGAGTTAATTGCCTGCCTTTTGGGAATTTGGATGACATAATAGAAGGGCTGGAAAGTATAGACTAGCTAAGCTTTTCTTGGCCCGAATATTTTACTTCCTATTCTGACGATATTGGCGCCTTCCTGTATGGCAATCTTATACGAATTGGTCATTCCCATCGACAGATATTTCATTTCGACGCCTGCCAAATCAAGGCCTTTGATATATTCGAACAAATCCCTGGTCTTAATAAAACAGGGGCGAGATTCCTCCGGTTCACCTGTTAATGGTCCCATAGTCATCAGCCCCATTATTTTAATATTGCCAAGCTGCGAAATTTCCTTTATTACAAAAACAGCGTCCTCAGGCATAACACCGGCTTTTTGTTCCTCAGCACCACTGTTAACCTCGATAAGCACCGGCATTATCTTGCAAATCTCTTTGCATCTTTTATCAATAACCGAAGCAATTTCAATTGAATCGACGGTTTCTATTAAGTCGAAGATATAAACTGCTTTTTTTACCTTGTTGCGCTGCAAATGCCCAATAAAATGCCATTTTACTCGGTTGCCGATTATATTATATTTTACCTCCGCTTCCTTAACATAATTTTCGCCGATTATTTCAACCCCGGCTTCAATAGCCTCAATTACTTTAGATGCCTCAATGGTTTTTGCCGCAGCAACCAGCTGAACCCATGTAGGAAGTTCATTACGCAATTCCGCTACATTTTGTTTAATGCTCATTTTTAATTCCGCATTCCGGACAAAATTTCATCGTTTGATCGATTTTGCTTCCACAATTCGCACATTGTATTTTAACCGTTCTTCTTCTCTTTCTTTTAGGAGCAATTCCGATTAGATGGTCAACTTCTCCACGCTTAATCAATGAATCCAATTTCTCCTGGCTTATCATATTTTTAGCAACTTTAGCTTTTATTTCATCATCAACCTGCAATACTTCCCTGCAGTGTTCGCAAACTAATACTTGCCTGGAGGAAAATTGGAAGGTAGGTATAAAATAAACAGTTAATTTTTTTCTTTCCTGCTTAACTGCAAATATCCTTTGCTTTTTACAATTAGGGCACTTCATGTTTATATAACCGATCAGGTCGTAATAATCTTTGTTCCCAAACAGAAAAACCATATACGCTTCTCCTGCAATTTACTTAAGGATGAGCATATCAGAATTGCTTTATTTTATAAAGCACAAAACTGATTAACAGGAAGGAGGGAGTAAAATTTCCCTCTCCTTCCCATTTTTGAATTTAATAATTATCCTATTATAATATCATCAGGCAGTGGAAAAATAGCGTCGATGGGGACAACGAAACTAATTCCTTCGAATATTCTTAAATTCCCGTAGCCGTCTTCAACCCATTCATACCCCCATGTATTAATGCCTATTACCTCACCTTTTGTGTTAACCAATGGCCCGCCGCTATTACCTGGATTTACTGCGGCATCCGTCTGTATATGAACATATGCATTATCGTAAATATCATATGACATTCTCAAGGCGGATACTATACCCGTAGTATAGGTTAAAGGGCTCCCCATACCAAGTGCATTTCCGACTGACATAACCTGTTCTCCTACCATAACATCCGCCGAAGACCCCAGGGTAGCAGCATGAAAATCGGTTTTAGAGGAATCTATCTTTACAAGTCCGATATCGAGGTCATCAGCAACATAAACAGCAGAGCACTGGTATTCGCTGCCGTCAGAGAGAAGTATATCTATATTATCGACACTGCCGGCGTCTTCGATGACATGACGAGCGGTAAGAACCCAACCGTCATCCGAAATTATTACACCGGAACCTGTAGTATCATTAATCATTAATATGACAACAGAAGGTTCGATGATAGCCGCCACTTCAGACCAATCCACTATTTTTTCTTCGGACGAAATCTGGTCGCTTAAATCGCTGACCTCCGACGATAAATCGTCAATTTCATCTTCAAGGCTTGCAAGAGTGTTTAGCAGAGAAGAATATCCGCTGTTCAATTCCGAGATATCTCCTTTGACCCCGAACAGGTCATCCTCCAATCCGGAGATTCGCCCCAAAGCTCCGGAGACATCGCTTTGCAGCCCGGAAACATCACTTTTTATACCGCTCACATCGCCCTCAAGCGAGGACACGCTGCTATCCAGGCTCGATACACTCCCTTGTATAGCCGAAAAACTACTATCCAATGATATAAAATTTCCCTGAAGGGACTCTATACGGGTATTGGCATCCTCAAGGTCTTTCGATGCTTGAGAATAAAGGACTCCGTTAGTTACCGTACCGGCAGTTAGAGCGATAAGAAGTACTACAGCTACAAACGACAACCATTTGTTCATTATAGCCTCCTTTTAATTTTCCTATAACTAATTGTAGTCTATTGAGCTTTATTTGGGAATTAATATTTTTTACCATATTCAATATACATATACCATAAAGCTATATGACAGGTTGATAGAAAATAGTGCAGCAGTTATAATATATAAAGTTTCAGGCAAGACGGATAATGTGTTTACATAATATAGCGCGGGAGTAACTCAGCGGTAGAGTTCCTGCCTTCCAAGCAGGCAGTCGCGGGTTCGAATCCCGTCTCCCGCTCCAGTAATCTTGTTCTGCCAGGCATTAAATGTTAGACTTTATTGATAATTTGAGGGCTCGTAGCTCAGGGGTAGAGCGGTCGGCTCATAACCGATTGGTCGTAGGTTCGAAACCTACCGAGCCCACTTCTATAGCATCTTCCGATTATACCTATACCAAAATACCAGTCTTTTCCTATATAATTACATATAGGTCTATACAGTAATATATTTCTTTTAGAGGTGCGAAATGCCGAGATGTCCGAATTGCTTCAGGGAGACAATGAGAACAACAGATTGGGCTTGTTATTTATGCGGTTATCCATTAGCTTCACCCGGGTTTAAGCTTATTGAAAAAACATATGGTCAGATTAGAGAAGAGAGGTTGTCCGTTAAGAAGACGGCTGTCCAAGAAGAGCAGGAAGAAAATAATCACTACAGGCAAAATACTGCTTTTACAGAAGAAATGGAGGATGTACCTCTGGTAAACAGCTATAACACATATGCTGAAGTCGATACCGCCCGGAACAAAGAAAATGTAATTGATGAAGATGTTTCGCCTGAACCGGTCTTAATACGGGAAGTGTCTGAACAGGAAGAGGACAACGATACGGAAGCTGTTAATGAAGAGGAAATTATAAAAGAATTAAATACTACGGAACAAAAAGAAATATCCGAAGAAGCGGAAGAATCCGAATGCGGTGTAGAAACCGTTGAAACTGTTTCTGAGGTGGCGGAAGATAAAGAAAGCGGTAACGCGGGATTGGAAAATAATACCGATGACGTGCTACTGACTGAAGAGGAACAATCCGTGGAGTCCGTTGAAGAAGCGGAAAAAATTGCTACTGATGAGCCTGTGCAAGCAGTACCCGAAACGGCTATAACTGAAGAGCCCACGCAAACGGAAAAGGAACCGGTAGCCCCCGCTGCTGATATTAACATAACGATAGATGAGGTGCTTGCGGATTACGCCGCAGACTACACATCGGCTACGGAAAAATTTGTTAACAGGACAGTAAGGTTATCGGGTTACGCCGGTGCCATCGATGTAAAAGAAGTTCACGCCATCAACTATATACGTGTTACCGAGGCATCTTTGAACCTTACCAAAAGTGTTCAATGTATGTTTGACAAAAAGTATGCGGATGAACTGAAAAGCCTGGAAAAAGGGCAGCAGGTAACCGTTCAGGGTAAATACACCGGGTCACTGATTGCCATGCGTATGTCTGATTGTATTATTGTCCCATCACAGTAAAATTATTCTTAAAACTATTTTAATGTTTTCACATTTATTGGATAGATTTTTATATAATTAATTTACCGGGTGGAGGGCAAACTTTTTACTTTGATTTTTCGCAAACAGGCAACTATTATTTTCTCGCTTTCAGGCGTATTCGTTTTTTAGTCATTATATTACATAATATATATAGTACGAAGTAATACACACAGGCATAAAATCCCTTGTTTACATAATATTCCTACAATATCCATTATTGTTAAAATAATCGCACATTATAATTTATCTTATGAAATATCAAAGAACAACAATGGCAGCCCATATACTTTAATTGTATTATCTAAAATAATGACTGCAATAGATTAATTATTCTTTATACTTATATGAAACATAGTCATACTTTTTTGCAAATCATATATCTAATTTATGAGGCCTATTCTTTTCACTCACCTGATGCCTGATGTTAAAGACATTCGGAAATTGTGTAAATTTTTTGTCTTTTGTCCCTTTGGATTTATTCTAATAAGTCCTCTACATTTTCTATGGCCGCAAAAGCCGTAGAGCGTTAATATGCACTCTATACAGGGATTTTTATACTAACCCTGTCTATAAAATGGCTAGTTTTTGATTACAGCGCCTCATTATTTGGGCCAAAATCTGTTGTTACAGGCTTACCGTTATTTATAACCTCATTTACCTTTTTCAGCAGTTTTTTTAACCCCCATCCTTTCTTTGCTGAAATAACTACCGCATTTTCCTCTTTTTCTATTTCCTGATTTTCAAAAAAGGTAATCGCTTCATTTTCAGTCCATTTTTTTCCGGGGTCCAGTAAAAGGTCTATTTTATTTAACACCGTGATAACCGGTTTATTCGAAATCTCCAGGTCTTTAAAAACATCTTCAACCACTTCACACATTTCAGCAGCACTTCCTGATGAAAAATCCACTACGTGAAGAAGAATTGTAGCCTCCTCCAATTCCTCGAGTGTCGCCCTGAAAGCCGATACAACAACCGGCGGCAACTTCCTTATAAAACCAACAGTATCACTGAGAAGAAAAGTTGTCTTTTCCGGCAGCGTAATTCTCCTTGTTGTCGGATCGAGTGTCGCAAAGAGCTTGTCTTCAGCCAAAACACCCGCTTTGCTAAGTGCATTCAATAATGTACTTTTCCCCGAATTCGTATAGCCGACCAGTGCAACTATAGGAATGCCACTTTTTCGTCGCTGTTGACGGTAAAGCATACGATGCTTCTTTACATCATCGAGTTGTTTTTTTAACTTCTGTATTTTTTTATTTATCAACCTGCGGTCGGTCTCAAGCTGGGATTCTCCAGGCCCTCTGGTTCCAATTCCACCTCCCAACCGTTCAAGATGGCTCCATTGACCGGCTAATCTTGGAAGAAGATACTGGTGTTGTGCCAGCTCCACCTGTAATTTGCCCTCATGAGTCTGGGCACGGTGAGCGAAGATATCAAGTATCAGAGCAACCCGGTCGATAATTTTCACATTTAACGCTTCTTCCAGATTTCTCTGCTGTAAAGGTGATAATTCATCATCAAATATTATGACATCAGCTTTCGTAGTATCCCTAAGTTCAATAAGTTCATCTAATTTGCCTTTACCGATATAAAGATTTCTCGATGGCTGATGCAGTTTTTGGGTAAGCCTTCCTACCACAACCGCTCCGGCGGTGTCCGCCAGTTGAGCTAATTCATCAAGAGATTGCTCTAACGACCAGTTATCCTTAATGCTGTCGATACTTACAGCTACCAGTAAGGCCTGCTCATTGGCAGATGAAGTATTCAGTGTTTTATTATTTATTATATACTCCTATTATGTAAAGTTACCTTCTAATTTTAGCTTTGTATTTATCCTTATTATTCTTCCATCCCGATAATCGCGATAATCCTTTCACCAGATTCGCATCCGGAATAGTTAAGGATAAGCGCACATACCCCTCCCCATAAGCCCCATACCCCGTCCCGGGTGTGACAACAATGCCCAAATTATCCAGCAGGTCATTGGTAAATTCGACTGAAGTATATCCATCCGGAACTTTTGCCCAGATATATAAACCGGCTCTTGGTGGCTTGGCATCTAACCCTATATCATTCAACACCTCAATCAAAAGGTCGCGGCGCCTCTGGTAAATCGTATTATGTTTAACAATTGCTTCCTGCGAATTGTTGAGAGCTTCGATAGCGGCGAATTGTATCGCCTGCGGTATTCCGGAATCCAGGTTTGATTTTACCGTATTCAAGGCTTGTACCGCTTCAGAATTACCTACCACCATTCCGACACGCCAACCTGTCATGTTATAACTCTTAGAAAGCGAATGAAACTCCACCCCGATGTCCTTAGCCCCCTCCGCCTGTAGAAAACTAACCGGCTTATAATCATCAAAAGATACTTCCGAATATGGCCCGTCATGGCAGACTAAAATATCATTTTTCTTTGCAAAATCTACCACTCTATTAAAGAAATCCATTTCGGCAACGGCTCCGGTTGGATTATTCGGATAATTAATCCAGAGTACTTTCGCTTTTTTTAGAACTGCATCGGGAATAGCCGACAAATCAGGCAAAAAATTATTATCCGGTAAAAGTGGAAGGTAATGTACTTCACCACCTGCCAGAATCGTGCCTCCGGTATACACCGGATAACTGGGGTCCGGAACCAAAGCAATATCTCCCGGGTTTATATAACACAAAGCTATATGTGCAATACCCTCTTTGGAACCATGTAACGGCAATACTTCAGTGTCAGGATCCAGGATTACATTAAAACGCTTTTTGTACCAATCCGCTATCGCCTGCCTTAACTCAGGTAATCCGAAAGTTTCCGGATAGCGGTGATTTGCCGGGTCAGCGGCCTTTTGGCAAATCTTATTGATTACATTTTCCGGAGTGGGCAAATCCGGGTCGCCGATACTGAAATTAATAACTTCTTCCCCCAGAGCTTTTTTTTCAGCTATTTTTTTGTTTATCTCAACAAAAAGATACGGTTCCAGATTGTTCATACGTTGTGATATTTGCATATAATTATAACCTCAAGAATAGATTTATTTTTTCCAATCACCGGTAAAAACTATTTCAGCGATTCCGCTGAGCAACACTTCACCTTCTCCATTCCATTCAACCCTCAGTTTACCCCCCGGCAATATGATATCTACTATATTATCCGTATACCCCAATAAAAATGAGGCCACAGCAACAGCACAGGCTCCGCTACCGCATCCCAATGTTTCACCGGCGCCACGTTCCCATACCCTAATATCTATTTGCCCACGATTGGTAATTCTGGCAACCTCGAAATTGACACGCTTAGGGAATAAACTGTGGTTTTCTACTTTAGGACCTATCCATGCTAAAGGAAACTCTTTTACAGGCTCATCCTGTAAATAAACGGCATGCGGATTTCCCATAGATACAAAACTAAGCAGTAAATCGATATTATCTATCGTTAAAGGATATTCTGTTATAAGCCTTGAAGCAACAGCCCTTCCCATATGTTTATCCACCGATACAGGAATCTTCGCAGCATCAAATTCAGGATTGCCCATAGACGCCTGAATTATATCCGCTTTGCCTTCTTTTCGTACAAATATTGCTTTCCTTACACCCGCAATAGTATCGATATTCAAGTTTGAAACTTCTGTGCCGGCAAGTTTTATATCAGCAATGTATTTAATAAGACACCTTAATCCGTTACCGCAAGCCTCAGACTCAGTACCATCCGGATTGAACATACGCATACCAAAATCGGCTTTCAATGATGGGATAAGCAACAGCAAACCGTCAGCGCCGATACCGAACTTTCTATCACACATAGCCTTCGATAAACTGCTCCAATCATATGTTAAATCAGCGGTTTCAATTAAAACAAAATCATTTCCGACACTCTGTAATTTGGTAAAAACCATATAAACTCCTATTGCTGTAAAAGAAAATCCTTAATATCCCTTATTATGTCAGGTTCTACGTCTTGTTGTACATCGAACCATTTTATTCTATCATCTTTTAACTTGAACCAGTTATATTGACTGCGCACATAACGGTGTGTTTCATACTTTATTTGTTGTATAGCCGAATCGAGACTTAATTCACCTTTGAGACACATTACCATCTGCTTATATCCGATACCGGACATCGACGGTAAATCACTATTGTATCCATTGCTTATCAACCACCTGGTTTCACTAACAAGCCCTTTATTTATCATAGAATCTACTCTTTCATCAATCCTTCGATATAACTCCTCCCGTGAAGTTGTCAACCCGATGATAAGCGCATCATATATTGGTTGTTTATCTTTTTGTCGTATTTTTTTATCCTTGGCAGTTTTTGCAATTTCGAGTGCCCTGATCACTCTTCGCACATTAGATTCATCTATTCTTGCAGCAGCTTCTGGGTCTGTAAGCAGGAGTTCGCGGTACAATTCTTCCTTACCCATTTCAGCCGCCTTATTTTCCAGCATCTGCCGATATTCAATATCCGGTATAACTTTTGGAATACGCCAACCCTCTATTACCGCCCAAACATACTGCCCACTGCCACCCACTAATAATGCCACCTTATTTCTGCTATAAATATCTTCAATGATTGATTGACATTGTTGTTGATACTCTGCAAGGCTAAAAGACTCATTCGGATTTATTATGTCAATTATATGATGAGGAACCCCATCCCTTTCTTCTTGGGAAGGTTTTGCTGTACCGATATCCATATATCGGTACACCTGACGACTATCTGCACTGATAACCTCGGCATTAATCTTTTGACTAATACGCACAGCCAGATTACTTTTTCCGATACCGGTAGGACCGACAATGGCAATTATTTTTTTCATAATCATTAACGGAAATAAAGAACTTATAGTACAAAGTCTGAAGGGGTCTAAGTAGATATTATGTAAACAATCCCCTACTTGAAAACATCTTTATATATAATTGAGGTTTGTTTAACCATGCTTATAAACAGCTCCGGTTTAAGGCTGGCGCCTCCTACCAGAGCACCGTCTATTTCTGGTTGGCTTATAAACTCGGTAATATTTTCAGCGTTGGCACTTCCGCCATAAAGTATACGCGTAGCAGAGGCAACTTCATTGTCGTATAGACAACCTATCTTTTGCCTTATAGCTTCAATGATATTGTTAGCTTGCTCCCCACTGGCAGACAACCCGGTGCCAATTGCCCAAATCGGCTCATACGCAATTACAACAGTATCGATATCTTTAATATCTATAAACGCCTGCTCCAGTTGCTTATCAAGCACCTCAATAGTCTTACCGGATTGATTTTCCTCCGGTTTTTCACCGATACACAGAATTGAATTAATTCCATATCTGATAGCGGATTTTAACTTTTTATTGATATAAAGGTCGTCATTAAAGTACTGTCTGCGCTCCGAATGCCCGATAATAACATAGTCGCAAAAATCTTTTATCATTAAGGGTGATACTTCTCCGGTAAACGCACCCTTATCTTCATAGTGCATGTTTTGAGCGCCGATTTTTATAGTGCTTGGTGTAAGTAATTCATAAACCGCTTTCAGCGATACAAATGGCGGACAGACAAGTTTTTCTACATTGTCGATGTCATCAAGTTCTTTTTGCACAGCACTAACGAGAGCCACAGCTTCCGCAACGGATGTATTCATTTTCCAGTTACCGGCAATTAATGGAGTCCTCATTATTTTTATGCTCCGTATTTATTGAGTTTCAAGGCATTTGCCATTGCCAGCGGCATAATATCAGTAGCTGAGATTCTACCCAATCCGCCGTAGATACATGCTGATTCCGTAAACTGTTTAACATTATCCGGCCGGCACCATTTGGAATAAATCAGCACCGGTACGGAGTGCCAACTATGACCCTTAATCATGGCAGGAGTAGAATGATCACCGGCAACTATTATTACATCAGGATTTAATCCGGTAATTTCTGGCAAAATTCTATCCACATGCTCCAGTGCCTTCACTTTAGCATCAAAGTTACCGTCTTCACCCCGTGCATCGGTTTCTTTTATATGTATAAAGAAAAAATCATAACTATCGTAACTCTTTTTAAGCGTACTAATTTCATCTTCAATGGCCGGACCTGTTTCCAAAACTTCCATT
>DIKD01000122.1:0-5334 GCA_002421585.1 Dehalococcoidia bacterium UBA5627
AGAAAAATAATCCCGCTAATCCAAAACAGCGCGTAACACAAAGTACAGGCGACATTCCGCGGAAGATTAAGGCTCGGGATATCTTGCGGTTTTTCTTCCTGTCTCTCCGCTTCTATGCGTGCTTTTTCCTCTTCATATATGCGACGCCTTTCTTCGGGAGTCAGTTCCATAGCTTATCTCCTTTGCAAAAAATCTCTGCAAAAAATAATATAGCATACAACATTTTTATTGTGCATTTTTTTATTCAAATGTATAATACCACAAAATAGTAGCGACAGGTGTGAAAATGTTGTGGATTTTAAAACCGGTTATTACTATAATCTGTCTTATTATACTGGTAAGAATCGTTTCTCCGCGGGGATTCTTCCAGCGCATTCTTAACCGGAATGCCGGTTTTAATGATAAACTGACTGTTATCGTCATTTTCGGTTTGTTTTCGGTTTTCTGTACTTATATGGGAACGGAATTACCTTCCGGCGCTATTATCAACGTCAGGGATATGGCGCCGATGCTTGCCGGGCTTATTGGGGGACCGCTGATTGGCCTTGGTGCCGGGCTTATCGGCGGCATTCACCGTATTTTTCTGGAAGGCTTTACTCAAATACCCTGCTCACTGGCAACAATTCTGATAGGGCTAATGGCAGGATACGTAAATCTATGGATTATCCGCCAAAAGGGACGCATAGAATTCATCAAGATACACTGGGCAGCTCTCTTTGCAATTGTAATGGAATTATTCCATATGGGATTAATCCTGCTTATCGCCCGCCCCTTTGACGAGGCACTCGAAATCGTTAAAACGATTATCCTTTCGATGACACTGGCAAACACCATCGGAGTATCACTGGGTTTGCTTCTTATTAAAAAAATGGCAATAGACAAATATATATCGGAACACATAAAAAAAGAAGGACAAGCGGTATAAGTTAAGTATGGACAGAGAAAGATTCGAACAACTGGTAGTAAAAGCCATTGAAAACCTGCCGGAGGAATTCTTGGCATTGATGGATAATGTCGATGTGGTGGTAGAAGACTATGCGACATCGGAACAGATCGAAAGCGAAGAGACTGAAAACGGAACACTCTTACTGGGGCTTTACGAGGGAATACCGCAGACCTGCCGCGGCAGTTATTACGGCATGGTAGTACCGGATAAAATAACCATTTTCCAAAAAGCCATCGAATCGATAGCGGTCACGGATGATGAAATCGAGCGGCAGATACAAAAAACGGTAAGGCACGAAATAGCCCACCACTTCGGCAGCAGCGAGGAAAAATTGCGTGAAATAGAAGGCTTCGACGAAGAGTATTAGTAGATAACGCTCTTCTTTTGATAATTATCGACGGTTAACTTCTCCCTGTCACCTGCTTTCTCCGGGTCCTTCAGAGAAAACTCGATTATGCTGTTACACTTGGTGCAACGGCTGTAAAAACTATCGACCTCTCTGAAATCCAGCGTTACCTGAGCACCGGGCCCGCTCTTGGTTTCGAAGTTTGCCAATTTTTCCCCGCAACCGGGGCACTCCGCATCCGCATCCAGCGATACAAAATCGATCTCATGCATAGAGTCACCACCAAAATATTATTTACCAGATTACAGCATATAACTTAATCTTATTTTTAACAAGTACCATTTTAACAATTTTATATTATTTTTGTAACCCCCCACAGAGAATATTTTTGCCATTATTTATACCAAGGTGATATACTAGCTTTCAATATTTGGAGGGATTAATGAGCACCCGGGGTATGTTAAGACTGATCGGTTTAGTCGTTTTTATCGGCGTTATTGTTACCGTAATAGCAATTTTAACAGGGTGCTGATATTTTTTTAAGTACGTTTTTCTATATCCTCTAAAATATTTTTCTTGACCATATTTAATATCTGTTATTAACCCGGTTTATAGACCTGTGATTTCTCTGATATACAGCAATTATTAAGTAGTATTAAGAAATCTAATACTGATACCGAAAGGCGCCGAACATGTCCACCGTTTTATCAAAATATGATATTCAAAAATTATTGACCTCTAATCCGCCGCTGATAGAAGGCTTTCTGAACTTGGAAGAACAGTTGCAGCCGAACGGTGTGGACTTTACGCTTCGCGATATCTTTTCACTGCAATCCGCCGGCAGAATCGCGATTGACAACAAAGAAAGAGCAGTTTCAAAACAATCCCAACTGGCATTTGATGAAAACGGATTCATTCACCTGATGCCCGGCATATACAGTATTACCTACAACGAAATTGTCAATTTACCCAAAAATGTGATGGCGCTGGCAACACCGAGGTCAAGCCTTTTACGCTGCGGGGTAACCGTTAATACCGCTGTCTGGGATGCCGGTTATTCGGGGCGCTCGGAATCCCTTCTGGTAGTATATAATCCCGAGGGATTTGAACTGCAAAAAGACTCCAGAGTAGTCCAACTGGTTTTCTTTCGACTAACGGGAGAAACCGAGGGTTACAACGGTACCTACCAGAGAGAAAATACCTAAACGCTAAAGCGCCAGACTGAGCGCAGCCGGGATTATGCGAAAAGAAGCCGGACATTCTCCCAGGAATTCCCCGTCAGCCTGGATTACTACTTTCTCGGTTGATTTTATGCTAACACTGGAAGCCCTTTCGATTTTTACCATAGGATGTGTGATATGGGTACCCTTATAAATCTTGGGAAATGTTTTTAAGAGGTCAAACTTATTTATATCCCCGACGCAAACAACATCGAAAAAACCATCGTAAATATCAGCCTGGGGTGCAATGCACATACCACCACCGAAATAGCATCCGTTAGCCATAACCATCGTTAAAACCTTTCTCTCATCGCACATCTCACCAAGGCAGACGTTTATGTTCCTGTTCTTATAGCTGACAACGGCTTGAAGCAGACCGAGCACATAAGGCACGGTTCCCCCGAATATTTTCGGCAGGCGGCTGGAAGCCTCTATCGCCTGAGCATCAAAACCGACACCGGCCGAATTGATAAAATAGCGCTTGCAGGATTGCCCGTCTTTAACATATTCCACTATCCCGACATCAATCATACGCTTTTTTATCTCGTGCAGGGATGCACAGGCTTTCACATAATCCTTGGTAATACCGGCAGTACGGATAAAATCACCGCCGGTTCCTGTGCTTATAATACCGATAGTTGCTTCGCTGGCATCTTTGGACAGCATTATACCGTTAGCTACCTCGTTTACGGTTCCGTCCCCACCCACAGCCACTAAAAACTGATAACCACTCGCAGTCGCCTCCCGGGCAAGCTCTATGGCATGACCGATACCTTCGGTATACTGATATTCAAAAGGCATTCCGCCGCTTTGTAACAATTCGTTAATCATGGGCCATTTGCGATAAGTGGTTTTAGACCCGGCAACGGGATTAACAATCACCTTGGTTTTTAATGCCACCATCTTTTTAATCAGGTTCCTTTCTGTTTAAGATAATCCCTTTTCTTTCTAGCTTAATTGCCTTCGGTTGGTTATGATAAGACTGGAGTTAAGACCGACTACCAGATATATAACCATTGCAAGTACACTGCGCCCGATATCGGGGCTTTCCAGCTCAAACGGGAAATTACCCATCTCCTCAAGAGGTACGAACTCTGCCAGCATAAGCTCAATTCCACCATACACCATTGTAATACTGTCGCCCGCGGTTGAAATCAAAAACCAGTATGGTTGTCCTGCCAGCATCAGAACGCTCTCGACAACCCCCGAGATTACCATAATCAGTACCAATGTCATAACCGTAGCCCCCATAGCACCCTTCGATACCGCACTGAAAAAGAAGGTTACGGCAACAATGCACGCCCCATAGAGCATGCATAATCCGAATGACTGCGCTGTTTCGACGGGGATGGTCTGATATATTACCAAAAGAGAAACACATACTACAATATAAGCAACAACTGTCAATATGGCTACAGCCAGACAACCGGCAATGTATTTTCCAAGGACCAGTGTAGTTCGCTTGACGGGGTTGGTAAATAACATAAAACCGGTTTTGTTCTCGAATTCACCGGCTATGGCATCCCCTGAAAAGAATATGGCGCCGATGACAGCCATAGTGGGACCTATAGAAAGCAGCGTTGCCATCAGGTTTACACTTTCGGGATAACCGCCCATCAAAGCAGGGAAACCGGCAAGGACTGCCGCTTCGGTAACAAGCACCAGCAGCAGGATTACATAAACTCTCTTGCGGCGAATATGTTTCAAAAACTCATAGCCGGTAACTATTCCCAGCCGCTTTAACTCATTCAATCGGAACCCCCGTCAACTGAAGATAAGCGTTCTCCAAAGAATTGTATTTTTGCTCCAATGCTTCTATGCTGTCATAACCGAGTAACCTGCCATGGTCGATTATAGCGACGTGTTGGCATATTTGAGCGACTTCGCTTAATTGATGGGAAGCAAAAAAGACCACTTTGTCCTTTCCGGTTTCTACAATTATCTGGCGAAATTCAATCACTGCCCTGGGGTCCAACCCCAATGCGGGCTCGTCAAGGATTAAAATGGGAGGGTCGTGCAGTAATGCCTGTGCCAGCGCCAGACGCTGCTTCATACCGCGTGAGAACTTTTCTATCTTCACATTAAGCCATTGTTCCAGACTTACCAGATTGATGACCTCAGTGATACGTTTATTCAAATTGTTGCCGCTCATACCTCGCAGCCTGCCGAAATAGTTAAGGGTCTCTTTTGGAGTTAAAAAACCGTAGAACTCAGGCGTTTCGATAATAGTACCTATTTGCGAGAGCGCTTTTTCTTTTTGGGTAGCGATATTAAAGCCTTTGATATACGCTTTGCCGGAAGTGGCACGGATGAGCCCGCAGAGTATTTTCAGTGTAGTGCTTTTACCGGCGCCGTTAGGACCTAAAAACCCGACGTTTTCATTGCCCTCTATCGTAAGGGATACGTTATCCAGCGCCAGAAAGCTATTATAATACTTCGTTAGATTTTCGATTACGATAGGTTCGTTCATAAAATAATCTCTATTTTATTTCCCCGTATCAAAGTGATAACTATATGATTGTACCATAAAAAACATAGGCAATGAATTATAGCCCTGCTACTTTCAACTGATAATCACTTTTTGATCAGAAATGGGGATTTGCCAGGGATGACGATTATGTACCGTCTTTGCGAGTTATGCAGGGCGGAACGCAGCCCCGACACATCGGGACCGCGTGGTTCGGCAGGCTCACCATGAACGGAATTTGTTGTGGCTCCTCGCAATGATAGGTGACAGGATGGAATTACCCTCATCCGTCTCGCATTGCTGCTCGACACCTTCCCCCAGGGGAAGGCTTTAAAAATCGTCTTTGCGAGGACGA
>DIKD01000122.1:5388-10336 GCA_002421585.1 Dehalococcoidia bacterium UBA5627
CCTTCGACAAGCTCATCCCAAGTTTGGGACAGGTGACGAACGGGTATTTGTAGGGGCTCATCGCAATGATGGTATGATGAATGCCGTTCTTGGTCAAATGACAGCACTAAAGCAACCTGTGCTATAATTCAAGACGATATCAAACGGAGATACCGTGATGCAGCAAGAAAGAGAATTTGCAGAAAAACTGGAACAGAAATTACCGCCACGGCTGGTAGATTTTTTGAAGCGGGCGGGCGAAAAGGCTGTCCAACGCAATGAGCGGGCATATATCGTCGGCGGGGTGGTGCGCGACTTGCTTTTGGGTATCGATAACTTCGATATCGACCTGACTGTTGAAGGCGATGCAGTAGCTCTGGCGAACGAGTTTTTGGGAAGTGCCTTTGACAGCATTACCGTTCATAAGCAGTTCAACACGGCAACCATCAAATATGATGAATGGAACATCGACTTCGTAACGGCACGCTCCGAAACATATGAATACCCCGGTGCCCTCCCCAAAATTACTCCCGCATCACTGGAAGAGGACCTGAAACGACGCGATTTTACCATAAACGCTATGGCTGTCGGGCTGAGCGGAAAAAACTATGGCAAGCTCTACGACCCCTGTAACGGAAAATCAGACTTGCAGGGTTTTAAGATACGCATTCTGCACGACAAGAGCTTCATTGACGATTCTACGCGCATCTGGAGGGGGTTGCGCTATGAGCAACGCCTCGGTTTTCAGCTGGAAGCGCATACCCTCGAGCTTTTAATAAGGGATATCCCGATGCTGTATACGATCAGCGGTGAACGCTTACGCTATGAAATCGAGTGCATCTTAAAAGAGAAATATCCCGAAAGAGTTTTAAGCAGAGCTTATCGACTGGGGGTGCTTGGCAGTCTTAATCCCTTTATAGAATTCGATAGTCCTAAGGAAGAATGGTTTGCGCGTTCCCGAGAGATGAGCTCCCCGAATACGCCTTCAGACTTGCTCTACTGGTTGCTGCTTACCTATGAACTGGATATGGAAAACCGAAAGAAGCTGATATCCCGCTTGCATTTACCGAAACAAATAGCGCAGTCATTGAGGGATTGCCACGCAATTAAAGAACGGCTTGAAATGCTGGCGGCTCCGGAAATAACGAGAAGCGAAATCTACCGCCTGCTTTGCGCTTATTCTCCTTCGGCGATAACCGCTAACATCATCGCCGCCGCGAAAGATGAAAGCCGCACGGCGCTTAAACTTTATATCGAAAAACTAAGAAGCGTTAAAGCGATGATAACCGGCAGCGACCTGTTAAATATGGGAATTAAACAGGGTCCGCAATTGAAAAAAATACTGGGTGCCGTTCTGGATGCGCGCCTGAACGGTGATGCCATATCAAAAGAGGACGAAATCGCTATTGTAAAGAAGATGCTTGCGGGTGAAAAATAGTGCGATTTCTTTAATCGGGGTGTACTCCGGCGTACTTAATTATTACTATTCTCTTATCTCTGTCTACTCGATACCAAATTCGGTAATTGTCTTTTGTAAGGTCATACTGCAAAATCCCTTCGTAAGGCGGGTGTAATTTTTTAAGAATACCGATGGCTTTTCGCCTGTCTTCGGGATTATTTTCTAAAAACTGCCGGCAACGCTCTATCTTTTCAGGAAACTTTTGCAAAAGTGCTTCCCAATTGCTTTTAACCTTTTTATTTACAAATACAATTCGATAGCTGTTTTCAGAGTTCGACATAATCTAAGGGGTTTTCCTCTGCCTGCAATTCTTTGGATAATCGGGGGCTGGCAGCTACTTCCGCTGTTGCCTTCCAGTCGTCAAGCAATTCCTCGATTTTAAGCCAGTCTTTGGTTTGTATCACTTCGTTTAAGCAAGCGAGCAGTTGTTTATGAAGCTGTTTGACCTGCTCCTTACGCAGATGCTTTAGCCAGGGAAACACCTTGCTCTCTTTTTCATCTGCGCTACGCTCCTGGCAGAACGCAACAACAATCTGTGCGTAATAGTTAAGTAAATAAACGTCTCTTGCCTGCTCCCTGTTGATTAAAACCAGTTTTTTATCCCCGCTTCTTATCGAGACAGGCGTTAAATATGCCCTTTCAAGCCAGTGTTTCTGATTGCTTCTCAATTCCTTGGAGTTTATAAAATCATCTGATAAAAATGTAATAGCCATTGTTGTTCTCCTAAATAGTACTCCGACAAGTACCTTATACAGTACACTATAAAGTACGTTACACATAATTGTCAATAGATTTACCGGTTGGAGAAGTGCTATTTTTTCTTCTTTTTCTGCCAGGGGGTATAATCTTTATCGACGATAAAGTTCTTGCGCGCCTGCGGGTCTTTAGCTCCCTTAATGATGGAGGGAAGGATACGCAGTCCGGTCAGCAAAGGCAAAGCGATCGAGTAAGCGATGATATTTCCGGCTTCCCCGAAACCCCACAGCAGAAATGGCAGTGCGATGAAACCTGCCATCATAGAAAGCCGCAGGTTGCTGGTAAGGAATGCCACCAGTAACATTACCGCAAAGGCAATAGCCATACAAACCGGCACAAGGGCAAGAAACACACCGATAACGGTTGCGCCCCCCTTGCCGCCGCTGAATTTGATAAACAGCGACCAGTTATGGCCGATAACCGCTGCCAAGCCGGCAATGAATACGATTATAAGAGAAACGCCCAGCCACTGCGCCACAAGGATTGCCAGCACACCTTTTGCGACATCGCCGGCAAATACCAAAAGCCCAGTCCCGGTGCCGATTTCCCGCAAGACGTTGGTAGTTCCTACATTTCCCCCGCCC
This sequence comes from Dehalococcoidia bacterium UBA5627, assembly GCA_002421585.1. Taxonomy (GTDB): domain Bacteria; phylum Chloroflexota; class Dehalococcoidia; order Dehalococcoidales; family UBA5627; genus UBA5627. The sequence goes on from DIKD01000122.1 coordinate 8,167, forward strand.
ACCTCGCGGATATCCACCCCTTTCTTCAGGTGTCCCGCTATGTAGGCAAACGGAATGGCTCCCAAAAGATATGCTATTACTATCGCCAGAATAGATTCTATAACCATTTTAAGCCATCGCTCCAGTCCTTAATAAATCACCTCTAGCGAGAGTCTTTACGGCACAGGCGTTATAACCCTGTTCCTTCAACCTGTCGCAAATCTCAAGCGCGTTGCTTTTATCTTTAACCAATGTAAAAAGTGTCGGACCCGAGCCGGCAAGATGAACGCTTGCGGCGCCCGCGGCTAGAAAATCGTTATGGTACCTAGCGAGGTCTTGATAGGTATCGTATGCTACTCTTTCGAATACATTGAAGAGGTCAGACCGGTCGATGTCCTCACCCAGTGACAGCTTTTTCACCAGACTATCTGTTTTTTCGCCTTCGGTAAATAAACTTTTATCAAGCGCTGAGTACATTTTACCCGTTTTGCCGATAGTCCGCGCTACCTTCGGCATCAGCAAAACCACCCACATCTCGGGCAGGGAAGGCAGCGGGCTGACTATTTCTCCCCGCCCCTCTACCAGCGCAGTACCGCCCGATAAGAAGAAGGCGGTATCCGAGCCCAGCTTGGCGGCAAAATCTGCCAGTTGACCCTCCGTATAGCCCAGCCCCCGGAAAACATTCACCCCTTTGAGTGCAGCGGCGGCTCCGCTGGAATCCCCGGCCAATCCGGAAAGAAGCGGAATGCGCTTTGCTAAATGAATCTTAACCCCTTCTGGGCAGGAAAATTGTTCTCCCAGCAATGCAGCTGCTCGTGGTATCAGGCTTTTATCTGCCTGCCAGCGAGGGTCATCGCAGACTACTTCGATACCGCTACCAGCTTCGAAATAGAGAACATCACACAGGTCGATTGCCTGTATGACGCTTCTTATTTTGTGGTAGCCGTCTTCACGCTTTTTAAGCACCTCGAGAGTCAGGTTAATTTTAGCGGGAGCTGCAATCGTTAACATATTTCACCCCTCCCGTAAATCTCCCATAACTTCCCCCATTCCTCAAGTGTTAGCGTTTCCGCCCTCCGTTTGAGGTCTATTTGTGCCTCTTCAAGCATTGAAACCGCTTCCTCTTTTTCACACTTTAAGCCCTGTGCCAGCGAGTTTGGCAGCTGCTTACGCGATGCCGTAAAGCCGGCTCGTACCAGGTTGAAAAATCCATCTATATCTTCTATATCCAGGCATGGTTTATCGTAAATCTTTATTTTCAATATGGCAGAATCCACCTCGGGAGGCGGGTAAAAGCTTGCCGACGGCACTATTCTTACTATCTCGGGCTTGCCGTACAAATGCACACTGACGGACAGTAAGCTCATTTTCCCCTGCTGTGCGGCAATTGCCTCCGCCACTTCTTTCTGTACCATTACCACTATAACCGAGGGCAGAGGAACAGCTTCTAAGAAGTAGCGTAAAACGGCAGCGGTAATATAATAGGGCAGATTTGCCACCACTTTATAAGAAAGCGGCTTGCCCTTTAGCACATTTTGCGCTACCGGCTGCGATAACAGTTCCTGCGGCTTAACTTTTAAAATGTCCTTATTGACTACCGTAAAATTCGGAACTGCCGACAGTTTCTTTTTCAGGATTTCCGCCAGCCTGTCATCCAGCTCGACGGCGATGACGCCGCCGGCTTTTTGTACCAGTTCTTCGGTCAGCACGCCCAGCCCCGGCCCCACTTCGATAACTAAATCATCGGACTTTAGTTCGGCTGCCGAAGCCGCTGCTGCCAGCGCTTCTTCATCTACCAGAAAATGCTGCCCCAGTTTCTTGCGCGCTTTCAAGTCGAGGCGGCGTAAATAGCGCTGCGTTTCTTCCAGTAAATCTCTGCGCTTGCTGCTAGTGCTCAATTCTATAAACCCTTTTCCAGACGGGATATCAAGCGCACCGGCAGGTTCCTTTTTACCATTTTTTGCTGTGTCAGCTTGATGTCATAGGCAACACGATGCAACCTGACTATTTTAGCTTCACTGTCATATATGGCATAACCGGCGCGCGGGTCGCCGTCTCTCGGCTGCCCCACCCCGCCCGGATTGATAATCATCTTGTCTTTCCCCAATACCACTCCTACGCTTTCCGAAAGCGGCAGGTTGATACAATGACCATCTTCTCCCGGTTTGAATACCAAAGGCATGTGCGAATG
>DIKD01000053.1 GCA_002421585.1 Dehalococcoidia bacterium UBA5627
TGATTATGGTAGATAAAACTACACTTCCTTGCTGAACGGGCAAAGAACACTTAATTCTATGTTAAAACAGAGGCAAGTGTCAAGGAAGGTGCGATTTTTATCATCATTCCTTTATCCGACATAATCTTTAATCATAGACGGCTAGTATCACGGCGTCCTTGGAATTATACCCGTCGTAAAAGAGCACGGCGACCTGTCTTCCGCCAATCATTGCGGCAGAGGGGATGTTGTTTGCTACGGTGACTTTTTCCATCGGGGTTTTATAACTGCCGCTAAGCATTATAGAGGCTGTATAGTCTGTTAAGTTGAAACTTTTAAGAACGGCTTTCTCTATCATTAAAATAACTCCTTTATTAAACCTTACCCAGCAGCAGCGTCTGCAGATATTTCCCGCAGGCGGGCTGAAAAAAAGTGTTTATGCCGATAACGCGCCTTTGTTCATTGACAAATCCTGCCTTGCTGTCGCTGATGTTGATAACGTCATAGACCTGCTGTGCGCAGTTGGGGTGTATTTCGATATACCCCGAGGTAGATACCCTCCTGTATTTTTGCAGTATGGATTCTCCCCGGCTACTTGCCTCATCGACAGAGCCTATATTCACATCCTCAACCGACACAAAGCGTTCATAACTGTTTGCAATGTCATCATAGTCGAAACAATTAGCAATTATCGGCAGGCTGTTAATACTGTCAAAACCTTCAATGCGGATGTGATTGTAATCGAGAGCTTCGGTTGTGTATGCAGCCTGCAGAACAGGATGAATCCCGTCAGTCTGCGGTGCGCAGTAGCAGTATACCGGCATATCATACGGCAGGGGATTTACCAGATAAGCGGTATCACCTTCTATAAAAAGCAGCTCAGGCACCAACGAAAGCAATTTTTTAACAATTCTGTCTCCTTTCATTCCCGGATTGATATTAAAGTCCGGACAGGTATTTTCGATAGTTTCCGAAGCTGAAATTATATCCAGCCTCAATCCGGCTCTTGCCAGTATGAAAGCGAGTATATCCTTAATGCTTTTTTCTTCCGAATCCCCATTCCAGCGGAATTGCTGTTTTGCCGTCCAGCGACTGATGTTCTCCCAACCGTTAACCGTATATAAAACCAGTTTTGTCGAGCCGTTCGAATTAACGTACTCATAGGCTTGCAGGGTATACGATTGTCCTTCGCATACTTCGTACCCGTTTTCGGTTACATGACCGGGGCTGAAGTTCAGCCTGCAGCCGATATCAAGCGGGGGCGGTAGGGAGGTGAATTTGGCATTATCGTTTGCTAGTTCGAAGGTTAAACTGCTTTCTGTTCCCATTGTTTCCTGTTTTAATGAAAGAATATCGCTTGAAAGGTCCAGTTTTATTTCGGTAAGCGGCGCTCTCCAAACACCGTTTGCACAGGATAACCAGCAATACTTTGCATCGTGTGCTATCGCCAAACCGTATTCAGATGACAGATTGAAAGGCTGCGGCTCGAGCCATAGGTTATCGGTAAAGTCGCCTATGGTATGGGTGGAAAAAGGCTGCGAATAAGCCTCGCTACCGCTGTAATTTTCGATATAGAAACACCTGATAACATCGGGTTTGTCTAAGAAAGCATGTCGGTAGCTGAAATTACCGTCGTAAGGAGCCTCGGCGATTGTTCGCAGTTCTCCCCAGCTGCCGGCAGGCAGGTTGCCGCCGTCTCCGTAGATAATGCTCCATAACCTGAAGTTACCGCCCGAGTCTTTTCCGGTAACAAACAGGTTCCAGTCGTCATCGTAAACAGCCGATACACCCGAAAGACTGCCGGTGCTTTTGTCCCAGGCGGATTTTGTCTGCCACTGCCCGTTAACCTGCTTTTTAACGTAAAGAGTAGACTGGTCGGCAAAGAACAGCGCTAAATCGCCGTTTGGCTTGTAGGATGCGCAGATGCCGTTGATAGCGGTAGTCGGGGAATAGTCAACAAGCTGTACACCCGACCACGTCGCTCCGCAGTCGCTGCTAACCACGCATTGTATCTTGCGGTCGCTTTTTATCCAGAATATAGAAACGGTTGCTCCGAATGAGGCGGCGGCAACGATTACCGCATTATACTGGTTGGTATAAGTCCAATGGTCGAAAGCGGAATCTTCTCCCGGGTTTACAATGCGCTGGATATACAATTTGCGGGAATCGGACGGAGGCGAGATTCTTGCCCGCATTAAAGAGCCGTCTGCGGCTGTTGTCAAGGTATGAAAGTATTCCTCTTCGTTTCCGCTGTACAGTCTTTCCCAATCCAGTCTTGTAACTCCGTTTATCTTATTTTGAGCATCCAGTTTAATGTAAGGAATATGGCTTGCTTGTTTCTGTATTTTAAGCAGGGTATCGGAAATATTTCTCATCTTACTTACTCGTCTCCTTTCTGGTTCGGGATATATTCTTTCCCCCAAAAGAGGTGCCCGGCTATGTACCCGCATGTAAATGTCAGAAATAACCACAGCAGATGAGGCCATAACCAGTGCCCCAGCAGCGCTCCGACCGCCATCAGCGCAATGATGCATAATCCTTCGTATTTGTGCCAGACATCGCGCATTATATATGTCCACGGTCTGCCGCCGATTACTTTCCAGAGGGTTTTATAGATGTTCATAATAATAGTATCCTTAAGTTTTGTTGTTTATTCTTACGGTTTTTGTATATAATGCTGCTTAGCCGTTCTTATCGGGAAGCTCTCGAAAACAGGTTGTAATTTTCTGCATGTGTAAAAGGAGGTTGGCAGTATGTTGTATTTTGGATTTGCGTTGATATTTGCCGGTTGGGGGGCGCAGATATATCAGGTATTATTAAAAAAGGACCGAACGGTTAACATATTGCTGCCTGTCTTTTACGGTATAGGAAGCCTGCTGTTATTTATCGACAGTTTTATGGGTGGAGATGCGATAACCGGATTATTAAACGTGCTCTGCGGTATACTGGCAATAATACTGATTGCCGTACTGATTACCACCAGAAAAATATAAGCAGCAACAGGTTATTCGGGCTCTTGTACCGATGTTTTGGAAACAGGCAGCCGATAAGGTTTATATAACCGGTTTATGCGTATGCTGTTTTTACGTCCCGCTCTTTTCAGTTCACATCTGAAATAGTCGATTTTCATTTTCCCCCAGCGTAAAAAATCTGCGGGCGTGCCGCTGCCACCTATATTGACCCGGTTTACGGAATAGGCCGCCCATTCGATGGCGGCATAGCCGCAGGCGCCGCAAATTACCGGCTCTTCAAGATGAGACGGAATGCTGGAGCCTGAATCGTTGAGAGTATGCGCCTTTTCGTAGTAAATGCAGGCATTTCCACCCGCAGGTATTCCGCCGTCGATTAGCGTCAGAGTGTTTTTCCAGATAGAAAACCGCCGGTAGCGCTTCGGTAACATATTCAGCGGGTATTCCACAGCGCATATCGAAATAATGTCCGTAATATCAGATATATCCAACGCCCTTGAGCCGGTATTCGTGGAGATAACAGCGGTCTGCTGTGCCGGAACGGCTTCGGAAAGGTCGCTTACGGCATGCAAAATGTGCCTGTCCAGTGCATCGTCGCTCCAGCGGTAATTATTTTGGTCTTCATCGTGCAGGTCGCACCTTAAAAGCGTTCTTATTTCGTTTAATGTCATAATACCTCCTTTATTAACCGTCTTTGCGAAGACGCCCTCGCCATTGTCATTCTGAGTTCGCACGTTAGCTACGCTAAGTATAAATGATGGACGAACGAAGCCCCGATATATCGGGATTTCATTACGTTTTACGGAACTCAACATTCGGTATGTAACTGTCTATCATTATCCGTTCGCCCCGAGCCTGCCGGGGGACACGAACGACTTTATTATCTCCCCCCGGATTCTTCGTCCACCCTCTGTGGTCTCAGAATGACACCTGGCATTTTGTCATGCTGAGTTCGTGATGGACGAACGAAGTATCTGGGGTTGGGGTGGTTATTACGTTATTTGTCCCACCCCCCAGATCCTTCTCCCGATAAATCGGGATCAGGATGACAATAGGAAGATTACTGTTATGCCGGAGCTTTGACGTCGCCGAGAAACCCCGCAATGACATTCTTTTTTATATTTAGTCCTGTACACCGATTAAAGCGGCTGCCTTGACGGATGAAAAGAGCGCCATCGAGCAGTACCACTTGACGCGGGTGCGCGAGGCGTCCTTGTTCTCCAGTTGCCCGATCGGTTCGACCTGTAAAAATCCGGGGCTGGAAAGGCCGCACAGCGCGCCTTCTCCGAACTGGATGGCATAGATGGCGGAACACTCTCCGCCGGTAGTAGCGGTTTCCACGCCGTCGGCTACTATATGAGTATCCAGAATCCAGTCATTGACGCCGATGGGGATGCTGTCCCAGAGCTGGATAAAATTACCCCATTTATCGCGGTCGGTTGCCAGCATACTGCCGTTTCCCCTTACCAGCGAATTGATTGGTTCTACAATATTAAGTGTGAAAAAGGGATTAATTGAAAAGCACCCGTTGACCTCGTAACCTTTGGGTAGTAAATAAACTCAAAGAAAAGGAGGACCAGACGGGTGCAAGATAATTGTAGAACCAAATTATCGCTCGTCATATTGCTCCTTTTGTAATGTTTTTATAAATACCCGCCGTTATGGTTCGACAGGCTCCCTTCGTCAAGCTCCCTTCGTCAAGCTCAGGACAGGCTCCATGAACGGCTTTATTTACCTCCCCCCGGATTCTTCGTCCACCCTTTGTGGTCTCAGAATGACATATAAGTAAAGTGCCATGCTGAGTTCGTGGTGGTCGAACGAAGTATCCGGGGCTGGGGGTTAATATTTCAGTCCACATTCCTTGCAGTACCATAGTTTTAACTTTTTTCCTTAAGCGTTCTCTGAATTGTGCGCACGCTCAGGTTAAAAATGGTCGCCAGTTCTTTAACACTCTTTTTCTCATTGTCGTACAGCCTTAAAATTTCACTGTTCCTCTGCTCTTTGAGAAATTTCCTTCTTCCCCCCGCTTCCTCGAATATGCATCTCGGAAAGGGGCAGTTCAGGCACGACTCCGCAAATTCACAGCCTTCGTCGCGGTAATGACAGTATTCGGGGAGTAAATCCAGCTCAGCATCCAGTATCGATTCCGTTTCCATAACTTACAGCTCCGTTGTCTATTCCTTCAGCTCATATCCTGCCGAGTGATATAAAAATAGCACAAATGTTCTAATCAGGTCAATGCTGTTTTGTCACTTTGTTGTGGCGAAAAAAATATCTCCTCCGGGCTAACCTTTTGTAGCTGAATACGTTATAAATTACGAATGGTTTAGCTTGACAAAAATCTGCCAGACGTTTATCCTAGATAACAACAAAATTGAATATAAAATAGAATAGCGCATAGGTAAGAATTTATTTTGGGAGGAAATTTGTGAAAAAAGGAATTTTACGAGTGTTGGGAGTAGTCGTTACTTTGGCTTTAATGCTGGCGGCGCTTCCTGCCTCTATTGCTTCGGCGGC
>DIKD01000035.1 GCA_002421585.1 Dehalococcoidia bacterium UBA5627
TCACTGATAGAAATCAGATTACCAGCAGCAATCCGACCAGCGATAACGCCGCAATGGGAGGCAGCGCCGGCATCGGTTTACCTTTCAGACCATATGATTGAATCAGATAGGCACAGATAAGCCCGGCAAGCGAAAATGCGGCAACCAGCAAAGCGGAATTCAACCCCACGGCAAAATAAACCGCAGATGTTAAAAGAAGCGGAAAGCCGATGTCGCCTCCACCAAGAATCGAATGGTTAAAACTCCCGGAAGTATTTATTGTTTCCGTGCTTGCAATATCTCTTTTTTTCGGGCTTTTCAGACTCTCCTTCCATTCGCTGATGCCGGATGGTAAAACGAAAGCCGGCAGGGTGTCTGACGATTCCATTCTTTTTGCCATCCATGTCATAAATCCGAAGCGGACGGCTAAGAAGTCATAAACTGCGATTACGAGGAGCAATATCATGGCAGTCCACGGGGATACAAGACGTCCGAAGACGGCGCCAAGGCTGACCATCGTCAGTATCATTATGATATTGTGCAGCCAGATGCGGGGCATAAAGAACCATAAAATACCCATTGCCAGCGCAATGATAATCGATGGTATAAGCGGCATCCAGAAGACCTGAACGATAAAGATTCCCCAGGAAAACAGGAAAGCAAATAGAGCCCTGAATAAAAGCTTGAGTGCCGAAAGCGGTATAACCAACAACACCACAGCCAGTACAATCACAACAGCGAAAAAGTAAATCAGTATTGCGCCCAGCGATGAAAAAAGAGGGGTATCCTGCTCTATGATTGTTATCACCTCTGTCACTTGTGTTTGCGTAGTGATTGACAGGATAACCGAGTTCGAAATGGTTGTAGTTACGGTAGTCTTGACTGTATTAGTAGTTGTTGCTGTGGCTGTAGAGGTAGTTGTAGTTGGCCATATTGTAACATCTTCGGGTTGTGAGGGTATTATTATACCATGTTCTATAAGGTAGGATTCCTGTTGTGTGATGACGCCGAAGGTGATTGCCTGAGCAACAATGAATATCATAATTCCCCAAAACACCGGCTTGATTTTAAATTTCTTCCAGTTCATTATTTCCCCATTCTAAATCAGCAATATTATTATATCTATTCTGATTGATAAATATCTTGATGTGAGAACATTCTTTTATGATATTATTGCATCTATGCTAACATATCGGGACTCCGTATGAAAATCAGGGGATGGACACTTTTGAGCCCCGCCTGTTCTTAAAAAAGATTAAGAGTAAGAATAATCGTAATCAGTGCTTTTATTACAAAAAGCGTTGTATTTTATAAAAGAACCGTTATAATAAAAACGTATAATTTTTAAAAAGGATACTTGATATCTGGTAAAATTAAGGTAAAATATGGGTAATTTATAATGATAGAAGTATTGCGAAATAAAAATCAAACCACCAAGTTCCAGATTCTGGTCGAGATAGCTGCCAAAGGCCCCGACATTCAGCAGCGTGAAATAGCCAGGGAACTTGATATTACCCCGCAGGCAGTATCCGATTATATCGCGCAGCTGATTAATGAAGGTATGCTGGTAGTGCTGGGGCGTTCAAATTATCGGGTGACCAACGAGGGGGTCAACCGGGTAATCAAGTCTTTAAAAGAATTAAATTCGTATAATCTATATATACAAAGAGCGGTAAATAATATATCCGTCTGCGCCGCACTTGCCGAAGATGATTTGGATAGCAATCAGCAGGTGTCATTAAAAATGAAGGGTGGATTGCTTTATGCCTCTGCCAAGATTAATAGCGGGGCAACCGGTTTTACGGCAACATCTGCCAAAGCCGGAGAGGATGTCGGAATATCCGAAATAAAGGGCATAGTTCCGTTGGAGACGGGTAAAGTTATCATTTTTAAAATCCCGGATATTACACGTTGTGGTTCCCGTAAGGTCAACTATGATATGTTAAAAAAATATGCATACGGCAGCAGTATTATAGCCGGGTTGGGGATAGAGTCGTATGCAGCACTCTTAAAGATCGGTGTAGATTATTATCGCTATGGCGTCATAGAGGTTGTTGTTGAGGCTGCCAGAACCGGTCTTGATGTACTCGTTTGTTGTGTCGAAGGTGAGTTAAACGAGTTGATAATTCGGTTGGAAAAAGAGAAAATTCATTTCCAGTTGGTTGCAGAACCAAGTTTGTAAATACGGTGGACAATTCTCGGTTATGAGGTACTTAATTTTATTCGGAAGGAAGAAAAATGAAAAAATCAGTTTACCTTTATGTTTTCGATACCATGGCAGATTGGGAAGTGGGTTATATAACCGCCGAAATCAATTCGGGAAGATTTTTTAAAACAGGTAGCTCTCCGTTAAAACTGGTTACCGTAGGAAATGATAAATCAGAGGTAACTACGCTGGGGGGATTGAAGTTTAATCCTGATATCGGAATTGCCGAGTTGAAACTTAAAGATATAGCTGTTCTGATTTTGCCGGGAGGAGATACATGGCTGGATTCTGTCCATGATGCAATGCTGGAAATGGCGGAAAAATGTATTAAGGAAAATATTATTGTTGCCGCAATTTGCGGTGCCACAATGGGTCTGGCATGTAAAGGATTGCTGAATAACAGACCGCATACCACCAACGATCTTGATTTTATGAAAGCCTTTTGTCCTGATTACAGTGGGAAAGCTTTTTATCAAAATCAGCCAGCGGTAACTGATGGAAATCTTATTACGGCACGAGGCATTGCGCCGTTGGAATTTTCGGCACAGGTTTTTGCAAGGCTGGACGTTTTTACCCCCGAGATAGTGGATGCCTGGTATCAGCTTTACAATACCCGCGACCCAAAATACTATTCCGTGCTGATGAATGCCATTCAGTAAAGAAAAAGCTTTATTTGTTTTAGTTGTCTACAATAGCAAGTAAAAAATATTGGTAATTATACCATGACATCACGTAAATAGTATGTTACGATACGTATATCAAATATAGGAGCAATACAATGGAGTACCTTATTAAGATTGAAAAGGATTTTATCGACTACTTGCGTGTTTCTTATCTTTGCCCTGAATGCCACAAACAAGTGATATTAGCTCCTGACATTGGGGACAAAGAGTATTTTTCTTGCGGGGAATGCCAACACTCAATCCATGTTCGTGGTAATCAGTTTCATTATATAGAGAATATGCTCTTTGAGTTTGACCGTGCTCGCAATATATTAGAAAAGAACGGTCTTCAGGTATGGATTGAGGGGCAACCTGTTCCCAACACTTATTATCCTGGTTCCACATCATTAAAACGCACATATCGTAAAAGCTCCTGGGAGAAATAATATGATTAAATACACTATTAAGGACTTTAACAAAAACTTTCCCGATGATGATTCTTGTCTTGAATGGCTAAAGAATTATCCATATCCTGAAAAGATTGACTGTCCTGTATGCGAAAAGCCTACTAAACACCATCGAATTACTACAAAGAAAGTTTATGACTGTGATTATTGCGGTCACCAAATATCACCGGCAGCAGGTACAATCTTTGAACATTCATCAACACCTTTGAAATTGTGGTTTTATGCCATCTATCTAAAAACCCGAAGGGCAGAGTTCCACAGGCCGGGCCCGTGGGTGAATGAATAGGCGGTGATATGGTATGTTAAGGATATGGAAACGCGATTATCCGGACATGGAGTCTATCGAACAGAATATCATATAGTTTGGATAACCAAGTATCGCCGCCGTATCCTGAATCCTGGGTGCAGGAATACGTGAGCAAACTTTTACCGAAGATAATAAAAGAGATGCCTGGGTGTGAAGTAATTGAGAAAAATATACAGGTTGAGCATATACACATGGTGATGGTGATACCACC
>DIKD01000118.1 GCA_002421585.1 Dehalococcoidia bacterium UBA5627
TAGGAAACCTCTGAAAAAGTCCTTACTCTTTACTATTTGATGGATTATTTACGTTCGAAATCACTATAGTCTCATATCTCCGGGGACTTGTTCAGGGTTTCCTTAGTATGTTAGTGCCGATAGACTAATCTTATAGATGGTAATCAATAGATATTGACAGGGATATTATTAGTGTTACAGAACATAATTAGTCGGTTGCACTTATTTTAAAGTTTATTTTTAGTCACTCATTTATATAAAAAGGGGCGATAAGCAAAATATCCGATTCTGCGAACAGGTATAATGCTTATCGCTCCGGTGACGTTGCAAGAACTGAAAACCCAATTTAAGTTTATAACTCTATAATAAACCTGATGACAATTAGCTGTCTGTGACTTTTATCCTTATTATCGAATTATATTCCTGTATTCGATTATAAATACTTAAAGAAAATAACAGTGATGTTTTAAACGCATCCATTTTTCAGTATAAGGGGAATTACAGCTTCAGATAAGGACTATTGAGTCAGAAAAGTATGCCCAAAGTACCATTTTTCAAGGGGAGCTTATAATTAAAAAAAATGCGGCAAAGCCCTGATTATTTATATATTTTACTGATAAAACGGTTCGATTGTCAAAGAGTTGCCATTTTTAGCCGTGAAATATGATAAAACAGCGACTTTCATGGTCTATAAATAAGAAAAATAAGTGGTTGAAAACATTATTTCTTATCCTGATATTACGGGAAGATGAGGCACTAAACAGCGACCTCCACCTCTTCTACGTCGGTTTCCGGTAAAGGTTCCCCATGCTTTCTTTTACTGGCTATGTAACCTCTGATTGCCTCTTCGATATTAATAATTGCTTCCTGCCTGGTTTTTCCCTGTGAATGACAACCGGGGAGAGCCGGACAACTGGCGATGATGAATCCGTCTTCGTCTTTTTCAAGAGTGATAGCAAATTTCATATTATCTCATGCTTGAATTTTATTACATTATAACAGAAGCCAGTTAACGATATAATAATAGGGATAATATTTGGTGGACCCGAGGGGGTTCGAACCCCTTACCTCCTGAATGCAAATCAGGCGTTCTCCCAACTGAACTACGGGCCCATGATGCGGTGTGATGACAACATAGTATTATAGCAATGAAACGGGCTTTTTAGCAATTCAAACTTGAAAGATTCAAGCCGTGTATCCGCTTCATACAGGCACGCAGTATTAATCCCCTTGCTTCTGTCTCAGCCCTGCTCTATTCGGCCCATTCGAGCTGTGTCCCTGTTTTGATACAGATGTTGTCGTACCGGCAAAAGAAGGTATAGAGGTATTCATCCTGTCGGTCGTAAAGTTCTCTCGTAACGTGTACAGTGCCGGCACTGTCGCTTTTATATGTTTCGGCAACTATGTAATTCGTATCCGCTTTTGGCGTAAGCGTTTCCGGCACCTCGCCGGGGGCGTATTCATCTTTTGACAATATAGCGCTGTCTGAATTCATCTGCAAAAGAACGATTTTCTCTGGCTGGAACATTGTGACAAAGGAAAGCTTGATCGAGATGCTCGACTTCTTGTTTGTTCCGTTTTCTGTAACAGTCGCGGTCTCGTTGAGTGTCTGGGAGTAACTAGCCCCTTTGCTGGCGTCCATTGAAAAACCGCTACCGCTCATTGCATAAATGCTGCCGTCGTTACTTTGGTACACCGGGTTGATGTAGTAGGTGATGGCCCCATTATTTCCGGGCGCGGTATAAATTGACCCCTCAAAAGTGATTTTATCTTCGTCATCGCTTGAAAAAAAACTCGAATTTCCATCGCTGATAGCTTCGTCGGAGCGGGAATTGACCGCGCCGTTACTACTATCTTTGAAGGCAAAGTAAGCGAAACCTTCCACGTCCTCAAAAACGTATTCTTTTACAACCGTTTCCTCTCCGGTATCTTCGTTTGTCAGCACCTGCTCTTTCAAGATTGCGTATAAACGGCCCCGGTATTGTTCGGAATCGCCGTCCACCTGGATATCGCCGCCGGAAATACCGGAGGCGTTGCCTTTTAAATATCCGTCGTAGTCGAAGAGATCGAGATATTCGTAGGTGATCAACACACCTGTAAGCCTGTCTTTCGTGTTTTCTATGGTATTCTCACTGGCAAGCTGGCAGCCGGTCAGCGAAAGAATACACGGTACGACAAGAAGCACTGCAAGCCATTGTTTAATCTTCATCATACTCCTCCAGATTTCCATCGAATTTTAAAATATCTCCCACATCGCAGTTAAGGTGCCAGCATATTTTATTGATAGTTCCGAAGCGAACACCTTTTGCCTTGCCGCTGCGCAGGATCGAAAGATTTGCCTCGGTAATCCCCACCAGTGCACATAACTCTTTTGAGGTCATTCCTCGTGCCTTGAGTATCTCATCGAGATATATTTGTATCGCCATGCCTCACCTCATATAATGCTGTCGTTGTCATCCTTGAGTTTCTTGTTCTCGGCGATAAAGCGGGAAAGAAGCAATGCCACCAGCACGAAAGCAATGGAAAGCAGTGGTATTTGAACCGAGATGTCCACTATGAAAAGGCTTTTTATAAAGAGCGTTTGTAGGATATTGAATGTGGCGGTTACCAATACCATAATGGTTAACACCACGCCGCAAAGCCTTGAAAGCCTTTCTGCCGACTCGACCGCGGCTGTCGAATAGCGGTCTACCGTAAGTTCATGTAGCAAAGTAATCCCGGAAAATACTACGAGAATATCGAGGGCATAAGGCAGACTATCCACAATAAATTGAATCACAAGGAATGCGTAGCTTGTCCCCAGGAGGTGTTCGTTTCCGGTATTTCCCGCTTGCAGTGTGGCATAGGAATCGAGCAATTTGCTGAATTCTGTACCGAAGATCAGGTAAACGAACGCAATCCCAAACAGGTAGAGAAAGACCATCATATATTTTTGTAGTTTCTCCAGGCTGCCGGAGAAAAACAAGCGCAGGACACGCAGTATTATATAGGCACAGATGACAGAATAGGCCGTGCCGCCCAGTATCGCTTTTGTGATCGAAATCCCTGTGGCTGTAGCAAACCATGAGTTGATCGGATTTGGATTTATCATATAGTAAAGAACGAAAAACAGCCCAGCTGAAAGTAAAGCGAGCAGTCCGTCTTCGAGGCGTAAACCGTGCTTTTTTCTTACGAACAGAAAGGCACAGGGTACAAGACTGATTATAATGTACAATATAATGGCCGCCACATTACCTGCTGTTCCGGAAAGCGAAAGATTACGAAGCATAAGTCCGATTTGCTCAAACGGAAATGCCATAACAGATGAGAACTTATTCGATATCGAAGTGTTCAGCACTGCCAACAGCAAACAGATCGCTGCTTCTGCCGCGAGCAGAGAAAACAGGATTTTTCGTTTCATAATCACACCGCCAAATTATTGTTATACGATAATTAATTTGGTAGTATACAATTAAAATTATCGTTTGTCAATAATTATTTAAAGATTTTTGCCGATGTAATTAATTATGCGATATTGTAATGCCCGGAGATAACAGTAAAGGACATAATAGGCAGTTTATAGTAATACCGGAGAAAATTACTGGGCTTCTAGCAGGCCAGCAGTCTTTTTATATCCAGCAGGGCATCGATTGCGGCAAATTCACCTTCTAATATACAATGCTCGGCTTTCTTGAAATCGGTGAAGCTGATGTTAGCCAGGCGCGGCTCGATTACTATATCCGCTTTCTTTAAGCTGGCGTCGGCGGCACGTGAGTTCATAATGCTCATGTAGTTCATCATAATGGTGTACATACTGGGTTCTTTTATATTCGGAAGGTGGTATGATATGGCTTCCTCGATATAGATGCGCTTCCTGACATCCGGCATACGCGGCGATACGTTAACGGCAATTACTATATCGGCTCCCATACTCTTTACCACTTCTACCGGAACCGGGTCTACCAGTCCGCCGTCCACTAGAAATCTGCCGTTGTGTTCGCAGGCGGCAAAGACAATGGGAACAGAAATGCTGGCCCTTACTCCTTCCAATACCGAACCCTTGTCTATAATCACTTCCTCACCGCTCATAATATCCGTCGAGGTGCAGGCAAATGGTATCTTAAGGTCAGAGAAATCGACATCCCCGATATAATTTTTTAGCAGCTCAATCAACTTTTTACCGCCGATAAAACCGCTTTTAGGCAATGAAATATCGACCATTTGCCAGCTTTTTTTCGTAAGCTCCATATTGAGCAATTCTTTTTTGATTTCGGCGGCACTCATTCCTTTGGCAAACAGGGCGCCCACTATGGCACCGGCGCTGGTACCGGCAATCATATCGATGGGTATGTTTTCTTTTTCAAGTACTTCCAGCACCCCGATGTGAGCTATTCCCCGCGCCGCCCCGCCGCCCAGAGCAATGCCTACTGTTTTCCTACCCATAAAACTAATATCCTTTTTACCAGAGGTCTTCGATATCTTTTTGAGCCTGCTCGGTATCGTTTACCGTATCCGAAAAACCCTTGTATGATTCGGCGCTGCCGTATTCACGCGGCTGGAAAGCCACCGGCATAGGAACGGCGTGTCCGAAAATCAGCGCCTGCTGTTTGGCGGAAAGCTTTGCCAAAACCGATTTCAATTCGCTTTTACCCGATACCCCCGATAAAACACTGTCCATATCGCGTTCGTTATCCAGAAGGCAGGTAATTTTTGTACCCATCTGCGACATAATTTCTTCATCGATGCCGCTGGGGCGCTGGTCGATAACCAGCAGGGTAACATTATACTTACGCATTTCGCGGGCAATCGTTCCGAAAATGGTCTTTTCGGCAATATCGTGATTTAAAAACTTATGGGCTTCCTCGATTGTGATTACCAGCGGAACAGGGGGTTCGCCGGCACCGCTCATCGCTTTTTCCGTCTTATCACGATACTGGGAATAGATACGACGCGTTAGTAAATTGGCAACCAGTATATAGGCGGTTATATCCGTATAACGCCCGAATTCCAAAACTACATTTATGCCGCGGTTGAGATATTCAATAGTATGATTTACCGCTTTCTGTTCGGTATGCTCTTTAATAAAGGGCAGTCTTTTTATGGCGTTAAGTCCTCTTTGCAGATTCTGGAAGGTGCTCTCGTGGATGTTTAGTCGGTTTAATAATTCTTTGGTTTCCTCCGAATCATCCAGCTCGGTTGTTCGCCGGAACCATTCGTTTCCGAATTTGCGTCTCATCTGGTAGATGGCTTCAATTGCCGGGTCGGTCAGATTCAAGGTCTGCCTAAGCAGTGACATATCTTCCGGCTCGATTTCATTATAGCCGATTTTAACAACATAATCGGTACTGACGCCGCGATTGCGCGAGTTTTCTTCATCCAAAGTGAAAACAGCCACTTTAGAAGGGAACAACTGCTTTAATGCCTTAACGCTGTGCCCTTTCTCGCTGTGTCCTGCCCATCCGTATTCGCTGTGCATATCGAAAA
>DIKD01000080.1:0-5967 GCA_002421585.1 Dehalococcoidia bacterium UBA5627
TGGCGTTTTCTCCCGCTTTCTTGGCAGCAATATCTACACTGAAAACACGGTTGGGCTGCCCCGAACCCATTCCAAGCAATGTACTGTCCTTGGCAAAAACAATAGCGTTGGATTTGATATGCTTGACAGCTCTCCAGGCGAACTTCAGGTCTTTTAATTCCGCTTCGGTCGGCGCTCTCTTGGTAACCGTCTTCAGTTGCAGGTCTTCTTCCGCTAAAGAGTTTGAAGTCTGCACCAGCATACCGCCCTTAACGCGGCGGTAATCAAGATAAACGGCGGGCTCTTTGTCGTAATCAGCTGCTAAATCGGGAAGCAGTATACGCAGGTTCTTTTTCTGTTTTAAAAAGGCGAGCGCATCTTCATCATATTCGGGAGCGATGACGATTTCATAAAAGACTTCTTTCATCGCCTCCGCCATCGCCAGTGTAATCTTGCGGTTGCACGCCACAATGCCTCCGTAAGCGGAAACCGGGTCGCCGCTGAAAGCCCTCATGTAAGCCTCTACCAAATTATTATGGCTGGCAAGCCCGCAGGTGTTGGTATGCTTGACAATGCCGACGGTCGGTTGAGAGAAATCGGTAACGGCGCCCCAGGCGGCGTCGGCGTCCAGAATATTGTTAAAGGAAAGCTCCTTGCCCCACAGTACCTTAGCCCAGGTAATGCCGGTATCCTGTTTCTTGCCGGCAACGTTTTCGGAATAGAAAGCCGCTTTCTGGTGGGGATTCTCCCCGTAGCGCAGGTCATAGCGTTTCTTAAGGGCGATGGTCATATCTTCGGGGAAACCGTCAACGCCCGCTCTGAGGTATTGGGAGATGGCGGTATCGTAAACGGCAACATGCTGGAAAGCCTTTTGTGCCAGTCTTTGCCTCTCTGCCATATCGACTTCTCCGTTTTTTAACTTTTCAAGTACTATCGGATAGTCTGCCGGGTCGACTACTACCAGTACGCTGGGGAAGTTCTTGGCGGCGGCTCTAATCATGGTCGGTCCGCCGATATCGATATTCTCCAGCGCGGTATCCAGCGTAACCCCTTCCTTTGACACGGTCTGGACAAATGGATACAAATTGACCACTACCATGTCAATGGGTTGGATGTTGTTGTCCCGCAACTCTTTCATATGCGATTCGAGGTTACGTTTTGCCAGAAGACCCCCGTGCACTGCCGGATGAAGTGTCTTTACCCTGCCGTCGAGGATTTCGGGGAATCCGGTAATATCCGAAACGCCTTTTACGGGCACTCCTGCTTCGACTAAAGATTTCTTGGTGCCGCCGGTTGAAAATACTTCGAATCCCAGCTTTACCAGTCCTTTTGTGAAAGATGCGACTCCCAGTTTATCGGATACGCTAACGATAGCTCTCATTTAAGTATTACCTCCTGACGTAAATCCTGCCTATTCTATGATAACGCGGCTGTTACCGGTTTGTTTTACTACCTCTCCGATGACTTTAGCGCCGGAAACCAGACCGGTTATCTTTGTAACATTTTCAGGTGAACAGAAAAGAACCATTCCGATGCCCATATTGAAAACATGGTACATTTCCTTGCCATCGACTTCACCCTTTTCCTGTATGATACGGAAAATGTGAGGGGCTGCCCATTTACTGCTTTCGAATCTGGCAGCAACACCATCGGGCAGTATTCTGGGGACATTGCCGGGCAGTCCTCCGCCTGTAATATGCGCCATACCCTTTATTAAGGATAGAGCAGGTTTCAATTGTTTTAAGTAGCAGATATGCGTCTCCAGAAGCGCTTCTCCGATGGTTTTTCCAAGCTCGGGGTAGAACTTTCTGGCTGCTTCGGGAGTATCACCAAGTACCTTGCGTGCCAGCGAATAGCCGTTGGTATGCAAACCGTTGGAGGGCAGCCCTAAAGCAATATCTCCCGCTTCAATCGACGTGCCGTCTATAATTTTGTCTTTTTCCACAACTCCGACTATACAGGCGGCGATATCGTAATCACCGGCTGCATAAAGACCGGGCATTTCAGCGGTTTCCCCGCCGATAAGGGCACAGTTATTCTCCTTGCAAGCTATTGACAAGCCTTTGACAATCGATTCAATCTTGTCAGGGGATAGCTTACCCATAGCGATATAGTCCAGCATGAACAAAGGTTCCGCTCCGCATGTAAGAATATCGTTAACGGAATGATTGACAAGGTCTTGACCGATAGAGTCATGCTTATCCATAGCCTCAGCTATTTTGAGCTTGGTTCCGACTCCGTCGATACTGGATACCAGCACAGGCTGTGTATATCCCTTTAATTCAAACATGCCGCCGAACAGTCCGGGTCCCGCCAGTACCTCAGGCCGTACCGTGGCTTTGGCATGTTTTCTAATTACCGATTTAATACTGTCAGCAGTATCAATGCTGACACCCGCCGTATCGTAAGTGTATTTTATTTGATTTGCCTCCCGAATCTATTTTTTACAGTGAGTTCAGTCAATATTCGGCTTTTTTACAGAAACTTTTGAAAAAGAGCCTTAAATAAGTATAATTTATCTGACTCAGCAAGATTCTATCATATCATTAGAAAAGGGTTGTTGCAATCACCCAAATATATTTGGCAGGATGGTTAAAGGATAATTTCCGGAATGCTATTTCTTTAACAGAATGCGTTTTTTGGGACAGGCGGATTCCAGTGCCAGTTTATCCATCGTCAGCTGTACCGGCATCGGATAATTACCTGTGAAACAGGCAAGACAGAATTCTTCTTTCGGCAGGCCGACTGCTTTAATGAGGCCGTCAAGGCTTAAATATCCCAACGAGTCGGCTCCTATGAACTCCCTTATTTCTTCGACGCTTTTCTGGGCGGCAATCAGTTCCCACTTGGTTGCCATATCAACTCCGAGGTAGCAGGGAAAACAAATCGGCGGCGCACAGATGCGCATATGTATTTCTTTTACGCCGCTTTTTCTGAGCAGCTTGATTACCTGCGGGGTAGTTGTTCCGCGTACGATGGAATCATCGACAAGCACTATGCGTTTCCCCTCCAGAATGGATTGCAACGGGTTGAATTTAGTCTTTACCCCCAGGTCTCTTATCCTCTGGTCGGGCGCAATAAAAGTGCGTCCCATGTAGCGATTTTTAATCAGCCCCTCAGCCACGGGGATACCCGATTTAGAGGCGTATCCAAAGCCGGCTGCCGTAGCGGAATCGGGGACGCCGATAACCAGATCGGCTTCCACCGGGTATTCTTCGGCTAACTGCGCTCCCATCGCCTGACGAGCCGAGTAAAGTAGCCGGTCTTTTATAATGCTGTCGGGACGCGAAAAGTATATATATTCAAAGATACAGAGGGCTTTTTTATCGGATATATCGGTATAACTTTTAAGGCCTTCTTTATTGATAGCAATTATTTCACCGGGTTCTATCTCGCGGATAACTTTAGCTCCGATATGGTTTAAGGCACAGGTTTCTGAAGCAATAACGTATTTATGCCCATCACCGTTACCGATAGTGCCCAGACACAGCGGACGCACGCCCAACTGGTCTCTGAAAGCATATAGCGTATCTGTTGTCATAATAACCATGGAATAAGCTCCCTGAAGACGTCGCATGGCGTATCGAATCCTATCGACCATATTTTTTTCAGGGGATGATAGAATCATATTTGCGGCAACTTCAGTGTCCGTGGCGGTGTTAAAAGTATAACCTTTATCGATTAATTCTTTTTGGAGAGTTTCAGCGTTGGAAATATTGCCGTTATGAGCAATCGCCATGGCATTTTTCCCTTCGCCTACAATAACGGGCTGAACATTGTAGATATTGTTGGAACCGCGGGTGGAATAACGATTATGTCCGATGGCAATATCCCCGCCCAGCTTTGAAAGAGCATCTTCGTCGAATACCTGTGATACCAGCCCCATATCTGCATGGACATCTATTCTATGTCCATCGGTTGAGGCAATACCCGCACTTTCCTGTCCTCTATGCTGAAGAGCAAATAAAGCGAAATAAGTAAGCCTGGCTATATCCTCTCCCGGAGCATAGACACCAAAGACGCCGCAAGCTTCGTGCAAAATGCAAACCTCTTCTAAAAAATAGATGGAATAATGGGGTAGTCAAGACACAACAGAATATATTATAACCTACGAAATGAAGACGGTCAATTCAACGACTGATTTAAGGCAATTCGTTAATTATGTTCTTTATCCTTTTGATAAAAAATGAACATAGCATTATGGAAAGTAGAAACCTGAGAACCGGGCAATGCCGCCTCAACCAGCTTTTTCAATTCGTCTTCAAACATCGGGTGCCCCAATTCGAGCAGGTCCTTATGTTTCTTTCTTAACGGTTCGCGTATAAAAATATATTCGTAATGCTCCCGGGTATTGCGCAGGCAGGCAGCCATATCATCTATGTGATGTAAAACACCCCACATGATTGCCATTTCGCCGCCCGGAAGACCTTTACCAAGGTCTTTTGTTTCAGCTTCGATACCTTTATCTCCGGTACGTTTCACAAGCTCCGGGCATACGTCATAGCCTTTGAACTGTGAAGGTTGGAAAATATCTTTCAAGATAACGGTGATTTTGCCGTCTCCGCAACCGAGGTCGTGGGTATTTCTATACTTGAACTCTTCAGGAACAATCTGCCGCAGGTAATCCAATTGCAGCTTAATGTGCCGGCCTACAACCAGGTTGTTGCCGAAAAAGTAATACATCAGTCTTTGTAGCGTCATATGTTGTCAATCAGCCATTCTATTACTATTTTTAGATGTTGGCAAGCCGGCGGCTACCAAGGATACCCTGCAGGCTATATATCGATTCCGATTGCTCTTAATATCCAGCCGAGCCCGAAATGTCCTAAATAGGCGACAAAAAGGCTTTTAACAATGTTGCCGGCGGAGCACATTAAAAAGAATTTCCATAGTTTATATTTACTGGTTCCGATAGCCATTGCCATCGGGAAGAATACCGGGTTGAATATAGCCGACATTAAAAAAACTGCCAGTGAGCCGCGGTTGCGCGCCCAGTGCATAATACGTCCGGTCCATCTTACCACCGCTCTGTCGGAATCCAGGTAGGAAAAGTCTACATTGGAAAACAGTCTGCGTCCGCCACGACCGAAAAGGAATATCAATGTTCCTCCCACTGCCGAGCCGATACCGGATACTATACCCACCACAAGAGGGTTAAGTACTGCTCCCATAGCGAATTGCACTGCTATCGAGGGCACCGGAATAATAACGGTAGCCCCTCCCATAACGCAGACAAAAAATAATCCGGTATAACCGAGATTCGGTCTGGCTTGAAATTGTTCCCAAAAGGCAATAACGGATACAGCCAGGAACAGGGTTAAGATGATAGATAATAAACCTACCCAGAATTCCCATCGCTTTAAGGTGCTTTTTAACCTGGCAAACCTCGGTTGACAGGGCTTCTCTGTGTTTTCTGCGGAGCCTGTAGCGTTTATATTCTTGTCCAATAAAATCCTTCTTTTATTTTGTATCCCGTTTTTTGCTGCTCTTCTTTACGGGTTTAACGGCGCCGAAGGTCAACCCATCGGCGCCGCGGTCTACGGTAATGGTATCGCCTGCTTTGAATTCGCCT
This sequence comes from Dehalococcoidia bacterium UBA5627, assembly GCA_002421585.1. Classification (GTDB taxonomy): domain Bacteria; phylum Chloroflexota; class Dehalococcoidia; order Dehalococcoidales; family UBA5627; genus UBA5627. Next base: position 5,552 of record DIKD01000080.1, read on the forward strand.
CGCAGCATCTTCGCGGCTAACTTATTTTCCAGGTGCTGCTCGATAGCTCTCCTTAATGGTCTGGCTCCGTATACCGGGTTATAGCCGGTTTCCGCAAGCCACGATTTAGCTTCTTCGGTAATCTCGAGCTTAAGTTCGTGTTCAGCCAACCTTTTTTGTAAATCTATGAGCATCAGGTCTATCACTCTGTTTAGATTTTCTTTGCTCAGTTCATGGAAGACNNTCTCATCTAAACGATTGAGAAATTCAGGTCGGAAGGTTTTCTTAACCTCGTTCATGACTTTGTCTTTCATCAAATGATAAGTATTTTCAGCGTTATCTTTATTCTTTTGCACGGCAAATCCGATAGCGGATTCACGCTTTATCAGTTCGACTCCTGCATTGGAGGTCATAATAATCACTGTGTTCTTGAAATC
>DIKD01000080.1:5996-11840 GCA_002421585.1 Dehalococcoidia bacterium UBA5627
GCAGGATGTTGAACACATCCGGGTGCGCTTTTTCGATTTCGTCCAGCAATATTACACGATACGGACGCTTCCTGACAAGTTCGGTAAGCTGTCCGCCTTCGTCGAAACCGATATATCCGGGAGGCGCTCCTATAAGGCGGGATACAGTGTGTTTCTCCTGGTATTCCGACATATCCAGACGCACCATAGCGTTCTCATCTCCGAATAAAAACCATGCCAGCGATTTAGCCAGCTCGGTTTTTCCGACTCCTGTAGGACCCAGAAACATAAAACTGCCGATTGGTCGGCGCGGGTCTTTCAAACCGGCACGGCTGCGTCGCACCGCTTCCGAAATAGCCGTAACCGCTTCCTCCTGGTCAACCAACCGTTCGTGCAGGCGTTCCTCCATATGTACCAGTTTTTCAGCTTCGCCTTCAAGCATATGTGATACCGGAATACCGGTCCAGCTGGCAACCAGATATGCTATATCCTCTTCTCCGACAACTTCGCCGATATTGTGTTTCTTCAGCCATTCATTTTTAGCTGTGCTATATTCTTCATCCGCTCTCAGTCTTTCCGCTTTCAGTTGAGCGGCATATTCATAATCCTGTCTTTGAGATGCCGCTTCTTCTTCATTGGTTATTTTTACGAGTTTTTCTTCCAGTGCTTTAACCTCGGGAGGGGCACTCTCGGTATCCAGTTTCATCTTGGCGGCAGCTTCGTCTATCAGGTCAATCGCCTTATCGGGCATATGCCTGTCGGCAATGTAGCGCTGGCTTAAGCGTACCGCCGCTTCCAGAGCTTCGTCACTGATTTTTATCTTATGGTGCGCTTCGTATCTGGGGCGCAGTCCGCGCAGTATTTCCAGTGTGGCTTCGGCGTCCGGTTCTTCCACAAAAACAGGCTGCAATCTGCGCTCGAGTGCCTTATCCTTCTCGATATATTTGCGGTATTCATCAANNCTGATTTTTATTTTATGGTGCGCTTCGTACCTTGGTCTTAATCCCCTCAGTATTTCAAGAGTCGCTTCGGCATCGGGTTCTTCCACGAAAACCGGCTGCAATCTTCTCTCCAGCGCCTTGTCCTTTTCGATAAATTTGCGGTATTCGTCCATAGTCGTAGCGCCGATACACTGCAATTCCCCGTGAGCCAGTGCCGGTTTCAGGATATTACTGGCATCCAGAGAGCCTTCGGTAGCTCCGGCGCCCACTACGGTGTGTATTTCATCTATAAAAAGTATGATTTCTCCCTGAGCTTCGCGCACCTCATCCATAACCGCCTTTAATCTCTCCTCGAATTCGCCGCGGAATTTACTTCCGGCAACCAGCGAGCCCATATCCAGCGAAATTACTTTGCGGTTTCGCAGTGATGTAGGGACATCGTCGGCGGCAATCTTTAAAGCTACGCCCTCGGCGATAGCGGTCTTGCCGACGCCGGCTTCCCCTACGATTACCGGATTGTTCTTGGTGCGGCGTGTAAGTATCTGCATAACACGCTTGATTTCAGCCTCACGCCCGACCACCGGGTCGATTTTACCGCGCTTTGCCATCTCGGTCAGGTCGCGTCCGTATTTGGCCAGCGAACGGTATTTGCTCTCCGCACGGGCATCGGTAACACGGCGGCCTCCCCTGATTTTTTGCAGTGCGCCGTATATTTTCTCCTGGTCCAATCCCAGACTTTCGAATATTTCAGAGGTCGGGCCTTTTTGCTCACTGCTGATAGCAATCAGCAGGTGCTCCGTGCCTATGAATTCGTCTTTTAGCCTGTTTGCTTCTTCCTCTGCCGTATCAAGCATTTTCACAACCCGCGGCGTTGTGTATATCTGAGGCGCTTGATATGTTATTTGCGGAGTTTTCTTCAATACGGCGGAAACCTTTTCATTCAGTTCCTCCGCGTTAATATTCAACTCTTTCAGAATCTCTCCCACAAGTCCTTTTTCCTGCTGCAAAAGGGCAAGTAAAACGTGTTCCAAATCCCATTGGCTGTGTTTTAATTGGCGAACAAGCTGCTGTGAAGCTGAAAGCGCTTCCTGAGCTTGCTCGGTAAATTTATCCTGTCTCATTTCTTTCCTTTCTTAGTCTTATAACTTCTTTTTCGAGTTCTTCAGCGGTTTTTTGCAGTTGCGCTATTTGCTGCGACATCCTCAGTATTACCTCGACACCGGCTAAATTGACACCCAGTTCATCCATCAGTGTCATCACGCGTTTAATGGCCTCCAGATCCAGGTCTGAGTATAAACGTATATTGCCTTTGGAGCGCGCCGGGTTGACGATGCCTATTTTTTCATAGTAGCGCAGGGTATATGTCTGGGTACCCAGCATTTCGGCTGCTATGCTGATTACATAGCGCGGTTGCGTGTCTCTTTCCATCATCTCCTCCTTTGCGAATCTCCTATGAATCCCTCAGTTTTTTAAGTTTGCCGAATAATTGCTTTTCTTCCTCGCTCAGATTGGTGGGAATTACTACGTTTACCTTTGCCTTGATATCCCCCCGTGTATCTTTGCCCAGCGCCGGCATTCCCTGTCCCGTAAGACGGAAAACACGACCGTTCTGGGTTTCCGGCGGAATTTTTAAGGCCAGTTTTCCTTTAAGGGTGGGAACTTTTACCTCCCCGCCCAGCACCGCCGTTGCCAGCGGAACATCTATGTTAACCAGCAGGTCGTTTTCCTGCCGTTCGAATACGGGGTGTGGCTTTACGGTTACCGCGAGGTATAAATCCCCGGTGGTGCCATACCCGTCGCGTCCCTGCCCTGCAATGCGGATGCGCGAGCCGGTTTTAACGCCGGCAGGTATTTTTACCTCTATGCGCTTTTCGGTCGAATGGGTTCCTGTTCCTCCGCAGGTAGAGCAGGGGATTCTATGCACACGCCCGGTTCCGTGGCAGGTCTGACAGGGCTTGCTGTCCTGAATAGTAAACAGGCGCGTAGCTCCGCTGAATGCCTCTTCGAGAGTCACTTCGATAGCGGATTCAATGTCTTTAACGCGTTTGGGAGCTGCTTCTCTTTGTCCGCGTCCCGTACCGAAAAGGTCACCGAATATGCTGCCGAGGTCGTCTCCTGCGTAACGGTAACTCTGCGACTGTCCGCCGCCGCTGAATATATCGCTGAAATCATATGCCTGGTATCCGGCTTTCTGTCCTCCGGCGCGGGAGTACTGGTCGGCATACTGCCACTGGTCGCCGAACTGGTCATATTTCTTGCGTTTCTTATCATCGGAAAGGACTTCGTAAGCCTCGCTGATTTGCTTAAACTTTTCTTCCGCGCTTTTATCTCCCGGATTAACATCCGGATGGTACTTGCGCGCCAGTTTGCGGAATGCCTGTTTGATTTCCTTGTCGCTGGCGTTTTTTGCAACACCGAGTATGTTATAGTAGTCTTTTCCTGCCATATTATTTCCTGGTGTAGTTAATTCAAGTAGCAGTATTATAATATATTTTTATGTAAATTGTCAATATGATAGCAATAAAGTTAATAAAACAGTATTAACAAACGCCGGTTATACTCCCTCTTTTTGTGCCTTTTAGCATATATAATGCCGATTTTATCAAAAAATATCCGCAAATGTTGACATTCTCCCTGTCGGATTCATATAATAAAAGAAACCCATTCTTTCAAAGCCCCTGTGTTTATGATTTTTACCTGAAACTATTTGATGTTCTGTTGTGATTAAATTCTAAAATCCGTATGGAAGTATAGAAATGCAAAATATTTTGAAATTCGGGGAACAGTTTTTTATATGTCTAAATATATCTTTGTAACCGGCGGTGTTGTCAGCTCCGTCGGAAAGGGCATCACGGTAGCCTCTATCGGTAACATCCTAAAGAGCAGCGGTATCAGCGTCTCAGTTCTTAAAATGGACCCTTACTTGAATGTCGACCCGGGAACTATGTCTCCCTATCAGCACGGTGAAGTCTTCGTCACCAAAGACGGAGCCGAAACCGACCTCGACCTCGGTAATTACGAGCGTTTTATCGATGTCGAACTTACAGCGGATTCCAACATCACTTCCGGGCAGATTTATAGCTCTGTGATTGCCAAGGAACGGCGCGGCGACTACCTGGGAGGTACCATACAGGTGGTTCCTCATCTGGTAGGGGAAATTAAACAAAGGTTCAAGAGACTTTCGGAGCAATCGCAAGCCGATGTGATTCTGGTAGAGGTCGGCGGTACCGTGGGCGATATCGAAGGACAGCCTTTCCTGGAAGCCATTCGGCAGATGCGCAAGGATGTCGGGCGGGACAACGTGCTCTATATCCATGTAACGCTGCTGCCGCACATTAACTCTACCAAGGAATTGAAAACCAAACCGACACAGCACAGCGTCAACGAACTGCGCCGTATCGGTATTCAACCGGATGTAATCATCTGCCGCAGTGATTTTCCCATTTCCGAAGGCATTCGTGATAAAATATCGCTTTTCTGCGATGTGGAGCTGGATGCCGTAATACCGCTGCCGACAGTCTCGACCATATACGAAGTACCCATCATTCTGGAAGAGTTCGGTATGGCAGAACTTATCATAAAACGCCTGCGTCTTGACGCCGGCGGTCCCGACCTTTCGTCCTGGCGGGAGATGGTTGCCTGCATCAAGGAGCCGTGCGAAGAAGTAAATATCGCGCTGGTAGGCAAGTATGTCGAACTGGAAGACGCTTACTACTCTGTACGTGAATCCCTCTGTCACGCCGGATTGTATCACAAGAAAAAAATCAATCTGGACTGGGTTCACTCGGAGGAATTGGAAAAACCCGGAGGAGAAGCGTTATTGCGTCATGCGCAGGGCATCATCGTGCCGGGTGGTTTCGGTATACGCGGCATCGAAGGTATGTTAAAATCTGCCGAATATGCCCGCAAAAACAATATTCCCTATTTCGGCATCTGCCTCGGAATGCAAATAATGGTAATCGAATTTGCCCGTTTTGCCCTTAACTCCGATATACCTGATTCGACCGAATTCAATGAGTGTACGGCGCATCCGGTTATTGCCTACCTTCCCGAGCAGCTGTCGGTTAAAGATAAGGGCGGCACGATGCGATTGGGTGAATACCCCTGCATGCTTACAGCGGGCACAATTGCCGCTTCGCTCTACCAAAAAGAAAAAATCATCGAGCGTCATCGCCATCGCTACGAGTTTAACAATGATTACCGCGAGCCGTTTGCCGCTGCCGGTCTGGTTTACAGCGGAATGTCACCCGACGGCAAACTGGTAGAAATATGCGAGCTGAAAGACCACCTATGGATGCTGGGCTGCCAATTCCATCCCGAGTTCCTGTCGCGCCCAGGGCGTCCGCACCCGCTTTTCCGCGGCTTTGTCGGCGCTGCCAAGGATGTACTGCGGGAAGGCGCGCAGCCAGCGCTTCCCTTAAATTCATAAAACGGAGTGGAATATGCGAATATTTTTAGATACAGCCAACATCGAACAGATACAGCAGGGGGTAAGGCTGGGAGTAGTTTCGGGCGTTACCACCAATCCGACGCTGGTGGCTAAAGAAGGTCATTCCGATTACAAATCGGTCGTTAAGCAGATTTGCGCCATCGTTCCCGGCCCCGTTTCCGCCGAGGTAGTGGTGGAGGGAGCTTCCGCTATGCTTGAACAGGCGAAGGAAATCGCCTCCTGGGCAGAAAACGTGGTAATCAAGATACCGGCAACCGCTGAGGGTCTGGAAGTTACATCGGCTTTAGCCAAAGAGCAGATCAAAGTCAATATGACACTGGTGTTCTCTTTCAATCAGGCCTTGCTGGCTTCGCTTGCCGGAGCGTCCTACGTCAGCCCGTTTGTAGGCAGATTGGACGACATCGGCAGCGACGGTATGCTGCTGGTAAAGGATATTGTCGATATTTTCAAAGCCCATAACTTGACAACCAGGGT
>DIKD01000066.1:0-6142 GCA_002421585.1 Dehalococcoidia bacterium UBA5627
ACTAATGATTTTCGGACAGCCTGAGAACTGCGGTACAGACCGGGTACAATGGTAACAAAGTAGACCGGGCACATAGGTAACAGTTAAAGTACTATAGGAGTTATAATTTGTTCCGTTCGCCCTGAGCGAGTCGAAGGATCTGTAGAACGGAACTATAGTACAATTAATTTGCCGCGCCGTTATGGTTCGACAGGCTCACCACGAACGGCTTGGACAGGCTCACCACGAACGGCTTGGACAGGCTCACCACGAACGGCTTGGTCAGGCTCACCACGAACGGCTTGGTCAGGCTCACCACGAACAGCTATAGCTAGTCATTATGAACGGCTGTAGCTAGTCATCACGAACAGTTGTAGTCACTCAACACGAACGGCAAATAATTGAGATTTACCACTAAAGGATTTAGCTAGTGGTCATTTGTTATGACTCTGTGGCGAAAAAAATTAATCCCACTTGCGGTTATCGATGATTGATTTACCATCCTGAGGTAGAGTGCCTTCAGAAACAAAATCTATCTTGTCGGGAGTGACAAGGCATATACTCTTGAACTTAGCGCCTATTTCGTCTGCCAGGTTTGTTTTATCGTAGGCATCGTCGCATAATTCAGCAGTTATCGTCATTTCATCGCGCTGACCGATGCGGTCTACCGTAATCTGCCATTTCCCCACTTCTTTAAACAGCAAAAAGACGTTTTCAGCCTGCTTTGACACCACAAACATACCCCTGACTTTAACAGCTTCCCCGATTCTGCCTTGAATACCGCTCAGTTTTTTCGAAGTTCTGCCGCAGGGGCAGACATCATCCACAATCGAAGACAGGTCTCCGGTGCCGAAACGGATAAGTCCCCAGGTTGAATTATGAACAGGTGTTACCACAACCTCGCCGACTTCTCCGTCTGCCAGTTGCCTGCCGTTAGCAGGATTTACGATTTCCACAATGTATTCATCCATCAGATGCAGCCCGTTTTTACAGCTGCATTCGTAGGCAATGGCGCCACCGGGTTCGGTTACGGCATAAGCCTGATAGGTGTCGATATGGTAATCGTTTTCAAGTGTCTGCCTTACAGATGGAGCAAGCATCTCTCCGGTAAACCAGGCGCGTTTTACATAAAAATCCTTCTTGAAATCATATCCCAGCTCTTCCGCCTGTTTGATTATCGCCATTAAAAAGCTGGGGGTGCCGACATAGCCGGTGGCTCGTAATTCAAGCATTGTCTTTACGGTTACCTCGGTATGTCCGGTGCCCACCGGAACGGCTGTCGCTCCGCAATCCCTGATGGCTTCATGGCAAAGAATACCGGCAGGGGACATATGATATGTGAAGGTGTTTACAACTATGTCTTCCTTACGGAATCCGGCAGCCCAGAATGATTTGGCAAACCACTTTATCCCTGTATGCTGCATCGGTTCATAGATTGGGCCGGGAGATACGAAAACGCGCTCCACTTCATCTTCGGGGATACATAAAAACCCGCCGTAAGGGGGGTTGCTCTTCTGCATTTCAATAATATCGGTTTTACGCGTCACAGGAAGCAATTCCAGGTCCTTTATAGTTTTTATTTGAGAAGGGCTTACTCCGGCTTCATCAAGTATTCTTTTGGCGGCTGGGGCGTTTTTATGAGCATCGGTAATGGTATGCGCCAGTCTCTTTTCGAAGTATTCATCCCTTGTTCCGGGGGGCATCGTTTCAAGTTCGTCAAAATATTCGTCTTTTCTAGCCTGATTTTTTACAGCCATCTCTTGCGCCTCTTATAGTGTTTGATTTCGCGGTAGTTTTTCTTATCTCCCATTGCCGAAAGCCCGATATAGAACTCTTTGACATCTTCATTATTTTTCAGGAATTCGGCATCGCCGTCAAGTACGATACGTCCGTTCTCCATTACATAACCGTAATGGGCAATGCTGAGGGCAACACGCACATTCTGTTCGACAATTAATATAGAGGTCTTCTGTTCATCATTAAAACGTTTGATAATCTCATAAATCTCTTCTACCAGCATGGGGGCAAGACCAAGTGAAGGCTCGTCCAGCATCATCAGTTTGGGAGTTGCCATCATTGCTCTGCCAATCACCAGCATTTGTTGTTCTCCGCCCGAAAGATAACCGGCAGTGTTTTTTCTCAGGTCTCTTAAACGCGGAAAGTATTCATATACCATTTCAATATCCCGGTTGATTTCAGCCCTGTTTTTTCTGTTGAACGCGCCTACCAGCAGATTTTCTTCAGCGGTAAGGTGCCCGAAGACGCGCCGTCCTTCGAGCGCCTGAACAATCCCCAATTTACCTATGTCTTCGGGGCTTTTTTTGTCTATTCTGATATCGTCCCATTCGATACTGCCATCGGTTACTTCGCCTTCTTCTACATGAAGAAGGCCCGATATCGCCTTTAGCGTAGTGCTCTTACCTGCGCCGTTTGCACCGAGCAGGGTAATAATGGCTCCATCAGGCACTGTCAAGGAAACTCCGTGCAGTACGCGTATGACGTTTAAATAAGTAACTTCTATATTGTTCAGTTTTAGCATTGTCTGTCTTTCACTACTATTCGTATTTATTATATCTTATTCGACGCCGTTATGGTTTCCCTATAATTTGGGATTTGACAACGAACTTGTTAATTTTAATCCATTCATTACGAGTCACACTTTATTTCCGTTCGCTGAGCTTGTCGAAGGGTTAAATGAACGGAAATAACATATTTACCTACGCGACGCCGTTATGGTTCGACAAGCTCACCACGAACGGCTTTATATTAACCTCGCCACGAACGGCTTTATATTAACCTCGCCACGAACGGCTTTATATTAACCTTACCACTAACGACTTCGTATTAACCTCGCCACGAACGGCTTTGTATTAACCTTACCACGTACGTTTTTTATTGTCATACTGAATTCGTAAGGGACGAATGAAGTATCTGGGGTGGGGGGTGTTACTGCATTTGCCCCTGAAGTTGAGGTCACGATTTATCAGGTTTTCTCCCCGCTCCCCGGATTCTTCGTCCACCCTTTGTGGTCTCAGAATGACAGTTCAAAACAATTATTAATTATCGTTGTGAATCCCGGTTGAAGAAAAGAGAGACCGTGACTCCTCGCAAAGACTTTTTATTTTCCGAACCAATCGAACTTTTCATATTCGATAACCGGAGATTCTATCCAGTCTGTTATGGCCTTAATTTCACCGCTTTGCACCCGGAATACGCGCAACGACTTCGATAAGCGGTTATCTCCCGATGTATAACTGACGGGTCCCTGCAGACCTTCCACGTCGTAGTTGTTGAGCGCCTTAATACCGTGTTCTTCGATAGCTGTCCAGGAAGCCGAATCTCCTTTTGTCAGCACATCGAAGCCGACAGCTTCCACAGCTAAAGATACTATTTTTGCCATGGTCAGGCTCTGGCACCAGGAAGTAATGTACTCCATATTGCCATAATCCGAAGAATGATTTGCCTGGCAATACTCGGTCATTTTAGCCATACCGGGAACATTATCTCCCCAGCTAACCGTGGGGAACATTCCGTAAACGCCTTCACAATTATCGGCGCCGGCAAGGTCTACCAGCGCTTTGGTCATACCCGCATGTCCGCAGGCAACAACCATACCTGTTGACATCATCCCGAGTTCCTTTGCATTTTTTATAATGATGGAACTGGGCTGCGGGGTGCTGGCAATATACAGGATATCCGGGTTTAATGCCTTTATTTCCGTAAGGCTTGTAGTTTCTGATGTCGTGCTTGCCGTATGCTCTCTTTTTATAATAACATCTATTCCCAGTTCTTCAGCCATTGCCATAGCTCCGTCATAGGCGCCGTAACCGGTGGAGTTATTGAGAATATGCATCGCCATCTTCGGTTTACCGCTGCCCTGCCACAGGTTTTCAAGATAGTACTGAGCGAATACTACCCAGTCATCACCGTAATCCGGCATCTGACCGTAAATGTGCTGTGGAGGCCTGTATATTATGGGCGCTCCATAAGCCGCCACACCGGGGAAGCTATTCTGGTTGGCAACGGTCATGGCTGCTGTCATCATAGCCGACGATGAACAACCGAACATGACGCAGCCGCTGTCCATAAACTTGTTAACATTACTGACCATGGTGGCCGCATTGTAGTTGTTATCCATCCAGACCAGTTCGAGTTCGTAGCCTCCGACACCGCCCAGTACCTCATTAACATATTTGATGGCATCCTTGTTGCCATGCTCCAGTACTTTGCCCTTTTCTGCGGCTACTCCGGTGCTGGGAGTAGCAATCCCTATTTTTATGGTGTCTCCCTTTGTGCTACAGGCAGTTGTTAGAAAAGGGAGTCCGCCCATAAACAGGAACAAGGATGCCGCACCCGTTCCGACAATAAAATTTCGTCTTGTAATACCCTGAGATTCTTTGTTTACCATTGTAAGCTACCTCCCTTTTTTATTTTATACAAAATAGTTAATATGAAAACGGCCAGATACGATACGAGGTCTTAAACAGTTGCCACCTGTGTGCTAATCCGCGCGGTTCCAGAATCAGGAATAGAATTATTACCGCACCGAAAATCATCGGTTTTAAGCCGGATGCCCATCCGGATGTGAACAGGGTAACGTGTGTTTCCAGGAAAGGCACAACTTCCAGCGATAATATGCTGTCGAGCAGACGAATCAGTATAACTCCGAAAATAGGTCCGACCGAAGTGCCCAGTCCACCGATAATAATCATTCCTACATATAAAATCGATTCCTTGAAATCAAAGAATTCCGGATTCAAGAAGCCGTAATAGCAATGAGCTAAAAGCGACCCGGCAATACCTGCAAAGAAACAACCGATGAAGAATGCCAACAGCTTGTAACGGAACAGGTTGATTCCCATAACCTGCGCCGCCAAATCGTTATCTCTTATTGCCACAAAAGCTCTGCCCTGCCTGGTTCTGGCAAGATTTTTAGCAAAGAAGATTACCAGTATGGTAATTGCCAGTATCAGGTAATACTTACTTGCCTGGCTGGTGAAGGAATATCCGAATATCTCAGCCGTAGGTACGCTTAATCCGATATTGCCGCCGGTTACTCCCGACCAGTTTCGGATTACCCACATTATTATAAACTGAGCGGCAATGGTGCTTATTGCTAGGTAAAAGCCCTTAACACGAAGGGAAGGCAAACCGAACAGCATACCGATGAATCCGGCCATTAGTCCACCGCAGAGCATCGAAAGCAAAAAAGGCATTCCCAACTGACCGCTGAGTATTGCAGATGTATAAGCCCCGACGGCAATAAAACCGGCGTGCCCGATTGAAAGCTGCCCGCAGTAGCCGGTAAGTATATTCAAACCGGTGGCGGCTATAATTGTTATGGCTATGATATTACATACACTCAGCCAGTAGTTGCTCAAAAAGGATGGCATCACCATAAGTAAAAGAAGCAGCACTCCAAGTAACACCCATTGTGTTCTGGTGCGAAAGATTGCCATATCCTGGGCATAACTGTAGTTTCTCACTCCGGCAGGTAAAAACACTTCTATATCCTCTCTATACGGACTTCACCGAATAATCCGTACGGTTTAATCATCATCACGATTATAATCATAATAAACGGAATTACTTCTTTTACACCTGGCCATGTCAGCGCTGTAAGGTATCCTCCGCCGAGATTTTCTGCCAGTCCGATTATCGGCCCGGCAATCATAGCCCCAAGGAAGGAATCCAACCCGCCAAGAATTACCACCGAGAATGATTTCATTCCGGTATCTATTAAGCCATGCCCGATGCCGCCGATACTGGACATCAGTATACCTCCGATGGCCGCCATACCACAGGCAAGCATCCACGAACGGGAAAATATTTTGGTTACCGGTATGCCGCAGGCTTGAACTGCCATCTGGTCGTCTGCGGTAGCTCTCATTGCAATTCCCATTCGGCTGTATTTAAAGTAGAGTGTCAATGCTGTAAATAACAGCAGTGAAATACCCGCCGCCCAAAGATACTCCTGCGAAACGACAGCCGTACCGATATGAATAGTATCCTGCGGAAATAGGCGTGGCAATGCATCGACACTCCATGGCCAGATGAAGGTAATCAAGCCGTCCAAAAAGTAAGACAGTCCCAGTGTTACCGCAATCAGTGAAAGGATAGGTTGCGCAATTAAAGGGCGCAGCAGGAACCTTTCGATTAACCA
>DIKD01000066.1:6204-8825 GCA_002421585.1 Dehalococcoidia bacterium UBA5627
TGCACCAGTATGGCATAAGTTATCCACGATGATATCAGTACCAGTTGTCCGAGCGCCAAATTGGCTACTCCGCTGGATTTCCATATCAGCACGAAACCCATCGCAATCAGCGAATAGACCATACCGACGGTTATGCCGGTTATTACAAATTGCAGTAAATCAGCCATCAGTTATTCGCTCCTTCCGATAAGGTTCTCACTTTAATGCTGGTTGTTACCACACCGCGCCGTCCGTCACGGTAGGTAACCGGCGCTTCCACCTTTACTTCTTTACCGTCTTCGTACATAGCTTCAATCAGTTGTTTATAGCGTTCTTCCATAAACTCTCTGCGCAGTTTGCGGGTACGGGTAAGTTCGGCTTCATCGGCATCGAATTCCTTGTGCAATAGCACGAATTTTTCCACTCTGGATGTTTCGGGCAGGTAACTGTTTACCCGGGTTAAATCCTTTTTTATCAGGTCGGCAATCTCTTTTTTCTGCGAAAGGTCGACAAACGTGGTATATGGAATACGATTGCGCTCCGCCCACTTGCCAACCATGGCAAAATCCATATTTACTATGGCGGAGACATAATCTCTGGTCTTTCCGCCGATAACCATAGCGTCTTTAATATAAGGGCTGAATCTTAAGCGCCCCTCTATGTATTGAGGAGCGTACTTGACGCCGCTGCTAAGCTCGCCCATATGTTCCAACCTGTCCATGAAAATAAGGTGTCCGCGCTCATCCACGTTAACGGCATCTCCGGTATGGCACCAGCCGCCCCGCATAACTTCCTTTGTTTTATCGGGGTTCTTCTGGTAGCCACTGAACATACAATTCGAGCGTACCAGCAGCTCACCTTCATCGGTTATACGGACCTCTGTTCCGCGAGCCGGCCTGCCGACGCTTTCGAAACGTATTTCATTGCTGCTGTGAGAAGAGATATAACCGGCTTCGGTGCTGGCGTAGTTTTGCCTCAGTTCGATTCCGATAGCATGAATCAATCTGAAAGTATCCAGGCTGAGTACCGAGCTTCCGGTAACGGCAAATCTGACACGGCTCAATCCGAGCCTGTCTTTCAAAGGTCTGAATAAAGCAAAATAGGCTATTTGATATAGTATTCTCCAGAATATGTTGGGAGTTTTACCTGCCAGTTTCATATCGGCGAACTTGTAACCGAGCGGCATAAAAAGGTTATAGACAAAGCGCTTCAGCCAGTGGGCGTCAATCATCTTTATCTGGATTTCGCTGACCAGGCTTTCCCACTGCCGCGGACCGTAGATTACAAAGTTAGGTCCGACTTCACGGGTATCCTCCGCAATCGTTTCCGGTTCCTCCGGGAAGTTCAGTTTGGCGCGTGTTAAAATATGAGGCAGAGTGGCGAAATAGCTGTCCCCCACCCAGGCCGCCGGGAAGTTGGATATCAGATTATCTTTTTCGGTTAGCGGATAGCGGTCGATGAAAGACTTAGCCGTAGTTATCAGGGCGCGATGACTCAAGCAGGCTCCCTTCGGCAAACCGGTCGTGCCTGAGGTGTAATAAATGAAAGCGATATCATCGGCTTTGCCTTCCGAAAGCCGCTTTTCGAAATCATCAGGATTATTCTTTTCATATTCCTTGCCCAGTTTAATGACATCGTCAAACGATATCAACAGGGGGTCGTTGTAGTTCTTTAAGCCTTTCGGGTCCCAGTAGATAACCTTCTGTAAGAGGGGAAGATTTAAGCGTATCTCAAGGAACTTGTCGGTTTGTTCCTGGTCGTTGACGATGGCGAATCTGGCATCCGAATGTCTGGCTATGTACTCAACTTCGGAGGGAACCGAATCAACGAATATACCGGTTGCAACGCCCCCGGCAGCCTGTACCGCGAACTCTCCCCAGAACCATTCCGGTTCGTTATCGCCGATGATACAGGTAATATCTCCCTTGTTAAGACCGAGACAACGCATACCGAGCGAGAAATGTTTAACAGTATCGTAGTACTCTTTCCAGCTGTAACCCTGCCAGATACCGAATCGCTTCATATACATAGCAGACGAATCCCCCCAGTTTTCAGCGTTGTATCTGATGAGCTGGGGGATAGTACAGTCACTGCTATCGATAGCAGTACTTGACTTGTTTTCCGATTTACTACGCTTAAGTTTTAACATTTCCTAAAAAATCCTCTTGTACAAAAAAACCTCCCCGCTGAGGGGGAGGCATTTGAAATACTGTTTAGTTGTATTATTATACTATAATAGCTAAACGTCTAGATACACAGCCCTCCCAGCGCACTTCCGGTGCGCTTGCTAAACGTAAAGCTTATGGTGACCGTTATCTTGTTTAACATCATCTTATCCCTGAATAAATGGCATTCTATCATAGCCGAATTGTCATGTCAACAGTTTTGTAAAAAATGGCTGCAAGGGTCTGCACAGTGCTATTGAAATGATATATCCATATACTCCTATCCAAAGGTGTTGGGCGCACAAACTGAGGAATGTTTCCAACTACCTGAAGCGTAAGGACCAGAAAAAGTGCATGGCAGGAGCGAAAATGGTATACCTGGCAGACAACCGAAGACAGGCGGTTAAAGCTTTCAATGACTGGAAAACCGAATGGGGAGTGCAGTATCCCCGGGCAATCCGGTGTTTGGAAAAAGAT
>DIKD01000072.1:0-10385 GCA_002421585.1 Dehalococcoidia bacterium UBA5627
CCCATATATGGGAAGCCAGTACGGCGGGCAGGTTTGTGTCCAATTGTTGAACCTGAGTATTGATAATATTGGTAAGTTTTTCCTGCATCTTTTCATTAATCTCCGAAAAAGTGAGGTCTTTGGTTTCCTCTTTGCTCATAAGAAGGCTGCGCCTCATCCATGGCAGTGCCGCTATTTGTATGGTTCCACCTGTGGTATCGAATTTGAAGACCTCCGGCTTGTTGGCAACATAGACGTTTCTTACCGCAAGTGTACCGAATATCTCGGTCGATGTAGCTCTGCCGAATCCGTTTGGCATATCGTGGTTACCGGCAAGCAGAAAAACAGAAATTTCTGCTTCGGAAAGTTTCCTGATACGCCTGGCGAATTCCCTTTGCTGTGTCTGGCTGGGCTCACGGCTCTTGTAGGTATCCCCGCAAAAAAGCACAAGGTCGACTTTTTCATCTATTGCGAAATCAACCAGCTTGTCGAAGGAACCCAAAAAATCATCTAATCGCGATGGCAGTCCGGTTTCAGGGTTGGTACGCCCGTAACTTTCTACTCCCAGGTGCAGGTCGGCAAAGTGAATTATTTTCAACAGGATTCTCCGTATTTCATCCCCAAATATGTTTAATTATATAAAACGATAGTCCAAACTATCTCTTTAAATCATTATGCTATTGAGGCAAGACAATTATAAGCAGCGTCCGCCGGGCGGCAAAACGTCAAACGGCTCACCGCAAAGTTTCGCCGATAGCGTCTTAACCAGTTCGCTTATCGGGATACGGATTTGTTTCATGCTGTCACGTTCACGTACGGTAACCTGTTTATCTTCCAGTGAGTCGAAATCGACGGTTACACAGTAGGGAGTACCGATTTCATCCTGCCTGCGATACCTTCTGCCTATACTCTGCGTATCGTCATAGCCGGTTATCCATTGCTGCCTGACAGAGGTATGAATCTCCTTTGCCAGTTTAACCAGGTTTTCCTTGCGGCTGAGCGGCAGTATGGCAACCTTATAGGGGGCAAGCGACGGGTGCAGTTTTAATACGGTACGGATTTCATCCTTATCCGGTTCTTCACAATAGGCATTATAGAGGAAAGCCAAAACCGAACGGTCAACACCGGCCGAAGGCTCGATAACATAGGGTACGATATGTTCTTTGGTTTCGCTGTTAGAGTATTCGAGGCTCTTGCCGCTGAACTTGGCATGCTGAGTAAGGTCGAAATCACAGCGGTTGGCGATACCTTCCAGTTCCGCCCATCCCATCGGGAACATAAATTCGATATCGTAACAGCCCTTGGCATAATGTGCCAGTTCGTCTTTGTCATGTTCACGGAAGCGCAGGCTTTCCGGGTTGATACCGAGTTTTAGATACCAGTTCATCCGCTCGTTACGCCAGTATTCCAGCCATTCCTCGTCCGTTCCGGGGATGCAGAAAAATTCCATCTCCATCTGTTCGAATTCTCGGCTGCGGAAGATAAAATTGCCGGTGGTAATTTCGTTGCGGAATGATTTGCCGGTCTGTGCAATGCCGAACGGCAGTTTCTTGCGTGTGGTATTAACCACGTTCTCAAAGTTTACAAATATTCCCTGTGCCGTTTCGGGTCTCAAATAGACTATATTTGCAGAATCCTCAACCGGCCCCATAAATGTTTTAAACATTAAATTGAACTGACGTGGTTCGGAAAGTTTGCCTCCGCAGGAAGGGCAGTCCTGTTCCTTAAGTTCATCCGCTCTCCAGCGCATCTTACAGCTCATACAATCGACCAACGGGTCGGAAAAACCGTCCACATGACCGCTGGCTTTCCAAACATCGGGGTGCATAAGTATGCTGCAGTCCAGACCGACAACATCATCACGGTTATGTACCATAGCTTTCCACCAGGCATCTTTTACGTTACGTTTTAATTCAACGCCGAGAGGCCCGTAATCCCAGCAACTTGAAAGCCCCCCGTAGATATCGCTGGAGGGAAAAATAAAGCCGCGCCTGCGGCAGAGCGAAACAATTTTTTCCATGCTAACCTGATTATTTTCAGACAATCCGATACTCCTTGTTAATTATAAAAGAAATTATTTACCTGATTTGCGTGTTTGCAGAAAAGCCTTGATGAAAAAGGCGGTTAAAATTACAGCACCGCTTATTGCCAGTATGAGAATTATCAACCATATCGATAAAACATGTTCTCCGACGACATTAAAGCTAAAGATATCGAACATTACCACTGCCAGCACCAGTTGCGGCAGGGCGGCAATGTTACCGATAAGCAGCATAAAGCGGTCGGGATTGAAATTAGGGCTGGTTTGCTCGATATCTTGACCGAATCCGACGATTGCCTTAACGATTAAAATGACCATTACAATAATGACAAGTTGCAGCCCCAGCATAATCGCGGTTATGGCTGTTTTACTCATCCAGCTCTCGGCAGTCCCGTCTGCGGTGAAGCGATAAGCTACCTGGTCTGAAATCTGAAAGAAAAAGATAGCCGCAATAACGAATGATATAAAAAATATTATCAGCGGCAGGGTGATATATTTCCACTCGAAGGTTAGACACTTCTTGGGGTCAGTGTCTAACGCCGCCCCGTTTGCGGTATAAGCTTTTCCGCCGGCAGCATTATTCCTGAAATAGGCAAGGTACAGAAATATAAATACCCCGGCACATAGCCCGGCGATAAAAATAACTCCGGCAATAATTGTTGTTGTCATAGATATAAAAGTTATCAGCTTTAGGGGAATATGTCAAAAAATCGTTAAGATTGAAAAGATATAGAAGCAGATATTTTTATATCTGCTATCTTTTCTACTAGTACAGTGTTAGTATAGATTGAAATTGATAATAAGGGTACGCTATGAAAAAACCACTGTTAATAATATCCCGTATCATTTCAATTACTTCATTACTGCTGTGCGGTTGTGCCGGTGATGATACGGATTACGCTACCGTTACCGATGCCAATTTTACCAATATGCTTTCAGTGGTAACGGTAACTCACAATTATCTCTACCGAAGCCATAATAGTCGATGAGGAGGCGTTGCTGTCGAATTTTAAAGGGACAATCGACCAGGTAATCGATATCCCGGATGTCGGGCAGTTCTACTATGAAAAGTTCACTGACGGAATGATTTTACAGGGGATAAAGTTTGTCGATTATTATGCGCTCAGGACGAGCGGAACAAGTTATACCCGTCGATTATATTTTAACAGTTACTATTTGGCTCGCCTTTACCTAAACTGATGTTAGTTTACAACTTCATTATCTGGTCGATAGTTTCCTGCTGAATTTCAAGGAGCTGTCTGATACCCTTATCCGCCAGTGACAAAACCGAATCGAAACCGGATTTAGAATAAGGCTTGCCTTCAGCAGTACCCTGCACTTCTACAAAATCGCCTTTGCTGGTCATGACTACATTGAAATCTGCCTGCGCTTTACTGTCTTCGTCATAGCACAGGTCAAGTAAAATATTATTGTTTACAATACCAACACTGATAGCGGCAACTCCGCACTTTAGCGGTATAGATGAGATAATACCCATATTTGCCAGCGTATTCATCGCCTGGTATACCGCCACGTAAGCACCCGTGATTGCCGCCGTACGGGTACCACCGTCCGCCTGCAATACATCGCAGTCCACATAAAGAGACCTCTCGCCAAGTTCCGATAGTTCGGCAACGCCGCGCAATGAACGACCGATTAACCGCTGTATTTCCTGACTTCTGCCCGAAATTTTTCCGGCGGAAGCCTCACGTTGCGTTCGTGTATTGGTAGAACGCGGTAACATAGCATACTCAGCCGTTATCCAACCGGTTCCGCTGCCCTTTAAAAAACCGGGGACTTTTTGTTCAACACTGACAGCGCAAATAACTTTTGTTTTGCCCATCTCGATTAGTACCGAGCCTTCGGCAAAGCTCTGGTATCCAAGCGTCATTCTGACCGGCCTCAATTCATCGTATCCGCGATCGTCAATCCTTTTTATCATTAAAAACTTTTCCTCTCTGTCTTATATTATTTCAGTCTTTAGAAGTATAACATTGATAAGTTATTGCGGCAATCGATAGGTAAATGTCATTGCCCTCATCCGGCACCCTCGATTTTATGTGATAGCACATTTCCCGCAGAAAAGCTGCTGATTATTGCTATCGATTAATTAAATACTGTAAAATTCATCAAAATCCGGCGACAAAAAGGACGGTACTAACTATGCTGACCAATATTGCCCTGATAATCGTTTTCTATTTCTTTGGTGCATTCCCTCATCTCTATCTCCTGTGCAAATTGCATAAACTGAGCACAAGCGGCGACCTTCATATGAATCTCTGGCAGGGTGCCGGGCCATTCTGGGGTATAACAGGAGTGCTGATAGACGTTTTAAAGGGTATAGCAACCATCCTGATTTGTTATGCTATCGGACTGGATTTATGGGCAACCGTTGCCTGTGGCCTATCTGCCGTAGTTGGTCAAATGTGGCCCGTTTTTTCCAGATTCGACGGAGAGAAAGGGAACACCGTCGGACTGGGTATGGCTGTTACGCTGGCATACCTGCCGACTTTAATTGCGCTTATTCCGGCTTTTATCGGACTGATATCAAAACTGGTAAAACTGCTTAGATTAAAAGGACAATCTACGCGTACCCGTTTTACCAAAGGAGCAGGGACTTCCGATGCCCTTCCGATAGGAGTAGCATTAGCCTTTTTTCTTCTGCCTATTGCCGCTTATTTTTTGGGTGAACCGATTGAAATAGTAGTGGGATTTAGCATCCTGTTTGTAATCATTATGATTAGACGCCTGACACAGGGCTTAAAGGAGGATATTAAAGCTAAACGCAAAATGGGGGAGGTTCTTTTGAACCATCTGCTTTTGGACCGCAGTATTAAGTAGCTCGGAGGAAAATATGTCTTCTGCTATTGAGTTTGTCGAATATGTCTGTTCGCAGATAAGCGGAGCCGGCAATGCCACATATATAAAGATGTTCGGAGAATAAGGAATATATATAAACGGAAAGATAATCGGTTTAAGTTGCGATGACCGGTTTTTCCTAAAGATTACAGAGGAGGGACGCTCACAGTTGTGTGAAATTATAGAAGCCCCGGCGTACCCGGGCTCGAAGCCGTTTTTCCTTATCGAAGACCCGGAAGACCATGATTATCTATCAGCCCTGGTTTCCGCTACTTATAATGAATTGCCGGAGCCCAAACCCAAAAAAAACCTTCGGAAAATAAGGCGGTAAAAAAGCTTAACTGAATAGATGCGGATAGACTATAAATCCCATTACCCACGCGCTATTTTTTGATAGCATTCCCAACAATAGATGGCATAAGCGCTGGGGTCGTTTCCGCCATAGGCGAAATGCTGGTACAGTTTCCAACCTCCCGAAGCCGGTTTATCCTGCATTTCACGTATCAATTTTTTGTTGCATCTGATATAAGAGTGATTATGAGATTGTCGGCAACATTCGCACTTGCCTCCCGCCCTTTCCCATATGGTTTCAAGCACTTGCATTAACATGCGCTCACCTCTTAATAAATGCTATGTATGAATTGCCCTTTTGTCAATACCCCGACTGACAATATTTGCTATACCGGTTAAGCGATTTGACCATATTAAGTTTGAATATGTAAAAACCAGTCGAAATACGGGTATTCAGATTTACCCGATTATTCTATCGCTGTCTTTTTACTCTATCTCCGAAAGATATTCCTTTAACCATGAAAGAGCCTCTTTAACCGCCGCTTCCCTGTTCTGCTCGCGGTCGCCGTTCAAGTTAAGCCTTCGGTTGAAGGTACCGTCTTTGTGTGATAAACCAATATAAAAAAGACCGACCGGTTTTTTTTCGGTAGCGCCGCCCGGACCGGCAATTCCGGTATCCGACAAACATATATCGACACTTAGCACCTTTCTGCCTCCAAATGCCATCTCCTCAGCCACACGCGGGCTGACAGCTCCGTGTTTTTCCAGTGTCTCCTTGCTTACACCCACAAGACTTATCTTTGCCCGATTGCTGTAGGAAACAATAGCCCCTTTAAAATAATCCGAACTGCCGGCAATTTCCGTAATTGTAGCAGAAATCAATCCACCGGTAGCCGACTCGACACATCCAAGGGTGAGTTTCCTGCTCCGCAATATTTCCCCGATTTCCCAAGCTGTCTTATTCATTTATATCCTTTAAGTTATTGACATATAAAATAACTGGTGTTATTATCCAAAATCGTACGACACAAGAATATCTCAATTATCACCAATTGTAAATATATAAGGTGGTGAATATGAAAGTACTATCGGCAATTTTTACTACAATAGGGGTTCTGTGCTTGATAATGGCAGTTTTTACTGTTTTTGGCATCGCTCCCGCTTTTATCGAAGCATTCTGGGAATTAAGCGAAATGATTGTTACTGCAGTTTTCTGGTTTTTTATATCCCTTATACTGGTAATTAGCGGAAATGCATATGGTGTACTGGACAGGGAGCCCTAGATATTGGTAAAAAAAACAACGCGCCAGATGCCCCTAGATTGGCAGAACACAGATGAATCACATGCTAAAATAGCTGTGCAGATTACTCCCAGCGCGTCTAAAAATGAAATAATCGGCATGCAAAACGATGTGTTGCGTATAAAAATCAGTGCGCCCCCGGTTAAAGGGAAGGCTAATAAAGAACTTATAGATTACCTGAGTCATCTGCTTGGTATCAGTAAAGACAGGCTGGAGATAGTAAAAGGCCACACTTCAAAAAACAAGTTGATATCGATAGACGGCTTAAGCAAGGTTTCGATTTTGGAAAAACTTTTATCGAATACAACCACTTAGATTGTATCGACACTTATTTTAGCGGACAGACCGACATAAAGCGGCATTATTTCCGCAGTTTTCACAGTAGTAACACTGATTGTTCCCCTCTGTATTTACACTAACCAACTCACCGCACTTACTGCACAATACCTCGGTTATGTTTTTCATATAACCACATTGCAGGCAATGGTCGAACCATGTATTTTCATCGACATCTATATACATATCTCCCCCGCATTTGGGACATTTTTTCGCTTTCCACATAACCATTTTGCCACCCCCTCTTCCTTGATAATGGCTTTTTGTTCAATAATTACAATACCAGTCTTTTTGATTTAACACCTATATTTTAATTCTCTGCGGGACTGGTGTATGTAACCTAAGTCTCATAAAATAAAAATTTGTGAGCGACAAATAGAGGAAATAAGTTAGGTAATTATCCCTTGACATCACGTAACATTTATGATAATATTATATGTGAGGTGAACGTGATGAACAAATACACAATAAAGGATTTTAACAAAACTTTTCCCGATGATGATTCTTGTCTTGAATGGTTAAGGAATTATATATATCCTGAAAAGATTGTTTGCCCTACTTGTCAAAAGCCTACTAAACATCATCGAATTACTACAAAGAAAGTTTATGGATGTGATTATTGCGGTCATCAAATATCACCGACGGCCGGTACAATCTTTGACCATTCATCGACACCTTTGAAATTATGGTTTTATGCTATCTATCTAATGAGTTCTACACGTTGCGGTATATCTGCTAAACAAATCCAGCGTGAAACCGGAGTTACCTATAAGACAGCCTGGAGAATGTTTAATCAAATCCGTTCATTATTACAAGAGGGTTATAAGCCAACACAAGGCGAATTCGAGGCTGATGAAACCTATATAGGTGGGAAACACACAAGGGCAAAAGAGGTCGTGGCTCAGAGAATAAAACTCCGGTATTCGGTGTAGTAGAAAGAGATAACAAGGTATCTGCTATTAAAACTAAATACCTTAAAAGTATATCGGTATATCCTTTGATTAAAGAGCGTGCATTACCAGATAGCACAATTTATACCGATGAATATAATGTCTATGATAGCCTTTCAAAACAAGGCTATGACCACGAAAGAGTACAGCATAACCTTGAAGTTTACGTTGTAGGCAAAGCTCATACAGACACAATCGAGGGGTTTTGGTCATTACTTAAAAGGGGGATATCTGGAGTGTATCACGCTGTTAGTGAAAAGTATTTACAGGATTATATAAACGAATATGCTTTCAGATATAATCATCGAAAAGACGATAAGCCTATGTTTTGGTCGGTTTTGGAGAAGATTTAACAGGTTTACATACCTTTTTAAGGTCTGCTATAAATTCTTGTCTAGTGATAGCGGTTTGTTTACTCTCAATGACCTTGCCCATCCGCCCACTCCTCAAAATCGGTGAGTGTAAAACCTTCCTTTTTTAATGTTAGTTCTAAACATCTCTTGGGGTAAGGCTGGTTATAGTAAATTACCACAGGCAAATATCCAATTTCAAAACCCTCTCCGGGTTTTAATGCTACTTTCCCAAATTCTTCATATGATTTTGCATACCCACGAGATGCAAAAAATTCATACAACCTATAACCAAGCACTAGGTCATCAGGCATTAAACACCCACTAATATCGGTCTTAGGTTATCCGACCATTCCTTTTGTTCACTTACGACCTTATAAGGAATACCCAGTTTTTTCATTGTTTCAATAAAAACACCCTCTTCGGATAAAGCCTTAAAACTTGTTTTAATCGTATCCTCTAATTTCGATATTGCTTCTTCCTTGCTTATTCCACAAGCAGATATTTGCAATTTCTCATTATAGGCGGTGTAAAACTCTCCGTCTTTTTCTATTACGGGGTCATCAACCCATAATTGAAGCATAATCCTTTTTTCCATTCTCTTTCTCCTGTTGTTGCCATGCACTATAAACTAATTAGTTTTAGTGATTATGCAAATAGGCAACACTATATACACTTATAATATACACCTACATATCTATGTTACCTGTAGCATCTAGCGTTGTCAATAACCTTTCGTGCCTATTTGTTGATTTTTTCTAAATATTTTTATAACATTGTCAATAGTTTTTTATATTATTATTCTTTTACATATACGTTACTTTAAGGGATAGTTACCATAAGTTATTTATAACAAAATTAAAACGGTTAAAACAGTGAGGTTTATAAGAAGAGAGTTTAACTATGCAAAAACTATTACAAGCGGACAGCATATAGCGTAATTAGGGCAAACCGCCTCGCAAATACCGCACCAATCACATTCTACTTCATCAATGACAACAACAGTCTTATTGACTATCATTATTCCGTTTTCGTGGCACACCCCAACACAAAGACCGCACCCGCCACATTTATCTTTATCTATTTCAGGCTTCATTGTAAACATACCATTTACACCCCTAATATACACTTATAATACATGTCTCTTTTAAAAATGTATGTGACATTTATCTCATGAATATGTTTGAGATATCATTTTTAATGCTTCTCTATCTTTGATTATCAGTTTGTGTTTATCAAAACCGATAATGCCATCATCTTCCATTGCCTTAAGCGAGCGGCTTATAACCTCTCTGGCGGTTCCTGCCATAGCCGCCATATCGCGCTGAGTCAATCTGGCGCCGGACTGTCCATCGCGCACCGCATTCTCCAGCAGAATCCCAGCCAATCTCCCGTTTACTCTCTTAAAAGACAGTTCTTCAACCAGAGTGACCAGTCGACGCGTTCTTTTTGCCAGTATATGTATTACATTGGAAGCAACAAGCGGATATTTTCTCATCAGCATTTCTATATCCCTCTTGTTAATCATATAGACAACTACCTGCATCATTGCCTGTGCGCTGGTCGCGTTTAAACCACCGTTGAATAGAGGAAGTTCGTTTAATGTCTCTTCGGGATGTGCAATGGAAAGAATCTGTTCTTTACCGTCCGGAGAGGTCTTGAATATTTTCACCACACCCGAAGCCAGAAATATAAGGGATTCGGTAGCATCACCCTCAAAGAAAAGCATCTCATCACGTTCGTACTTTTTTTCTATGATGAGTTTGATTATCGGCTCAAGCTCTTCGGGTTTTAACCCTGCAAAGAATACCGATGTATTAACCAGTTCTGCTTTTGTTTTCATAATTTTTTTGCTTCAGTAATATTGCCCCAATGCTCAGGGCACCATAATAATAATTGATTTTGCGCTTAAAAACAATACTTCAGATACTATCGACATCAACAAAACCGGGCATACATTTTAAAAAAGGCTCTTTTCGATTTCTTTTAATCTTTCGATTCCCTTGATTTCATAAGGACGCATTGCCAGTTCAATAATATCTATATTTGTAAACTTTTCATATATCATATCGAGATATCTTCTTTGTTGAGCTGCTTTAGACTTCAAAAACTCCGATTCGTCGGTTTTAATAACGTTATTTACCACCAATTGCCCGATTTTAAACCCGTTTCTCTCCATTTCCTTGGAAACACCTTCCAGCTGCTCGAAAGCCAGTGCCTCCGGTATGGTTACAATGGTAAAACGCACTTCCCGACGCAGAAAATCGAGGCAATCACC
>DIKD01000072.1:10508-15178 GCA_002421585.1 Dehalococcoidia bacterium UBA5627
CGGAGCGGTATCCCAGATTATAGATTCATATTTACCGCTGAGCTTCAACTGTCGTATATAATCCACCATAAACTCATCGGCAAGCCCCGGCAGCATCGATGACATAAATTCCTTAAATGAATCGTAATCCAGCGATACAATCGATGAAAACACCTCATAGACTTCCTTGCCGAACTTCCTGTCCCACATATCCTCAACTTCGGGAGTACCGATTTCATCTATAAAAAGGGATTCGGTTACTCTGGCAGGTTTTTCGCCATCTTTATTTCGAAAATATGCGCCAGAGAAGGCGTGGCGTCGGTTGAAATAGCCAGTGTTTTCTCTCCCAGCAAGGCGTGATGCAAGGCAGTTGTTGCCGCACAGGTGGTCTTTCCGACCCCGCCTTTACCCGAGAACATATAGATACTTCCGTTATTTTCTGCCATATCCGGTCCTTTTTAATTTATTTTATGATTCAATCCCGACATATGGGGACTCCCCCATATTATCTTTACAAGGAAGTCCAAATTACTTCGTGAAATCCTGTTATCTTTCATCGCCATTATGGTTCGACAAGCTCACCACGAACGTCTTTAATCTAGCTCTTAGACTGATTGCACCATCTATTTATAAATGCCCCTCTCCGTCAGCGTGGGGTAGAGGAGAAGTTTACTTCCCCTTACCTGACATTTTTATCGCCAGATTTACAAGTGTCCTTACGGGTACTCCTGTTCCACCCTTAACATTATATTTTTTGTCCTTATCGGTAAAATTGGTACCGGCAATATCCATATGAGCCCAGGGAGTATTGCCTACAAATTCCGAAAGGAACAACGCCGCTGTAATCGTTCCACCGCCTTTCGAGCCGGCATTTTTTATATCGGCAACATCGCTTTTGATGTTTTCTCTGTAATCATCGAATAGCGGCAACTGCCAGATAGCCTCTCCTGCTTCGTTTCCGGATGCGATAACGTTATCCACAAGCGGCTGGTCGTTTCCCAATAACCCGGTACATTGCTTCCCTAAAGCAACAACGCATGCACCCGTTAAAGTAGCAACATCGACAACCGCTTTCGGATTAGACAGGTTAATGTATCCGAGCGCATCGGCAAGTACAAGCCTGCCTTCGGCATCAGTGGATATAATTTCTATCGTTTTTCCGGTTAAAGCAGTTAAAATATCGCTTGGTCTGATAGCGCTTCCATCGGGCATATTCTCGACTGCCGGAACAACTGATGTAACATTGATTTTCAGTTTCAACTGCGCAATACTGCTAACGGCGGCTAAAACTGCAGCCCCACCCGACATATCGGCTTTCATTTCCTCCATACCGGAGGCTGTCTTTAATGAGATGCCGCCTGTATCAAATGTAATCCCCTTACCGACCAAAGCCAGGTCGATATCATTTGATTTTCTGCCCTTGTAGGTTAACACTATCATTTTGGGAGGCTGAGTTGTTCCCAGAGATACTCCGAGCAGTGCCCCCATTTTTAGTTTTTGCATATCCTCGCGTTCGAGAACTTTGATTTCTAAATCGTTATCCTTTGCAATTTTATTAGCCACCTCAGCCATAGCTGAAGGCGTCATATAGTTGGCAGGTTCATTAACCATATCCCTTGCCAGGCAAACCCCTTCCGCAATGATACGCCCCTTGGAGCTCCCTTTCTTTATAGCTGCGACACCGTCCTGTTTCGTAGATACAAGTGTCAGTTTCTTTACTTCCGTAAAATCGTTTTCTTTGGTGTAATACTTTCTGAAGGTATAAAGGCCAAGAATTGCGCCCTCGGTAATTGCCTGCGCATAGTCCTCCCGGGAGAACTTTCTGCCATCAGCGATAGAATCTGACAGAACTGTAATATCACTTACTTTTTTCTGTCTCAGTGTGCGGCAGGAATCAGCTACCGCTCCGCGAATAATATCCAATTTGAATTCTTCCTTTTTACCCAAACCCACCACAGCTACCCATTGAGAAGGTATTCTGCCCAGTGAGTGATAAATATTCACCTCTCCGGCTTTTCCTTTTATTTCTCCCCTTTCAATGGAGTTTGTAATCACCCTGCCGAGTTTCCTGTTTAAAGCGCCAAGTCCCTTGCTCAGCCTTTTTTCGCCTTCGAACATCCCCAGCACTACAGCGCCTGTTTCAATTTTGGTCACTTCTCCGCTTACTACTTTGATATCCAATTTTAACCCCTTTCTATATCTATTCTCTTACCAAGTTTTTATTTCTTTGACAATTTCATCCAGAATATTTTCGTAATCCAAAGATGTATCTACAGAATAATGCTTGCGCTTAATTTTATCAACCGATTTCCTCATTCTGAGGTATANNGCATCCGACTCGCTGTCATAATCTTTTCCTCTATTTCCCAGCCTTTCTTTTACCAAAGAGGAAGGAGCCTTTACCCCAACAATAATTAGCTTAAAATATAACCTGTCAGCTATTTCATAAAAATACCGCCTGTGCTTTTCTGTCAGATTGGTGGCATCGATGATTACTGAATAACCTTCTTTCAGCAACCTTTCGCAGAGCAGATGAACGGCAGCAAAAAGCCGAGCGCTTTCCGGCTTACTGTGATTCGGGGATTGATTGAGAACTCGACGTAAGGCATCGCTTTCAAGTATAACAAAAGGCAGACGTTCCGATAATTGCCTAGAGAAATAAGTTTTGCCTGTTCCCGGCAGCCCGCTGACAAGCACCAATACCGGATTTGTTACTGCTTCCGATAAATATACCAAGCTTGCATAGAGTTTTTCTGCATCGGATATGTGTTTTGAACTATCCACAGATAGATTATAGAACAACTATGTGTTTATAGGCTATGGATAGATGAAAATTCGTGACAAATCCCCTTTGCTTCCCCTTTTCCAAAGTGGAAGCATTAGTCAGACGGGATATGTGTTAAATATTTTTCAAAATTATATTTACTTATCTTATCTAACGATAATAATAAATCCGTTCGCCGAGCCTGTCGAAGGGTAGTTTAAACGGATTTTATCTTTGACTAAATTGATTTGTTATATTTTTCACCGCTATGGTTCGACAAGCTCACCACGAGCGGTTCTTAATTATTGAATACTCGTTCAATTGTTCTGCGACACATCATAAAAAACAGATAAGGGATTTATTTTATCTTATTAGCACTTCTTGACAGGTATGCCTAAATACTTAGCCGTAAGCTCCATCGCGCAGAAGTCGCCGCACATACTGCATGCCTTACCGAAGGTGGTGTGCTGAGCATGCACTTCCCTGTGGTGTTTCGGGTCTAACGACAGACGAGCCTGTTCTTCCCAGTCGAGATTCTTGCGCGCCAGCGACATTTTCCTGTCCCAATCCATTGCTCCCTTGATACACTTGGCGATATCACCGGCATGTGCCGCTATGCGTGATGCAATAATGCCCTGCCGAACGTCTTCCATATCGGGCAGCGACAGGTGTTCCGCAGGTGTAACATAGCACAAAAAATCGGTTCCGGCAGCAGCGGCAATCGCTCCGCCGATAGCCCCGGTTATATGGTCGTAACCGGCTGCTACATCGGTCACCAGAGGCCCTAAAACGTAAAACGGGGCGTCTTCACAGATGGACTTCTGCAATCTTACATTAGCTTCGATTTGATTCAAGGGGAGGTGTCCCGGTCCTTCCACCATTACCTGCACTCCGGCTTCACGCGACCTTTTTACCAGTTCACCGAGAATAATCAGTTCCTGAACCTGTGCCCGGTCGGTAGCATCGCAGAGGCTTCCGGGACGCATACCGTCACCCAGGCTGAGAGTAACATCATACTTAAGGGCAATCTCCAGCAGCCTGTCAAACTGCTCGTAAAGCGGATTTTCCTGTTCATTATGAATCATCCATCCCATCATAAAGGCGCCGCCGCGCGAAACGATATCGGTGACGCGTTTCTGCTTTTGTAACCTTTCAACTGACTCGCGGGTTACCCCGCAATGAACGGTAACAAAATCAATTCCGTCTTTGGCATGCTCTTCAATAGTGTTGAATAACTCATCGGCGGTCATATTTACAATAGCACCGCTTTTCCCGGCTGCCTCCAGCCCGGCTTGATAAATGGGGACAGTGCCGATTGCTATCGTACTTTTAGAAACAATAGCGCGGCGAATTTCGTTTACATTACCGCCGGTAGAGAGGTCCATCACTGCGTCGGCGCCCGTTTCGATAACCACCGCCAGCTTATCAAGTTCGGTCTCAACAGTGCCATAATCGGAGGAGTTTCCGATATTGGCGTTGACCTTGGTCTTCAAACCCTTTCCGATACCGCAGGGGATAAGACTATTATGCTTTATATTTGCAGGGATGACGATTGTGCCTTCAGCTACTCCCTGCCTGAGAAACTCGGCATCCAATCCTTCGGACTCGGCTACCTGCTCCATCGCAGGTGATATAATTCCCTTTTTTGCCAGTTCAAGCTGTGTCATTTCTCTCCTTAAAAACAATAAAACCAGAGATTCGGAAATACCGGACCCTGGTTTTGTGTGTCCGCTTTCCTACGCTCGCATTACCGAGTTCAGGTCATCAGGGTTGCCCCGGCTAAATCGGGACTCTCAGCTTTTTTGCTCCCCTAGCGGTCTTATTGTGACTGCCTTTGTAAGAAAACTATAACATAGATAATCGTATTCTGCAATGTAATACTATTAAAAGAGTAGCGCCCAGATAATGGCATCCAGTATTAAAGTAT
>DIKD01000072.1:15216-16985 GCA_002421585.1 Dehalococcoidia bacterium UBA5627
GTATGGGGAACTGTCTTAATCAGCGCCCATACCAAAGCCAATGAAGCGAATCCGACAATAAAAAGCACCATCCTGATAAGTATCCAGTAGATAATAACAGGATTAGCAACATACAAATTGGTCAAAGGTATCCAGAAAGCCGAAGGCAGCAGTATGGCAACGAATACCTAATAGAATAGGGTGTACTTGAACTTTCCGGCAATAACTGCCTCTGCAGAATCGACCCTGACAAGCAGATAGTAGATAAAAGCAAAATAACCGATAGCGGATATTATCATAGATACAGCATATATCGGTTGGATATTCTGCGGTACGCCGCCCCACAGCACGGCAGCCCCGGCGGACTGCGCATTCAAACCGTAAATATAGCTGCCGATGACCAGAATACCCCCAAGTATGTTGATAAGAAGTAATACCAATTTTCGCCTGTTCATTACTGCCTCCCGGTTTAATAACTCAGCAATTATCTTAAAAACCTTTTTTCGGGCATTCCGGGGCGCCTTGGATACTTTAACGGGGTTGCTTTTATCTTATCGATGACCACCAGATAACGCTCATCATCAAGCCCGGCAAGTCTGATTTTTTCGACGCTTGACAGCCTGCCCCCCAGCATTTCAATAGCTTTAAGAGACTTTTCCAGTTCAAGCGTGATATCGCCTTTTTTCTGGGCGATAAGAAAACCTCCTACAGCACAGAATGGCAGGGTCAATTCTGCCAGGATTGCCAGGTCAGCCACAGCACGGGAGACGACGATATCAAACGACTCCCGATAATCCGACTTCTTCCCCGCTTCCTCTGCACGCTCATTTATTACTTCTATATCCGATAGTTGAATTTCTGTAATGATATGTTCCAAAAACCGCGCTTTTTTTGTGGTAGCTTCAAGTAAGGTCATTTTAATATCGGGGATAGCAATCTTTAGAGGGATTCCGGGGAAGCCGGCACCCGTTCCGACGTCGATAATCCGAAAACTTTCCGATGATATTCTCTTTATCAGCGGTAAGAGTGTCAGGGAATCCAGGAAATGTTTTATCTGCACGTCCCCGACATCGGTTATGGCGGTTAAATTGACGCGGTTGTTCCAGTCGACTAAATCACGATAGTATATCTCAAAAAGATTCAATTGATATGAGTCGAGTGTTGCACCCAGCTTTTCCGCTCCTTCAGCCAGATTACTCATCGATATTTCTGTCATTCTGTTTAACCTCAGCAAGTATTATATCACTAACAATTGGCGATTACTTATACCGCTTACAATAAAAATAGTAATATATTCTCGCTTGATTAGATACATAAACAAAGGGTACAATTATCTTAGACAACTAAAGGAGTTATTTTGATGGAAACCGGTACCTGGAAAGTTAAAACTGGGCTTGCTCAGATGTTAAAAGGCGGCGTCATTATGGATGTCGTTACACCCGAACAGGCTAAAATAGCCGAAGCCGCCGGAGCCTGCTCCGTTATGGCGCTCGAAAGAGTCCCCGCCGATATCCGCGCCGCCGGTGGCGTGGCACGTATGGCGGATATCTCCGTTATTGAAAATATTATGAAATCAGTCAGTATCCCCGTTATGGCAAAATGCCGCATCGGGCATTTCGTCGAAGCCAGAACGCTTGAAGCTATCGGCATCGACTTTATCGACGAATCGGAGGTCTTAACACCTGCCGATGAAGCCCACCACGTCTGGAAACAAGATTTCAAGGTGCCCTTCGTCTGCGGCTGCCGCAATATCGGCGAGGCTTTAAGGCGTATCGCCGAAGGCGCCGCTA
>DIKD01000057.1 GCA_002421585.1 Dehalococcoidia bacterium UBA5627
GCTTTAATCCCTCTCTTCAGTATCATCTTCCTTTGAGGACGGTCAATTACCTGCACAAATACCGTATTAGCGTTTTCTGACATTTTATATTCTCCTTTATGTAATTTGAGGTAGTAATCGCGGGCGGCGGCGGGAATAAAAAGCTTTAACGCGGGCATATTCTTAGCATTGGCGCTGG
Source organism: Dehalococcoidia bacterium UBA5627 (assembly GCA_002421585.1). Taxonomy (GTDB): domain Bacteria; phylum Chloroflexota; class Dehalococcoidia; order Dehalococcoidales; family UBA5627; genus UBA5627. The sequence goes on from DIKD01000057.1 coordinate 179, forward strand.
GTGTCATACCGAACTCTCCGGAAAATGCCCTGGTAAATCCTTCGTGCGAATCGAAAACAAAGTCGAACGCCACGTCTATAATTCTTACATCCTCATCATGCAACTTTACCGCTGCCCGGGACAGCCGTAAAGCCCGAATGTATTCGAAAGGCGTCTTGCCGGTAAATTCTTTAAAGATGCGCGCCGAATGCCACGGCTAATATCCGGCCGCTTTTGCCAGCATCGACATGCTGATTACATCCATCAGATGATTTTCTATATAATCCTGCATGTGCTGCACTGCCAGCATCTTTTCCCGTTTCTCCACTATTACTCCTTCTTTATTAAAGGATAATACACAGGTGAATTCGTTTCTTGACCATCATTGCTCAATATGGTTTAAAACTTCGGCTTCTTGAAATTCCTGTGATAACTAGTCTACTTATCGAATTATCATATATTAAAAGTATATAACATCGGGTTTAGTACATAATATATAATTTGTAATAACAGTCATATGCTTTGCCGGTCTATTCCAACCTGTAAAAATAAATTTCGTGCAATAACCGAAAATCATAGCTTTAGCGGTTTCAGACTTATCGAATACGTAATGGAGTTATCAAAGAAAAGCCTCTGCTTGTGCAAAAGGAAGGCAAAAAACCTGCATATTATGAAAAAGATATTACATTGGGTAAAAGAAAAAACTAACAGCCGGAAAATTGTTTTTGAGTTAACCCGCGGATTAAGAAACTTAAGATGGCTTATTCAGATTTAAGGGATGATTGAATATCCCGTACCTTGCGTTTCAATATCGGGTTGTTTTCGATATCCTGCGCTATTTTTTCACAGGCGTGACTGACGGTGGAGGCATTCCTGCCGCCGGTCAGTTTGCCGATTTCAGAAAGCGAGTAAGCGTCCTGCTGCTTTAACAGGTACATTGATATCTGCCTGGCAAGCGCCACTTCTTTATCTCTGCGGGGGCCGGTGATGATTTCCGGGTCGAGCTGGAAATAGTCTGCAACCGTATCAAGTAGTTTTACATGAGATATCTGCCCGCGGGTTTCCCTGTTGCCGTTAATATTGATTAAGGCTTTTGTGGCGACTTCCCGTGTAATCTGTGAGCGCAGTAATTTGGCATAGGCTATGATGCGATTGAGGCTGCCTTCCAGTTCCCTGATATTGCGGCGTGCCTGCTGGGCGACCATTTCCAGTACATCGATTGCTATTTCGGTATCTGCCTGTTCGGCCTTAGTCTGCAGTATAGCCAGACGGGTTTCCAGGTCGGGTGGTTGAATATCGACGGTTAAACCCCATTCGAAACGGGAACGCAGGCGTTCTTCCATGCCCGGCATCGACTGCGGCAGCTTATCGCTGGTTACAATGATTTGACGGTTGGAGTTATGCAGTTCATTGAAAGTGTGAAAGAAACTCTCTTCCGTTTGCTCTTTGCCGCTGATGAACTGGATATCGTCTACCATCAGGGCATCGACACTGCGGTATTTATCGCGGAACTCATCGGTTGTCCTGTGACGTATGGCGTCAATAAACTCGTTGGTAAACTGCTCTCCGCTGACATATAGTACACTGGCATTTTTAGCCTGCAAGGTATGCCCGATAGCCTGTAACAGGTGGGTTTTTCCCAGACCCGAACCGCCGTAGATGAAGAGCGGATTGTAACTTTCACCGGGACTTTGCGCCGCTGACTGCGCTGCGGCGTAAGCCAGTTGATTCGAGTTTCCCACAACGAAGGAATCGAATGTGTATTTAGGGTTAAAGTCGGAGATTTGAGAATCGATAGCCTGTGGTGTTTCACGGTAGGCATATCCGTCGGTCGGTTCCGGTTGAATAGAGCTTACCTGAAAGTGAGCCACAACTTTGCTTTTAATGAGGCCGATCAGCGTTTTTTCAATCAGGGAACGCTGGTTCTTTTCAAGGTATTCGGCCACAAAGGTGTTGGGGGTACCGATAAAGAAATGCCCGTCCCTGAACTCTATCCCCTCGGTTTCCTGTAGCCACGTTTGATAGTTGGGTTTATTTATTTGCAGCTGTAGCTCGCCCAGTGCAGCTTCCCAGATTTCTTGTGCCGACCTCATTATAAAAATACTATCTCCCAAACAATATACTTACTCTTCACTCAGATACGGCTTGCTAAAACCTCAAAATCATACCTATTTAAAAATGTCGTGTTTTTGAATAATCCGGGCTATCAGAGCCCGTAAAACCCAAAAAATCCGGGTCGGTAGTTAACTGTATCAGGGTTTTCCGGAAAAGAAGGTTGTTAATGAAAAACCTTGTTCAGGTTATCAGGAGGCAATCAGCGTTGGCAAGGCATTTTATCATAATTGTTAGCTGATTTTTAACTATGTTATTTGTTGCAAGGTCTCTCTAGCTCTGTTTTTCGTTAAAATGCTTACTTTTAGCTATGGTCGGAGGGTCTATGGGAAAATATTCTAGCGTTACGTAAAACATTAGTTGTTAGTATGCCCTCGGGGTGTTAGAATCTATGCAACGGAGGAGAGTCGTGCGTATCGTTTTTATGGGAACACCCGATTTTGCCGTACCGGTACTAAAGCTGATGGTACTAAATGATTATCAGGTTACAGCGGTCTATACCCAGCCGGATAAGCCCGCCGGGCGCGGCTGCAGAATGGCTTTTTCTCCCGTAAAGCAGGAAGCTCTTTCACTCGGTTTGAAGGTAGTACAACCCGACAGCCTGAAAAAAGAAGAGTCCTTCGAGGAACTGGCAGCTTTAAAGCCGGATGTCATTGTGGTAGCAGCCTACGGGCAGATACTTACACAAGCAGTGCTGGATTTGCCGAAATACAAATGTATCAATATCCACCCCTCACTGCTGCCCAAATATCGCGGAGCGGTACCGGTGGCGGCATCGATACTGAACGGCGATAGCTTTGCCGGAGTCAGTTTAATGCAGATGGATAAAGGATTGGATACCGGACCGGTAATCTCACAGGCGCAGATACCGGTTCTCGGTTATGACAATACCGGCATACTCACCCATAAGCTGTCTGTTATGGGTGCCTTTCTACTGCTTGAAATCCTGCCTGATTGGATAAAGGGGCGCATTCCGCCGCGAACGCAGGATGATTCGGCAGCTAATTACTTTAGTACCATAACCAGGGAATCGGGTGAAATCGATTGGTCGGAGCCGGCAGAGATTATCTGGCATAAAGTACGCGCTTATTATCCCCGGCCCGGTTGCTTTACACGCTGGCAGGGGAAAAATATAAAAATTATCGATGCCCTGCCCCGACCCGAAATCCAAAGCGCCATGTGCGGACAAGTAATCATACTTTCGGACGGCACGGCGGGTGTTGCAACCGGTAACGGCATATTAAAAATAGTCACGCTCCAAATGGAGGGCAAGAAGCCGATGTCATCGGCAGAGTTTTTAAGGGGGCAGCGGCAGTTTGCCGCTGCGATATTGCCGTCATAATTAAAATGTCATGCTGAATTCGTAAAGGACGAATGAAGCATCTGGGGTTGGGCGGAATTAACCCCCTCCCCCCAGATCCTTCGGTCGTTTTACTCCCTCCAGGATGACAAATAGAGAAAATATCATGTTAAGTCTCGACAGGTCGGGACTTAAAGCGAGTGAAAAACCTCTCCTCTACCCCCCTCTCCGCCAGCGGAGAGGGGAATAAAAAGGGGTGAGGTTGTACAAGCATGTCGCCCATAGCGGCGGTCATTAACAGACAGGATTATGATAAGTTTTCGATAACTTTTCGATAACTATTTTCAAAATACGACAGGGAGGTCAACATGCCCGTACCGCAGAATTTGGACAGTTTTGAAACACTGGTAGAGATAATTGCGCTGCTTCGCAGCCCCGAAGGTTGCCCTTGGGACAGAAAACAGACCCACCAGTCGCTCAGGAAGAACCTTTTGGAGGAAACTTACGAGGTACTGGAGGCGATGGACGAGGCTAATGCCCAACAGCTCTGCGAGGAATTCGGGGATTTGCTGTTACAAATTGTTCTTCACAGCCGGATAGCGGCCGATAGCGGTGAATTTACTGTAAGCGATGTTGTCAGAAAGATAAACGAAAAACTGATTTACAGGCACCCTCACGTATTCGGAGAGATTAAGGTAGAGAATGCCGAAGAGGTTACCGTCAACTGGGAGCAGTTGAAGAAGAATAAGCGCCAAGAAGAAGCCTCTATGCTGGACGGGGTTCCCGCAGATATGCCGGCTTTGGCTTACAGCCAGGCGATACAGGCAAGGGTGGCGCGCGTCGGTTTCGACTGGAAGGAAGACAGCGGTGTACTAGAGAAAATGGCGGAGGAAATCGGCGAATTTAAAGCGGCAGACAGCCCGCAGCAAAAAGAGCAAGAGTTCGGCGATATTCTTTTTACACTGGCAAACTTTGCCCGCCGGCAGGGAATCGACCTGGAGTCCTCCCTGAGAAACACCAACCGCAGATTCTATAAAAGATTCTCCACAATGGAGCAGTTCTGCCGTGAGCGCAATATGGATTTAGCGAAACTGTCATTTGATGAGCAGAACGAGCTGTGGGAAGAAGCCAAGAAAGCACTGGGGGCGTAATTTATTCGGTACTATTTTGAGGATAAATAGCAGGTATCCGTATAAAATTTCTTTCGATTTCTCTTTTTAAAAAAGGAATTTTACAAGTTGGAGAGTTATCATTTCAGTAAGGCGCACAGACGTCTATTGCCAGTCTAAACTGTAAGAATAAAAACAGACCACGGCTGGTTATCCCTACGCTTTTATTACTTGTCATACTGAGCATAACGAAGTATCTCGATGCAATTCGATATTCGCCGCCGTTATCACCCTAAATGGTACTTCGGGTTCGACAAGCTCACCATGAACGGCTTTTGTATGTCACTGCGAATGGCTTGGTGGATATAATCCAAATAAAAAAATCCGTTCGCCCTGAGCGCGTCGAAGGGTCAAACGAACGGAATGCAATAATTAGTGAATTAAAATAGTACCACTAAGAAACGCCACAGTTATCATCCTAAAGGGTACTTCGGGTTCGAAAGACTCCGCTCATCCTGAGTTTATCGAAGGACACGAACGGCTTTAGTCATTTATATGCGGGGAGGGGTAATTAAGTTGCCTTTTCATAGATGCTTCGCTTTTCCATTGGAAAAACTCGCAAAGACGGTTTGTAAATAAAGGCAAGAACTACCACTCCGTAATTCTCTCCCTTTCACAAGGTGAGATTAAGAGGGATTTACGAACTTTAAGGATGGTCTTTTATGGTCTCCCGCAGAGAAGTCAGGGCTGTTTATTGCATTCCTCAATAAATCCCAGCATCAGCTTATTGAAGCCTGACGGATTATCCATATTGGCTACATGTGCCGCATTGGCAATCGTCTCAACGCGACAGCCGGGGTAGTATTTCGGCCAGTCGGGCAAATGCTTTTTAATAGTTCCTGTTTTATCGAACTCTCCGCAGGAAACCAGCAGCGGGGCATCAAAAACAACATCCCTCTCATTTAAGCAGGTGGCAATGCCGTTCCATGAAGCGACAAACTCCCTTTTAGTCATTTCGCCGAACATCTCATACAAAGTGGCACGGGCATCTGTATCCAGCAAACTGGCTTTCGCCATCTGCTTCTTCAGTGTTTCCCACGGGTATAAATTAAAGATAGGGGCGGAGTATTTTAAGCCGATTTTTTCCCACTTCTTGTAAGGTATGAAAATTGGAGTGGAACCGATTACCATATATCCCTTTGCTTTTCCGTAATTGGCGGCGTATTCCTGGGTAATATAACCGCCCATCGAGAGGCCGACAAGCACTGCGTCTTTACAGTTCTCCGCATCGAGTATGTTTAAGATATCATCAGCGGCATTTTTGACTGTAAAATTGTGGCAGGGACGGGACAAACCATGTCCGCGTACGTCTACATTGATGACGCGGTAATTTTTTAAGGCATCGAGTTGGGGGTTCCACATCTTGCGGTTGACGCCGTATCCGTGTATCAGGATAACGGCAGGGGCGTCATCCGGTCCCGTAACATCATAGAAAACCCTGCATCCACCCGAATATATAGATTTCTGCATAAGCCCTCCGTTATATAAAACACAGGTGTCGTTTTGCGGGATTATAATGATTTTAAATGGTCGGGGCGAGAGGATTTGAACCTCCGACCTCAGCGTCCCGAACGCTGCGCGCTGCCGTCTGCGCTACGCCCCGAAAGATACAACAGTTATGCTGCATTGACGATAATAAGTACAGGTAATATTATAACATTATTGGGAATTTCTCAACAGCAAACGTAAAATAAGCAGATTAGCGGTCATAATTGCTATTAATAGTCCTCCGGTGTCGTGCCCATCCCGATGATTGAGGATTTTATGTAAATTAGTAAATGAATGAAAAAAGAAAAACGACTGGCAACAAAAGCCGAAGTATATTACAATAGGGGCTTAATCGATATAATAGATAAATATATTCTCTTT
>DIKD01000040.1 GCA_002421585.1 Dehalococcoidia bacterium UBA5627
CCACTAGTTGTTCTCCTTGTCTTTTGAGTCTTTCATAAGAGGTATAATCATTCTGTATACACCATAAAACGCAACAATTATTCCTATGAATAAACCGGTTATTATAAAAACAGGCTTGGTATCAAACTTGCTATCAAGCCAAAGACCAGCGAGCGTTCCTCCGGCAATGGAAATCGCTATATACCACCCCACCCCAATATATCTCATGGCTGAACGCCATTTGTTCATCCCCGCACCTTAATTAACTCGACAAAAAGCATATCAAAAAACAACTCTTTAAGTCAAGCCCGTGAAACTGGCGGATTTCCGCTTTCTTGACATATAGTATACACATATATATGTACACGTTAAAGTGCGAAAACAAAAATAATAAGCCCCGGATTCTACCTCAGGGCTTATTTTACTATCATATCACTGTTCTAAGACTTATGCTTTCCGAAATCATCCATATCCAGATTGTCTATAAATTCACGAAAAGCAGAAAGTCTCTTCATTTCGTCTTCGCTTACCTTACCGCCCTTACTCTCGATATCATCATACTCTTCTTTCTGCAGAATGGGTTCTCCTGTTTCCTTATCCTGATCTAAAGGTATACCTGCCTTTTCTAAAACAGATTCATCCGCAAATATCGGCGTTTCCATTCTTATTGCCAGAGCTAAAGCATCGCTTGGGCGTGAATCGATTTCCTCCTGCTTGCCATCTATATTAAGGATTATTTTTGCATAGAAAATGTCACTTTTGAGGTCATTAATAATAATAGAATCTACCGACGCCCCTAAAGTTGTCATTACTGTTTGCAGTAAGTCATGAGTAAGCGGTCTGGGAACGCTTTCATTCTTAAGTTTTATAAGTATTGCCTTTGCTTCCGCAGGACCAATAAAAATGGGTAAAAACCGTTCTGCGGATTTTTCTTTTAAGAGAACAACATATTGATATTCCATCTGTCGATTCATTAGACCTATGCGCACACTGTCAATCGTCATCTCTACCATTAAAACACCCCTCCTGTACAAAACCATCAATCAAAGTAATTCTACCCCTTGTTTTCCGAAACTGTCAAGAAATATACATATTATAATCGGCTTGCAGGAAGATACTGTCATTGTGGTATAATAGTGGCGCTTTATCTAAACTTATGCAATAAGGAGAGTTGAATTATGCCTGAGGCTATCATTTGGTTTAAAGATATTTCCAAAGAAGACGTCCCGATTGTAGGCGGAAAAGGGGCCAATTTGGGAGAAATGACGAAAGCCAATATCCCGGTACCACCGGGTTTTGTTGTTTCGGTAGATGCTTATTTTGAATTTCTGAAAAAATCTGATATTTTGGGCGAAATCCAAACACTCCTCGACTCTTTAGACATAGAAGACACCAAACAATTACAACGAGTATCAACAGTTATAAAACAAATGTTTTTGGATTCATCTATAATGCCAGAACTTGCTGTTAAAATTAAAGAAGCCTACAAGCAGTTGGGCGAAGGATTGGTAGCTGTTCGTTCTTCAGCAACCGCGGAAGACCTTCCCGAAGCCTCATTTGCCGGACAGCAAAGCACTTATCTGAATATCGAAGGACCGGATGAAGTCGTCGATGCTGTACTCCGGTGCTGGGCATCCCTTTTTGAGCCGCGCGCTATCTATTACAGGGTTCAGCAGGGATTCGATCATTTCAAAGTAGGAATCGCGGTTCCGGTACAAAGAATGATAGCCTCGGTAACTTCGGGTGTTATGTTTACCGTTGAACCGGTAACCAGCAACACCAAAGAAATTGTAATAGAAGCTATATACGGTTTAGGCGAGGGGTTAGTCTCAGGAGAGGTAACCCCCGATTTATATATAGTAGACAAAGAAAATCTCTCTATTAAATCAAAAAGAATCAGTAAGCAGAAGAATCAACTCTCCAGGAATCCGGTTAATAATAGTAAAGATATAAATACGTGGCAACTGATTGATAAAGACTTGCAGGGCAAAATCAAACTTTCGGATGAGGAAATTATCGAGCTGGCTAAAATCGGCAAGCAAATAGAAGACCACTACCAGTTCCCACAGGATATCGAATGGGCAAAAGAAAACGGTAAATATTTTATCTTACAGACGCGTCCGGTTACCACAATCAAGGAAGCCGTTGAAGAAGAACCGGAAATCAACGCCCCTGTACTGTTAAGCGGTGTTGCCGCCAGCCCCGGTCTGGCATCAGGACCGGTAAAAATAATACACGAAGCATCCCAACTGGACAGAGTTCATACCGGAGACATACTTGTTACAGAAATGACTACACCTGATTTTGTACCGGCAATGAAAAAAGCGGCCGCTATAGTTACTGACAGGGGAGGAAGAACTGCCCATGCCGCTATTGTTAGCCGTGAACTCGGTATCCCCTGCGTGGTCGGTACCGATCTCGCCACAACAACTCTTATCGATAAAAAAATAATTACGGTTGACGGTGCAAAGGGAAAGGTATACAGCGGTAAAATTGCCCGTAGTCTTACTACGACTAAAATGTCTAATATATTAAGGGAATCTCTCACTACCAAAACCAAAGTTTATGTGAACCTTGCGCAACCGGAACTTGCTGATATGATATCCGAACGCAATGTAGACGGAGTCGGATTATTAAGAGCAGAGTTTATAGTGGCACAAATCGGAGAACATCCCAGCTATATGTTAAAACAAAATAAAGGCAACGAATTTGTCGATAAACTCTATAACGGCCTGATTTCTTTTGCCAAACCGTTCTATCCACGTCCGGTCGTCTATAGAACCACTGACTTTAAGACCAATGAATACAAAGACCTTATCGGCGGACGCGATTTTGAGGAATCGGAAGAGAACCCGATGATCGGCTATCGCGGCGCTTCGAGATATGTAACCGATATTGAGTCTTTTAAACTCGAAATAGAAGCTATTAAACGTGTGAGAAGGGATTATAAGAATCTGCACGTGATGATTCCTTTTGTAAGAACCGTCGATGAGCTTAAGCGAACTAAAGCTATACTGGAGAAAGAAGGCCTTGTACGCAGCGAGGATTTTAAACTCTGGATGATGGTAGAGGTCCCTTCCAACATTTTCTTAATTGAGAAATTCCTAAGTGTCGGCATAGATGGCATCTCGATAGGCAGTAATGACCTGACACAGTTGATACTCGGTATCGATAGAGACAGCGCCAAGCTGGCTCCCACCTTCGACGAACGCAACGAAGCTGTTATGATTGCACTGGAGAGAGCGATTACCGTTGCCAAAAGCATGGGTGTTACCACTTCTATCTGCGGACAGGCACCATCGGTATATCCTGAACTAACCGAGAAATTGGTTTCCTGGGGCATTACCTCTGTTTCGGTCAGCCCCGATATGATTGGCACTACCCGCGAAATAATCGCAAAAGCGGAAGCCAAACTTAATCTTAGATGATTCAAGGCTTTAATATCCGTCAGAATATCGAAGAGCGTGAGCTGCAACTTTCACCGTTAGCAGCTCAAAGCGTTTTATCCAGGGGCAGGATGAGATATGAAGAACCCTGCCCGATTCGAACAGCTTTTCAACGCGACCGTGATAGAATAATCCATTGCAAAGCTTTTCGCCGCTTAAAACATAAAACACAGGTTTTTATTGCGCCGCTGGGCGACCATTATGTTACCCGCTTAACCCATACGCTCGAAGTTTCCCAACTTGCCAGAACCATTTCCCGCTCATTAAATCTGAATGAAGACCTGACAGAAGCTATCGGGTTGGGGCACGACCTGGGGCACACTCCTTTCGGTCATGTGGGAGAAGACGTATTGAATGAGGTTTACGGTAAAGGTTTCCGGCATAATCAGCAAAGCTTACGGGTTGTAGATATTATTGAAAACGGAGGAAAGGGGTTAAACCTGACCTGGGAAGTAAGAGATGGTATACTAAATCACTCAAAGCCGGAGAAAAACATTTACGGAGATGACTGGGGAGAGGTGGGAACACTTGAAGGGGAAATCTGCAAGATATCCGACTTGATCGCCTATGTTAACCATGATATCGGAGATGCGATCAGAGCCGGAATTATCACCGAAAATAACCTGCCATCCTCCACTCTTAAATTGCTCGGAAGGTCTCACGGGGAACGCGTCAATACAATGGTTTGCGATATCATTGAAAATTCATGGGCAGCCACCGGAAGTAGCGACAGTCTGACAAAACCTTTTATAAAAATGAGTGATTCAGTATTAGAAGCAACCAACGAGTTAAGATCATTCCTTTTTGAAAAGGTATATCGGGTACAATCCAAAGAACAGGAATCTATAGCAGCCAGACAAATCGTCCATAAACTGTATACATATTTTAAACAGCATCTGGATGAGTTGCCGCCGGAATACATGCGCTTAAGCGATGAAGCCGAAAGGTGTATTGTAGATTATATCGCCGGCATGACAGACCAGTATGCTATTAATCTGGCAAAAAACATATCCGTCTAATTTTTTAATAGATATGTACCTACCATATTTTATATAATCGTTAGTATAATACATCCGTGTCAGTCTCTTTTTCGGGCATACATCCAAAATATATTGTATAATTAGTAGAAACTATGAGTGTTATTGAAGAAGTAAAACAAAAAA
>DIKD01000091.1 GCA_002421585.1 Dehalococcoidia bacterium UBA5627
GGACAGCTAAAAGATTTATATAATGTTTCGAAAGGGATTAGCAGCGCGGGCAAAGAGCGCATCACTACAGGACGTCTACAGGTAATCCAGAAGCAAATAGAGAATGCCGACAGCCTTATTGGTAATATATATGAAGTAGCTCGTAAAGGCGCGTTGATAGAAGCGGCAACAACCTCTATAGGTTTGCCGGGTACAGGATTAGCAGGCGCGATAGGTTCTGCTTTAACAAAAGGAAAAACGCCGATAATGAAAGCGGCAGACGAATTAATCAGCTCGCCTGAATTCATAAATGCCGCCAAAAAAATAGGTACGCCGGATGAACGTATCGCTGTTAGCCGTCTTGCTAATTCAAGCAGGTTCCGCAGATTTGCAAACGCTTCAAAAGAAGGACAAAAACAGATCTTAAGAGATCCGCGTACATGGATTCTCCGGTCTGCAAATATAAATAATCAACAGGAGAGTAATAATGCTGAATAGACTTCCCAATCCTTATCTTTTTTTTACAGAAACCGATGGTTCCACACTTGACGCAGGTTATATTTATATCGGTCAAGAAGGCACTAATCCCGAATTAACACAGATAGCCGTTTATTCCGACTATGACATGCAATCACCCATACCTCAGCCGATCAGGACCATAGCAGGGAAACCAGCATATAACGGTAATTTGATAAACGTTTTCCCGTCGTCTTCCCTTATTTCGATAACTGTTCGCAATAAAAACAATGAGCTTGTTTTTTCTGACCTCTACTTTTCAAACAACAACGCCGCGCTTAAATTCAGAGGCAGTTTCGACGACGACCTGACGTACAATATTGGCGATATTGTCACAATTACCAGTGACGATAGAGATTATTACCTAATATCACTTGAAAATAATAATAACGATACGCCACCGTCGGCTAAGTGGATAACTGCCAATTTTGGGGGACAAGAGAATCTTGAGTCTATTGAGGAATTGATAAATTCTCCTGCCTCGAGTGGAGCGGCTTACAGTGTGAAGTCATATCATTCTGGATTAAATTCCGGCGGCGGTATTTTTGTCTGGGATAGCGCGGTATCTAAAACGCTTCATAACGGAGGCACAATTATTGACCCCGATAAGACTTTTCCTTTGGACTGGGATAATAATAATCAAGTTGTAGCCTGGTTTACTCCGTCTTTATCTGGCTCGGGAGCGTGGATTAGAGTAAACGAAACAAGCCTTGACGCTTATGATGTGTCATTTTTCGGAGCGAAAGGAGACGGCACAACAGATGATGCTCCTGCGATAAACACAACCATAAGGGCGGCCTATCCTATTTCTAAAAACGTTTATGCGCCAAGCGGAGAATATCGCTTGGTTTCAGATCGCTTCGATATAAGAGATACGTCTGTAAGAGATTATAATAATATTACAGTATTCGGAGATGGCGAAAGCACATATTTTGTCGGAGAATCGCCTAACGGTCGTGATCTTTTTCAGTTAAATAACGTACACAACTGTCATTTCCGTGATTTTAAGATTACAACCACAATCCTTTCTCCTACTACTCAAGGCAGCAACGGTTTTTCACTTACAGGCGATATTGAAAATATAAGCATAGATAATGTTTTTGCTGATGGTTGCCAATTTACCGATAACGGTACATATCTTGACGGCGGTAAGGCTTTTTCAATTCAGACGCAGACTTTCAGGGATATAAGGATAAGCAACAGCAAAGCGAATAATTGCGCCTACGGATTTGGTTGGGATGGAAACGGCGTAACTCTTGCGGCAATGACTCCTGACGAATTGCCTAAAAACATATCGGTTTGCAATAATATATTCGAAAACTGCTACAGGGGAATTGCTCTGGGTTATTCCGATACAAAAACATCAACTCTCGTGATTCCTGAACTAGCTTTTAGCGTGAATAATAATATTATGACAAATTGCCAGCAAAATGCCGTTGGACGTATGACAGGACTAACTTTTAATAATAATAAAATACGTCATACAGTAGAAACACCTCCTGTTTATCGGGCATCCGATACAGCAATCTATGGGTTAGCCTGTTTCGGATTATTTAATTCAGTCGGACAGGGAAATGATATTTTTGTTGAAGACGGAGATTATGCTTTAGGCATCGGCGGAACATCAGCCACAACTGCAAGTATAAGATACAGCAACAATAACATTTTTACGGGTAATTTAATATCAATCAATACTTCTTCTACAGGATACGCTATCTACGGTATAAATAATGGCGGAAACATCGTAAGAAACACTATTTTTGATAATACTGTTATTGGAGGCATTGATCCTGCTCTGACTAACTTCGGGACGACAAATATCTTTCAGAATATTTATGAAGAAAGTACCTTCACTCCGATTTTGGTCGATAGTTCTCTGACAGACGAAGGCGCCACTTATTCTCAAAGAGGAGGACAATACCGCAGAATAGGCAATTTTGTCGATTTTGATATAACTCTTGTAATGTCAGGCTTAGGAACATTATCAGGCAATCTTTACATCATGGGATTACCTTATATGGTGGCTTCCGGCACAAATAATAATTGCTCTTGTTCTATTGGAATATGCACCGGGTTATCCGCAGCGGCCGGAACAATAGTCCAGGGCGCTGTCCTCCAGACTCAAAACTATGTCCGCCTGTATAAGACCAATGCTTCAAGTACAGCAGGAAACACTGCATTACAGACTACAGACATTACAACGAACTTTACGATTACGGTATCCGGCAGATACAGAATTGTATAAGAGGTGTCCATATGACAGAACCCGAACTTAATCTTGCTCCATGGCGTGATGCCGTTACGGCAATAAAAACAAAGTATCCGAAAGAAGGGGAACAGGA
>DIKD01000123.1 GCA_002421585.1 Dehalococcoidia bacterium UBA5627
CTACAATATCAGCCATAGTGTCCCGCCCCTCGGAAGAAGCGGATATATCAAGAAATACCAGTTCATCGGCGCCTTCTTTATAATAAAAGTCGGCAAGCCCTACCGGGTCTCCGGCATCGCGCAGGTCGACAAAGCTTTTTCCCTTTACAACCCGCCCGTCTTTGACATCGAGGCAGGGAATAATTCTCTTGGTTAACATAATTATCTCCTGCTAAGAACAGCTTCTACTTTACTCTCAGTTTTTCGCAGTCTATCCTGCTTTAACCTGGCAATTACCGGCTCACCGCCCATCGGCGTCCAGGCTCTATCCAGGTTCGGGCTAATCAGTCTAATAGCTGATTCCTCGGATGAAAAATAGACCATATCATCTTTTTCACCGATGGTAAGCGGGCGCAATCTTATCCTATCTGTCAAACCGATTAATTCCCCATGATGGGCAACCAGTATGGCAAACGGTCCGTTTAACATAATACTGCCGTAGACCTGACGCAGCGCAAGCGCCAAATCGCGTTCTTTTTCAGGCATGCGTTCGATATCGCTCCAGAAGGGAGGCGCCAGAATCTTTGCCATTATTTCCAGCGGCAGTTTATGCTTACGCATTAAAAGGTCGACGGCGTAGGCGATAACCTCCGTATCGGTCTGCATGGTGCAGTTATAACCATAACCCTCCAGATATCTCTTGTTTATTCCATAGGAAGATATTTCCCCGTTATGCACTACCGTCCAGTCCAGTATGCTGAAGGGATGTGCCCCTCCCCACCATGCCTGAGTATTGGTAGGAAATCTTCCGTGTGATGTCCAGATATAACCTTCATACTGTTCGAGACAGAAAAATTCGGCTATTTCTTCAGGATAACCCACTCCCTTGAAGACTGCCATATCCTTGCCGCCCGAAAAGACGAAACTGTCTTTTCGAGTTGTATTGATATGCATTATGGCATTAAGCACGTAGTCATCCTGTAGGGACTCATCCGGTTGATGCTTATCGATATCAAGGAAATAACGTATGATTACCGGAGGATTGCTAATTTTAGCTGTTTTGCGGCTCGGAACATCCTCCCGATGAATAATGTCAAAGCATTCTTTAAGATACGATTCAGTTTCATTTCTGCCCTCTGCACTGAGATACATAATATGGAATGCATATAGGTCTTTATATTCGGGATACAGCCCGTAAACGGCAAAACCGCCACCCAGTCCATTTCCTCTGTCGTGCATATTGGCAATCGCTTTTATGACACCGGTACCCGAAAATCTTTTACCGGAGGTATTCATAGCTCCGAAAATAGAGCAGGCATCGATCACCTTGTCATCATTGAAACTATTATTTATATGCCTGAGATTTTTCATCTCTGACTCCTTTTACTTCAGTGTCTTTAAAAAAACAGTATTGTTATTTACTTAACTTACTGCGCAGTCAACGCCGTTAACAGGTGGCACTGTTGCCAGCCTGTTTCTCCAGACTGTTTCCGGAAGTGACAGCAGTCCCATATCGTCGGATATCAGTGACTGTTTAAAACTTTCCACATTGACTCTGTCTTTCATCAGGTTATATATAATTCCCGCCCGGTCAACCTCGCCGGAAAATATCATGCCGGTTACCAAACCGTCTTTCAGTATCAGTTTTTTGTAAACATCATTATGTTCGGCAATCAATTCCTGGTAAGATTTATCCGGGGCAGATATCGTTCCGGCTGAAACAATATAAATACCGAAATACTTCATAGAATTAATATTGGTGCCACCGGGGTAATCTGTTGCTTTTCCGGCCATATTCAATCCGGCAGTTCTGCCTCCCAGATAGGCGTTAGGCCATACCGGTGTCAATCTGTTCTCACCGTAAATGAAATCGAAAGCTTCGGCAACGTCACCGCAGGCATATATACCGGGGACAGAAGTCTGCATATGCTTATCAACTGCTATACCTCGGTTTACTTTTATGTCTGTGTTATTTACCAATTCCAGCCTCGGTCTGACACCTATGGCAATAATAACCATTCCGCATGATATTACGTCACCGTTATCCAGGGTTACTCCGTATACTTCCCCGTGTGTGTTGCTGTTGATTTTACTGACGGTATGCCCGGTAATAATGTCAGCGCCGCAATCTTTAACAGCTTTATGCTCCATGTAAGAGGTTTTATTATCTAAAATCACGTTAAGGATTCGCTCTTTCATTTCGATAATGGTTACTTTTACTCGCCTCTTTAAAAGCGATTCGGTTACGCTGACACCAATCAATCCGCCGCCGATAACAACTGCGTTGGCATCCGGCTTCTGCCTGATATAATCATCAATGGCGATAGCATCTGCCAGAGTGGTGAATGTAAAAACGCCGCCGGCTTCCCGGCCTTCCATCGGAGGCACGATAGGGGTGCCACCGGTAGCCAGTAGAAGTTTATCCCAGGCGAGTTTCTGTCCGCTTTCTAACAAGACGATATTATCATCTAAATTAAGCTCGGTCACCCTGTTGCCGAAAATGGTTTTTATATCATTTTGCTCATAGAAATCAATGGCTCGATAATTCAATTGATCGATAGTTCGTTTTCCGGCTAAAAAATCGGATATCAACGGACGGGAATATACGGGGAATGGTTCATCTGAAACAACGGTAATTGTTCCGGTTTTATCTGCTTCGCGTATTGCCTCAACTGCTCCGATACCGCCGGCTGAGTTTCCGATTATGAGGTATTTGATTTTTTCTATCTTATCCATAGCATTATCACTCAACTGAATTATTTTGTGTCTGTAGCCAGTTTAATAAAATTATCGTATATTCTTAAACCGGGTTCCCCGCTTTTTTCCGGGTGAAACTGGGTAGCAATCATATTTCCTTTAATAATGGCACTGCAAAAAGTTTTCCCGTATGTCGTTTCTCCGGCAATAACTGCTTTGTCATGCGGGTCGCAGTAATAACTGTGCACAAAGTAGAAGTCCGTTTTGTCCGGAATACCGGCAAAAACAGGATGATTCTGTTTTTGTTTAACCTGATTCCAGCCCATGTGTGGCACTTTTAAATCCTCGTTGAACTTCCTGACACTACCTGGAATGATATTCAGACAATCATGCCCGCCATTTTCATCCGTTTTGTCCAGCAAAACCTGCATCCCGACGCAGATTCCCAAAAAATATCTGTTTTGGTTAATGTATTGTCTTATTGCATTATCCAATCCCAATGCCTTAAGGCTTTCCATAATGTGCCCGGCAGCGCCGACTCCCGGTAGAATCAGCCCCTCTGCTTCATCTACTTCCTGCGGAGTAGATACAATTTTTGTTGTATAACCTAATTTAGCGATTGCATTTAAAACGCTTCGCAGATTTCCGGCGCCATAATCTATAATAGTTATCATTTCTAAATATTCCCTGTTTTTCAGGCTAATTACACCACTGGGTTAATAATATTGCTTAATTTCTAAAAGGGAGATGGCGACTTTGCCGGCACCTCTTTATTAACGCTGTCGCATTCAGCGCAGTATAAGGCTTCGTTAGGGCAATTTGCCACGCAAGCCGGTGTTTCTTCTCCCTGGCAAAAATCACACTTAATCATCTTTTTATGTTCTTTATCCTGCTTGATTGCCCCCAAAGGACATACCAGCATACATGTGCAACAGCCGATACATTTTTCTTCATCAACCGTAATCATACCGGTTTCGATATCACGTGTAATAGCGCCTGTTAAGCAGGCATAAACACATTGTGGCTCCTCGCAATTACGGCAACGTACGGAAAAAGATATATTGCCCTTTGCCTCTACTCTGGCTCTCGCAAGAGGACGCGGTCCCCTCTTTTTAAAGGCTTTTATGAGGTCATGTACGCTGGCGTGTTGCAACTGGCAATATACTTCACACAACCCGCACCCGATACAAACTTCTTCTTTTATATATATTTTTCTCATAGTATTCACCCATTATTAATAAGGTATACGGCAACCTGTTACCGTATATAGTTATATTATCATATTTCCCTTATCAATGCAAGCAAATTGTAGCCTGCATGTTAATCGGTTCTGGTCGTTTTCACTCTTATACCCATTTACGATACAGCGGTGCTCAAGGACGATTGGAATCTAACTAACAAGGTCTTGATGAATCCAGAGGGGCAGTGGCGTTGAATCGTCATTTACGAAAATATGATTATTAAGAAACATAGGCTGCGATTTGCTAATCTATAGTAAATGTATCTGTTTATTATTGTTGTATAAGTATGAATAATATGATATATTAAACTAATCAAACAATGAAAAATAACCGGAGAGTTAGAAGATGAAAGGTAGTGTGGCGAACGACAGGGAACAAAAATTTTACGGGTCTACTACTGTAGGAGAGCGTGGGCAGATCGTGATTCCTGCAGAAGCTCGCCGTGATTTAAAGATAACTCCTTCGACAAAACTGCTGGTATTTAGCGGTCCGGGGGGCGAAACTCTTATTATTACCCGTGCCGAGTCAATGGCGGAATATATAGCGCATGCTAAAGGACTCATGGCGCAGATGGAAGAGATAATAAAAAAAGAAGAGCGGGGAAAATGAATATAATCGAAGTATCGGAACTCACAAAGAAATTCGGGGATTTGCTGGCGGTTGAGGATGTTTCTTTTGGAGTGGAAGAGGGCGAGGTCTTCGGTTTTTTGGGACCGAACGGCGCAGGTAAAACGACAACCATAAACATGCTGTGCACATTGCTTACGCCTACCGCAGGCAAAGCAACGGTAAATGGTTTCGATGTTGTAAAACAGCGTTCAAAAGTACGAGAGTCCATCGGATTGGTTTTTCAGGATTCCACTCTTGATGAATATTTAACCGCCGAGCAGAATCTGAAATTTCATGCTTACGCTTATAAAATTGCCAAAACAGAGCGGGAGCAGCGAATGAAGGAACTGCTTGAACTGGTGGAGCTCTCCGAGCGGAGAAAGAGCAAAGTAAGTACGTTTTCGGGAGGGATGAAGCGCAGGTTGGAACTTGCACGCGGATTATTGCATAGCCCAAGAGTGCTGTTTCTGGACGAACCCACTCAGGGGTTGGACCCGCAAAACCGGCGTCATATCTGGGACCATATACACAATCTAAGGCGTAAGAATAATTTAACCATATTTCTAACAACTCACTATATGGATGAAGCGGAAAACTGTGACCGTATAACCATTATAGATCACGGACGTATTATAGCTATGGATACCCCTGATAAACTAAAAGATTCAGTGGGCGGCGACCAGGTGAGATTAAAAGCAGAGGATAACATCAAGGCAGCCGAGGAATTGAGAACGAAGTACGGTATTTCGGCTGCAATCGATAATGACGAAGTCACCTTTAATATCGCGCAGGGGGAAAAGTTTTTACCCAAATTGATGAGGCAGTTCGATAACAGTCTTCTTTCCATCAGTGTGCATAGACCTACGCTGGATGATGTTTTTCTGAAGATGACCGGACGTGCCATACGTGAGGAAGAGGTAAGCTTCAGAGACCAGTTGAGGAAAATGGGAAGAAGAGGGGGGCACTAGAGTAAGGCTATGTCTGATATTTTCAGGGGAGTATGGGTGGTTGCTTACAGGGAATTACTGCGTTTCATACAGGAACGTTCAAGACTGTTTTCTTCTTTTGCAATGCCGTTGGTATTTTTGGTGATATTTGGAGCCGGGTTCGGCGAAACCATCGGAGCTATGGTTCCCGGGGTAAACTATTTGCAGTTTATGTACCCCGGCATTATTGCCATGACTGTGGTGATGGGAGCCATAATGTCGGGGATATCGGTTGTTTGGGACCGTGAATTCGGGTTCTTAAAAGAGATTCTGGTCTCTCCTTTGGGCAGAAGCGGTATTATGCTCGGGAAATCGGTCGGCGCAGCCACTATTTCTGTTATTCAGGTTACGGTTATGTTGATACTGGCTCCGATTTTAAATATCTCTTTAAGTATTTTAATGATACTTCAGCTGCTGGTGGTGGTGTTTATTATATCGGTTTCAATCTCGGGCTTGGGCTTGCTGGTGGCAGCGCGTATGAAATCCCAGCAGGGTTTTCAGCTGGTAACCCAGATAATTATTATGCCGCTCATCTTCTTGGCAGGTGTATTCTTCCCGGTGAACAATGTTCCGCTCTGGATGGAGTTCATTTCCAAGATTAACCCGCTGACGTACGGAGTCGATGCGATTCGCCAGATATTTTTAGGGCATGAAGCAGCAGCTGCGCTGAGTGTATCGATATTTGGACATACTATGAGCGTGCTGGAAGATGTTTTAGTTGTAGTCGTCTTTGGCGGCATCCTGATGTTAATTGCGATATGGTCTTTCAGTAGACAGGAATAGTATAGAAACCAGTATTTTTGTTGTCATTCGAAATAGTTAATTAAGACTATATTATTTTATTGACAAACACGGCGGATTATTGTATTCTGATTTTGGTGGTTTAAAGTTAGGTCATTATGTACTATATTTCTACAGCAATAGTTTACTCTTCAACCTTCCTCAACGTATGCTCTCTGAATTATTTACAAGTAACGGATGACCGCAACCCATGCCAACTAATATAAGGAAGGAGGTCATCCAATGAGCTTTACTGAGAAATCTATTGTATGCTCGGATTGCGGCGCTACATTTACTTTTAGCGCTGAAGAGCAGGAATTCTTCGAGTCAAAAGGCTACACCAATGAACCAAAGCGTTGCCCTACTTGCCGTCAGGCTAGAAAACAAGAGCGTTTTGGTAACAGCGGCGGTTTTGGCGGCGGAAGACGCCAGATGTTCCCGGCTGTTTGTGCAGAATGCGGCAAAGAAACCGAAGTTCCGTTCGAACCGCGCGGCGACAAGCCGGTTTATTGCAGCGACTGTTACAGAAAGAACAGAGCCCAATAGTCAGCTGAATATTGGTTTATTGAGGGGCATACTGACAAAGTATGCCCCTTTTGTTTTTTAAAAAACCGCACAACATAAAACACACTTTGTTGGTCAGTTGGCTCTTTTGTATGTTATACTGGTTGGACATATTAAATATTGTCGTAGTTCTGCGTTATTTCCCCAATATTATCTGCTTTCTCTGTAATGCTGTACCTTAAACGGCTTTATTTAAATATAAAAAAGGAGTGTTTATTATGGCTAACAATGGCAGTATGGTAAAAGTGCACTACACGGGAACGCTAGAGGACGGAAGTGTATTTGATTCTTCACTACAAAGAGAACCCTTGGAGTTTAAACTGGGTTGTGAACAGGTAATACCCGGCTTCGAGGAAGCCGTTTTAAGTATGAACGTAGGTGAAACCAAGACCGTTACTATACCGGCTGATAAAGCTTACGGGCAGAGACACGAAGAATTGGTACTGGTAGTAGAAAAAGAAAAAATACCGGCAGAACTGAATCCCAATGTCGGTGACAGGCTACAGATGAGACAACCCAGCGGTGAGCCGGTTACGGTAGTTGTATCAGAGATAACCGAAAACGCGGTAAAGCTGGATGCCAATCATGCTTTGGCCGGTAAAGACCTGACTTTCGAACTGACACTTGTAGAAGAAGGCTAATTATATTGCAGCGGACGGCTGCTTATTCTGTAGCGGGGTTTTTTCGAATTTACTGAAAAAGGATGCGATTCTTTCGACATAACCTTCCGGGTCCATGCCGAAGGTCTTGGTGTGTCCGGCATTGGGGACAAACCATATTTCATCCAGCGCGTTATTGGAAATTTTATACAGTCTTTCGGTAACATCTATGGATACCCAGTCATCCTTATCCCCCTGTATAAAAAGAATAGGGCATTTTACGTTTGCCACTTTATCGGCAGGGTCGGTTCTGTGGTAACCGTACATAATGCGAGCCATTATCCATATACCCAGCCCTAACAATTTCACAATTGGCCTCGGCAGTTTTGACATTGCCGAGCCTTTTTGTGAGAAAACCTTAGTGATACTTGTGAAACAGCTATCGGCTACCACTGCATCGACTTCTTCATTACTGCTGAAAATGACGGTAGCTGCCGCACCTGCGGAAAGCCCGATAAGTCCGATTTGTTCATTCGGTCCTTTTTTACTCCTGACAAAATCCACCGCTCCACCGATATCCCTTTCAAAATTGGTAAGCACGAATCCCTGCCCTTCCGATTCACCGCGCCCGCGTTGGTCGAACAAGAGCACATTAAAACCTTTATCTACGAATCCTTTCGCCATATTAAGACTGTTAATGCGGTAGTCTACACGGTTCTGCCTCATACCGGTAATTACGATAATAGTAAACGATTTTTTACCCGGTATATACCAGCCTTTTAATATCAGGTTATCTTTGCGGCTGGGAAAAGAAACGTCTTCATATTCAAGGCCGATTGAAGAAGGGTTGTCTCTAATAGGAAGACGGGGTATACGCACCAGAATATAGGCTGCAAGTGTAGATAATATAACGTATACCAGAATGACTATTCCTATTATTGACCAAACAGCTGATTGGGTCATAATTATCCACCAGATATATACTTTTGCAATAACTCGTTTTTAAATAATCCTATCATTTGCTTCGTTTATTGTCCAGCTACCAAGCATCGGACTAAAACTTATTGTAGCCTTACTGTTTTTTAGGTTTTGGTTTTTCTGCAGTTTATAAATTTCTTTATGTCGCCATTGAATCTTAGGGACTGGCATTGCCTGCTTGCCATATTCGTTTATGGTTGGGAGACTATTGTTAGCTTCTATAATATGACCACCATGCAGGGACAGAATCTCTTCAGCCGGGCTAAATTTATTTTACCTGTGGTGGATTCAGCTTCGACTGATAGCGTCTCATTTTCCAGTCGTCAAATGCCTTTAATCCCTCTTGGTCGCTTAAAACGTTCCAGTATTTATAGTAATCGGAAACGTAGAACTTGGGGGTATAAGCGGTTTCTACTGTTACCACTTTATCTGCCGTCTTTTCTACTTTTATAACGGCAGCGGCCGGGGCTGCCGGTACGGCAACTATGATTTGTTTCGGGCGGCGGCGCCGCAGCGATTCTACTGCCGCCATCATTGTATAGCCCGAAGCCAGACCGTCATCGACCAGAATGATTGTCTTGCCTGATATTAGGGAGAGAGGCTTATTGCCGCGGTAGAAAATACTGCGTTGCTGTATATTACTCCTTACCAGGTTTACCTGATAATTGATTTGCTGTTCGGTTAGGTTAATATGTTTCAAAACCGGCTCGTTATAAATGGTTGTTCCGTCATCAGCTACGGCGCCGAAGCCGCCTTCAGGTCTTAACGGAATAGGTATCTTGCGGGAAATCACCAGGTCCAGTTCCGCATTGAGCGCCAGG
>DIKD01000020.1 GCA_002421585.1 Dehalococcoidia bacterium UBA5627
CATTCATACTCCTCCTTTTTCGTTTTTTAACTTGACAATATTTTTCAAAGTATTAGCAATCTCAATGGGAGACTGCTAACTTACATATAATAAAACAAATAAATATTTTCTGCAAGTATCTGATGGCAGAAAATTAAATGTATAGGGAATGCCGGAGGAAAAAATATTTTTATTGCTTTTACTTTTTACGCCGGACTCTTTGTATCTCGTAAAAGCTGCATTATCGTTGTGAAAAATGGTTTGTAAATCAAATCAGTTTTAATCCCGGCACGACATCAACATCGAGAGGGCTAATTCTTCCGTCCTTTAAACGGAAGTAGCCGCATGAAGCTACCATAGCGGCATTATCGGTGCAGAATACCGGTTTTGGGATGAGTACCGGAACGTGTGAGTTCTCGGCTATGCGTCTGCGAAGCATACGATTGGCGGCAACTCCGCCGGAAAGCAGTATTTGCCTTACATCGTTTTGCAGGGCTGCTTCAATGGTTTTTCCCACCAGCACATCGACCACCGCTTTTTGAAAACTGGCTGCCAGGTCGAAAATATTATCCTTGTCGATTTTTTCTTCCTCGCTCAGCTTCTGCAGATAGGTTTTAATGCCGCTGAAACTGAAATCGTTGGTGCCTTTAATCCAGGAATGGGGAAGGTCGATGCACGGGTTGCCGTTTTCTGCCGCTTTGTCAATGGCAGGTCCTCCCGGATATCCCAGTCCCATTATGCGGGCAGCTTTGTCAAAGGCTTCTCCGGCAGCATCATCACGGGTTCTACCCAGCATTTTATAATCCCCGTGCCCTCTCATAAGAACCAGGTCGCTGTGTCCACCGGAGACAATCAGGCACAGGAGCGGGAATACCGGTTCGTCATCTCCCAGCCAGTTGGCGTACATATGAGCTTCCAGGTGGTTGACAGCAACAAGCGGTAACCCCTTGACAGCCGCCAGGGCTTTGGCTGCGCTGGCGCCTACCAGCAGTGAGCCTGCCAGCCCGGGTCCGACAGTAACAGCAATACCGTCTAAATAATCCCAGCCGGTTTCGGCATCATCCATTGCTTTTCGAATAACGGGAATAATCGAAAGAATATGCTGCCTTGATGCCACTTCGGGAACTACCCCGCCGTAGCGGGCGTGGATTTCCACCTGTGAGGCGATTTCATTGGAAAGCACCTTTGTTCCGTTTTCCACAATAGCGGCAGCTGTTTCATCGCAGGAAGATTCTATTCCGAGTATTTTCATAACAGTCAATTATAGCATACCGGTTTGATATTTAAGAGTAGATATTTTTGACACTCCTACTTGCCGATGATATTATTGATATGTTATACGTTGACAAAGCAACATTGATAATCGAATATGTTATTATGTGTTAATTTTAATAAGGTGAGGGGAAAATGACTGCCGAAGCATGGTATTTAGTGCTTCTTTTGATTTGTTTTGTTTTATCCGCTTTTTTTTCCAGTTCTGAAACAGCCTTTACATCGCTGGAGAGATTCCGCCTTCAGCATATGGTAGAAAGCAACGTTAGCGGCGCCAAAAGAGTAGCTAAACTATTGGAGAAACCGGAGAGGTTCTTATCGACCATTCTTTTGGGAAATAATCTGGTTAATGTAGCCGCTACCGCTATTGCTACTACACTGGCGATAACCATGTGGGGGCAGGAAAGCGGCGTCGTCATCGCTACTATAGGCATGACCATTATACTGTTGATATTCGGAGAAACCACTCCGAAGACATTTGCTAAACTGTACCCCGAAAGGGTTTCAACCTGGTTCGTGCGCCCCATTCAATGGCTGAGCTGGTTATTTTACCCGGTTGTTATTATTCTCAGCTGGATAGCATCGGTTTTAATCCGCATCATGGGTGGTAAAGCCGTTCCCAGGAGCCTGGTCAGTACAGATGAAATACGCACCATGATAACGGTTGGCCATCAGGAAGGGACAGTAGAGGAAGGGGAAGCCGACCTGCTGCATGCCGTATTCGAATTCGGAGATAATCCGGTAAGCGAAGTGCTGGTTCCCAGGCTGGAGGTGGTCGGGGTGGAAAAAGGTGAAACAATTTCCGATTTTTTAGCCATCTATGCTGAAAATCCGATGTCGCGATTCCCGGTTTTTGTTGAAAACATGGATAATATTGTGGGAATACTTTCCATAAAGGATGTTTTGATGGCTTATGCAAAGGGCACTGTAACACCCGAAAGCTTGATAGACGACCTGATTCGTCCGGCTTATTTTGTTCCCGAGTCGAAACCGATAGATGAATTATTTGCCGAAATGCGTGACAGGAATTACCGTATGAGTATAATAGTGGATGAATACGGCGGAACCGCCGGTGTTGTCTCTTTAAGCCGTTTAATGGAAGAAATCGTCGGACCGGTGGGTGATGAACTGGCAGCGGCGGAGAAGGAATTCGAATCGATTGATGAAAACACTTTTCAAATTGACGGAACAATGCGGATTGAAGAAGCCAACGAGGAGATGGGGCTGGGGTTTCCGGAGGGCGAATATGAAACGGTTGCCGGTTTTATACTGCAGCTGTTAGGCCGGATTCCGAAACAGGGAAGACAAATCAAATATGAGGACCTCAAGATAGTCATTACCCGTATGAAAGGGCATAAAATCGAAGAGATAATGGTAACCAGGGATAAGAAGAAGGAAGATGAACCGGCTCAGGGTAAGGTTTAGAAGAGGCTCTGAGGTTAAATATATATCCCACCTTGATATCATCAGGGTGTGGGTGAGGGCTTTTCGTCGTGCCGGTATCGAGCCGGCTTATTCCGAAGGATTCAATCCCCACCCGCGCATTTCGCTGGCGGCTCCGCTGGCTACCGGTGTTACCAGTGATGCCGAGTTGATGGACGTTTACATTAACGATAGCGTATCCCCGCACAATTTTACCGCTGCGGTTAACAGGCAGATGCCGGCAGGCATGGAAATTCTGAATACATATCAGGTCGATAGCGGATTGCCGTCTTTACAGGCTCAGGTTACAGCTGCAGAATACAGTGTTCAAGTAGCCGTAGAAGTCGGAGAAAATAGCATTAGACAGGCATTGACAGATATGCTCTCAAAAAATCAGATTCCATGGCAGCACGTACGTGATACCGGAATAAAGTCCTATGACCTGAGGGCTTTAATTGAAGACCTTTGGCTTGAAAGCTGTAGTGAAAATGTCGCCATAGTCGGAATGAGATTGGCGTGCGATAATCGCGGCTCGGGCAGGCCGGAGCAGGTTATCAAAGCGCTCGGTTTCGAACGTCCACTATCGGTTCATCGAACCAGATTGATTTTAAAAACGAGTTGACCGTTGGATAATTCCAGTATGCCCCAAAAACTGTCAAGGCCTGTCATACCGGCAAACAGGCAGTTAAAGGCTAACCGTTTTGCCCGTATCGGCCGGCGCTTATCTTTTTTTAAAGCGGTATTGTTTACTGCTTTATTAATTTTGCTTACATTCAGCGGCTTCTCGTCAAAGATAATAATTTACCTGGGTTTACCACAGATTACGGCTGCTATCGTCTATGCCCTCATCCTGACTTTAGCCTACTGGGTACTTGCTACTCCGTTCGATTTTTATAAAGGGTTTGTACTGGCGCGGCGTTACGGTTTGTCCAACCAAGGCTTCGGTAGCTGGCTGGGAGGGTATATTCAATCCGTACTTCTGGTGTCAACACTTGTCATAGCGGTGGTTGCTACTGCCTTCTGGGCGATTTCTATTCTGCCTGAAATGTGGTGGCTTTTAGTTTGGGGAATCCTGATGATTGTCAGCCTTGTACTGAATCTGCTTTTACCGGGAATTATCATTCCGAGATTTTACAGGACACGACCACTCGATGATGAGGAATTAAAGCAGAGGTTTTATTCCCTTTTAAAAAAAGCGGGGGTTTCTGTAAAGGGTATTTATACTATCGAATTTAGCAGCAAGCAGACTACCGCCAATGCGGCACTGGTAGGTATCGGCGGGGGTAAACGGATATTACTGAGCGATACGCTGCTTGCCGATTATTCGGGTGAAGAAATCGAGGCGGTTATAGCGCATGAGCTGGGGCATCTGAAAAATCGCGACGGCGCCGGTATATTTTCATTTCAGGCTTTGATTATATTTGCCTGTCTGTGGATAACCGCTGTCTCCGTAGGCTCTTTGGCAGTCCCTTTGGGATATAGCGGTATCGGAGATGTTGCCTTGCTGCCGCTTATGGCTCTGGTATTTGCTATAATCAACATGGTATTTACGCCGGTTTCCAATGCGGTGATGCGCAGTTTCGAGACGGCGGCTGATGATTTTGCCATCAGGCTGACGGGTAATCCGTCTGCTTATATTTCCATGATAACAAAGTTGATGCGGCAGAACCTTGCGGAGGTCAATCCGCCGCTTTGGGTGGAGTTTTTGCTTTACGACCACCCCGGGTATTTCAGGAGAATTTCTTATGCCAGGAATTTTATGCGTGAGAAAACGGAAAACAGTGAATAAGGGGTAACTTATGCTAAAAATAATACTTGTCAGGCACGGCGAAACCGACTGGAACCGTGTAAAAAGGGTACAGGGTGGTTCCAGCGATACTCCCTTAAACGATATCGGCAGGGAGCAGGCAAAGGGTCTGGCTGACTTGCTGGCAAGGGAGAAGATAAAAGCAGTCTATTCCAGCCCCTTGCAGCGTGCTATGGTAACGGCAAAAGAAATCGCTGATTTACATAATGTTAATATTGAAATCAATCCTTCTCTGCGTGAGATTGAAGCCGGTGAACTGGAAGGCATCCTTTCAGCCGACCTCGGGCAAAGGTTCAGTGATTATCTTTTCGATGGTGACAATATGGTAAAAATCCCCGGCGGCGAATCGCTTCCCGATGTTCAGGAGCGCGGTTGGGGCTTTATAAAAAAACTTTCTGCCGAATATGATGAATGCACCATTGTTCTTGTCAGCCACTACTTCGTGATACTGTCTATAATCTGCAAAGTGTTGGATGTTCCGCTTAAGCAGATAAACCGCTTTCGTATGGATACCGGCAGCCTCAGCATTATTACTATCGACGGCGAATCACTCTGGCTGCAGGTTTTTAACGATACCGGATATATGACAGACGAACTGCGCAAAGCTTGCTCATCGTATCCGCGCTCACTATAATTAATCTGCTATGACTGAGAAAAATTTATCGATAGAGCAAAGAGTCTTCGGTTTTATCCGTAAAAACCGCCTGGTGTCAAGGGGCGATTGCCTGCTTCTGGCAGTTTCGGGCGGACCTGATTCGGTTTGCCTTTTGAATATTATGTTATCCCTGAGAGAAAAACTTAGTATCTCATTGCATATAGCTCACCTCGACCATCAACTTCGCGGAGAAGAATCGGAAGCCGATGCCGCTTATGTCAGCGAATTAGCAAAAAGATTTGACATCCCGCTGACAGTGTCAAAGGCTGATGTCAACAGCTATCGCAATCAGAACAGATTATCGTTGGAAGAAGCGGCAAGGGAGATGCGCTATAACTTTCTGGTTGAAACGGCTGCCGCCATCGGCGCTGCGGACGTTGCTATCGGACACACACTGGACGACCAGGTGGAAACAATCATGCTGCATATAATCCGCGGGTCGGGGATTCACGGTCTGGTCGGTCTGAATCCAAAAACCAATCGACTGTTGAATGGACATCAAGTTAACATAATCAGACCATTGCTGGAAATAAGCCGTACGGAAACACAACAGTATTGCCTCGAAAATAATCTGGCAGCAAGGTATGACAGCACCAACCTGTCGCTTGCGCCGCTGCGAAACCGCATCAGGCACAAACTGCTTCCCGAAATAAAAAAATATAATCCGGGATTTGTCGAATCCCTGCTGCGCACTTCCGCCATTGCTGCCGATGAAATCGCTTTTCTGGATTCCGAACTGGAAAAAGTATGGGAATCGGTAGTAAAGGAACAGAATGACTCTGTAATCTTAGATAAAGATGAGTTCGATGCGCTGCCGAATGCACTGAAACGTCACTTGCTGAGAGCTACCATTAAGAATCTTTTGGGAACTTTGAAAGATATCGAGGAGCGGCACGTCGAGGAAATTATTGGCGTTTCAATCAAACAGGCTGGGAAGTACATCAACCTGCCTTACGGGCTTATTTTTGCGGTAGAATACGGCAGATACCTGCTTGGCAGCGATACAACGGTCTTATGTCCGTTTCCTGAAATAGCAGGAGAATCCGCTGTCAACATTCCGGGTGAAACATTTATATCAGGCTGGCGAATCGAAGCGTCTGTTTCAGAAAATGTTTCATCTTTTGAACCCGAAAATGAATTTACGGCTTATCTGGATATTGATAAGTGCGGAGATAATCTGGCTGTCCGCAGCCGTCTGGAAGGAGACCGTTTTCAGCCGCTCGGTTTCGGTACCCCCAAGCGGCTGAATCGTTTTATGATTGACCTCAAAATCCCGCAGGACTGGCGGAAACGAGTGCCTCTGGTCTGTTGCGATGAACAAGTCGTTTGGGTAGCCGGTTACCGCATCGACGATAGGTATAAGGTTACCGCTGATACAAAACGCGTCTTGAAGATTGAGTTCAGGCGAGTTTAGTTTTTCTGGTCTTATCAATTGTGGCTGCTTCCGCTCTCAGACCCTTCGACACGCTCATCCCAAGTTTGGGACAGGTGGCGAACGGAAATTACAATATCCCTCATCAGTCTCGCTATACTCGACAGCTTCCCCCTAGGGAAGCCGTTTAAGCACCAACCTGTTGCGATGAGTTTATCCAAAGCCGTTCGTGGTCTTGTCCCAATGTAACGCGGGACAAAGGTCTAAAAACCGTTCGTGTCCTTCGACAGGCTCAGGGTGCGCGGATTTTGTCGAACCCGAAGTACCCTTCAGGGTGATAACGGCGTCGAATCATTTTTCATAATAGTCAAGATTGATAAAAATGATTTTTCCCTTTACCTCTGGTCAATTTTTCTTATTTAGTTATACTCCGCTCGCCGATTGAATTTTTTCAATATATTTATCGTCCGTCAGGCTACTCCCAGACCTAAAGCTTTTCTGGTTTAACTGCGCTTACTTTTATACTGACAACCGAGTTTTCGATATCTCTTATTTCCGCGGCGGTTATCTTTTTCTCTTTTATGATTGCCTGAGCGGTCGGGTCGTTTGCCATACAATCGATGGGAAATGGAGTTTCGTCCACAATTTTCACCTCGCGGAAACCGCGTCCTTCGATAGCGCTGATGTAATCTTTCTTAAGAATTGCCCCTGATATGCAGCCGACGTAACCGGCTACGGATTCCCTGACAAAATCGGGCAGTTTGCCCAGTAACACGATGTCCGATACCATTAACCTGCCGCCGGGTTTCAAAACACGATACGCTTCCTCGAAAACCCTCGTTTTGTCCGGAGATAGATTTATTACGCAGTTGGAAATGATAATATCCACCGAGTTATCGGCAGCCGGCAGGTTCTCGATTTCACCCAGCCGGAACTCAACGTTGTCATAGCCGCTTTTTTTTGCATTTGCCCTTGCTTTTTCCAGCATATCGGGGG
>DIKD01000067.1 GCA_002421585.1 Dehalococcoidia bacterium UBA5627
TTCACACTTAATATTGTAGAACCGAAAAACATTACCCCGGTATCGGTAGAGATGCTGAAGTAATCGATGTGGCAACGCCTTATACCCTGTGGCGATACACTCTTAATAATAAGGCTTCGTGGGGAGGCTGGCTTTTGGGTGCCGATAATATGATGGAAGTTATCGAACGCAGTCTGCCGGGGCTTTCCAATTTCTATATGGCGGGGCATTGGGTGATGGGGGGAGTCCCCGGGGTAATACTTTCGGGGCGTCATGCTGTACAGCTTATCTGCCGTGATGAAAAGCAGAAGTTTAAGGTTAAATCTTTTTAGCAGCGAGGTTTTTATGGATACATCTTTTATCAGATGGTACGAAGCAATCGCAAAAAGAAGGTCTTACAGAACATATGATAAGAGCAAGATTTTAGAGCCGGAAAAAATTGAGGCTTTGAATAACGTATGTAAAGAGTTCAAGCCTTTTCCCGGTGTCCGCGCAACTCCGGTAACCGAACCGCGGGAAGATGTTTTTAAGTTTATAGCCGGCAGCTATGGCGTAATCAGCGGCGCTCCGGCTTTTATCGCATTTATCGGTGATAAAAACAATCCCAATGTCAACGAGTATGCCGGTTATATCGGTGAAGGAATTATTCTGGAGGCAACAGCGCTGGGTTTGGGCAGCTGCTGGGTTGCTGCTGCTTTCAGTGCCGGAAAAACAGCAGATATTATTGAAATGAACGATAATGAGCGTTTGATGGCTGTTACACCGCTCGGTTATGCTGTGCAAAATACCTCCATTAAGGATAAGGTAATGACCGGTTTCGGTCGTACGCATAAACGGCTCTCGGTTGAAAAACTGGTTACCGGTTTAAGCTATGAGCAGTCTCCGGAATGGATAAAGGACGCAATCGAAGCTGCCAGACTGGCTCCTTCGGCGGTAAACCGTCAGCCGTGGGGATTTAATATAGAGGAAGACGGAATTACCGTCTTTGTAAGAAGCAGTGGTACCGATTTCAATATTTCTTATCGTTTGGATTGCGGCATTGCTATGCTTCACATCGAGGTAGCGGCTCTGAATGCAGGTATCAGGGGCAAGTGGGAGTTTCTGGAGTCTCCCGGGGTGGCGAGGTTT
Organism: Dehalococcoidia bacterium UBA5627; assembly: GCA_002421585.1. Lineage (GTDB taxonomy): Bacteria > Chloroflexota > Dehalococcoidia > Dehalococcoidales > UBA5627 > UBA5627. Next base: position 1,108 of record DIKD01000067.1, read on the forward strand.
AGGGTGGTTTAGGTTAATAAAAGAAGGTGCTTTTTAAGTCAATATCTCTTCTATAGCTTCTAAAACAGGCATTATACGTTGGTAATACTCTTCTATATCATTAGCAGTCAATTCTAGTTTACTAGTTCCGAAGTGGGCTAGGGAATTTTTATTTCTAATAATACTATCTAAAGCAGTTGCTTCAATACCGTTTGGGACAATTTTATCGCTAAAAGATTTTTGATAATCGTGACTAAATTCCTTAAGGAGACCACTGATAGTACTATAATCAGCATTCCTGAAGTGCCTATCTATATTGCAACGTATATAATTACGTATCTCAGTATCGTTTACTTTGCATACGCGCTGAGAAATTAAATATTCAATACAATCTTCAAGCACGCCAGTAATTATTACAGAAGTGTATGCGGCCAAATGAGCACTAAGTTCTGAGCTATGATCATCATTTGTCCAAGAAGTAATATTAGCAATTAAGTTTTCTACTTCTAGACATCTTTCTTTTATATAATTAGCTTTTACGCTCACCTAAAAAGAATCTCCGTTGCTAGATTAATCCTATTTTTAACATATTCAGTATCTGTAGTATGTTGTGTAATTGATTCAACAAAACTGGGATTATTTAGAAGATCATTGTAACGTTTATCTATATCATTTGGAATATTTTCTGAAAGAGCAAATGCAACCATAACTGCATCACATATAGCGACATTTATTCCTCGCCTAAGATTAAAAGGTTTATTACCAAGTGTTTCGTATATTTGTGTGGTAGTATTGATAAATAACTCCTGAAAAATTTTTGCCATCCTGCTATCAGCTTGGTGCCTAGCCATAAAATTATTTAAGAATTGTTTCATAGGTTTTGTGTATGAATTATAATCCTCATAAAGTGCTAGAAATCTTACTATTATTTCAATATCTCTCATACGTTTATCTGCATATTCTACCCCAAATATTTTTCGCCATTTGGTATTTTTATTTAGTTCAACTATAAGGTCGTTAAGTAATCCATGATAAGTACAATTCCTGACCTCCTGTGGCGTTAGCCCTGTTCCGCCTGTATTGAGCCGTTCAAAAATATGGTATATACTTGTAGTATCATTGGGGTCTAACTGCTGAACGATAACTTCTCTAAGCACTGAATCTCTTAAACGAATACGTTCTGTGTCTTTGAGATCTTCATAATATTTACCTTCCCATTGTGGGCTTACACCTTTAAGAAAGAAATCATTACCGTCAGGGAGCTCTCTATCAAAAAATCCTTTGATAGTACGCAGCCTCTGTTGGCCATCGATAACTATTTGTTTTTCAGAGGGTTCTTTGTAGACAAATATTGCAGGTACAGGTAGCCCAAGTAAGAAGGATTCTATCAAACGACTTGCTTGTACATGTTTCCATACCCAGCCTCGTTGAAACTTTGGAATTATTATTTCCTCTCGTTTAATTTTATCTACAAGTAGCTCTAATGTTGGGTCAGAGGGATAAGACACAATTTTATAAATTGGGACACCCATTTCTTGATCTTCTATTTCCGACGGTATTTTTTCAACGAGTTCTTCTTCGTCGTTATTCATAAGAATACCTCCTTAATAAAATAACCATGTTTGCTATATCTTCGGCTTCTGCTTATGCCAGTCGGTAACCTGCTGGTAGGCATGGGCGACTTTTAGGATGGTCTCTTCGGCAAATGGTTTCCCGATAACCTGCAATCCGATGGGAAGTCCGTCCGCAAACCCGCCGGGTACTGTAATTGCCGGAACGCCTGCAATATTGATAGGGATAGTAAAGATATCCGAAAGATACATCTGAATCGGTTCCTGTGCTTTTTCACCGATTTTGAACGGCACGGTGGGGGTGGTGGGGGTAACCAGCGCATCGTATTTTTCGAATGCACTATCAAACTCGCGGCGGATTAAAGTGCGCACTTTCTGAGCTTTAAGATAATAAGCATCGTAGTAACCGGCGGAGAGGGCATATGTTCCCAGCATTATACGTCTTTTAACTTCGGGCCCAAATCCGATTTCACGGGTCTTTTCCATTGCTTCCCACATGTTATCGGTATCCTTGTATGAAAAGCCGTATTTTACGCCGTCGTAGCGTGCCAGGTTAGCCGAGGCTTCCGACGGGGCGATGATATAGTAAACTGCCAGCGCATAAGGGGTACTCGGCAGAGAAACGTTCCAGTCGATTACCGCTCCCAGTTCTTCAAGTTTGGCAATAGAGGCTTTGACGGCATCCTCGACTTCTTTCTGCATCCCTTCCACAAAATACTCTTTGGGAACGCCGATGCGCATGCCTTTAATATCTCCGGTAAGGCACTTGGTATAATCGGGCACAGGCACATCCACAGAGGTCGAGTCATTATTATCGAATCCTGAAATGGCATTCAGTACCAGCGCCGCATCGGTAACATCATGAGTAAAAGGTCCGATTTGGTCTAAAGAGCTGGCAAATGCAACCAATCCGTAGCGGCTGACCCTGCCGTAGGTCGGTTTCAAACCGGTAACACTGCAAAAACTTGCCGGTTGCCTGATACTGCCTCCGGTATCGGAACCGAGGGCGTAAATGGCTTCACCGCATGCTACTGCCGCCGCCGAGCCGCCACTGGAACCGCCGGGAACGCGGCTTAAATCCCAAGGGTTACGGGTGGTAAAGAAAGCCGAGTTTTCGGTGGAAGAACCCATAGCGAACTCGTCCATATTAGCTTTACCTACCATCACCATTCCGTCGGCACTCAGTTTTTCCATTACGGTGGCGTTGTAGGGCGGCACAAAATTCTCCAGCATTTTCGAAGAGCAGGTGGTCTTAACGCCCTTTGTGCAGATGACATCCTTAATCATTGCCGGGACACCGGTCAGCGGTTTACAGTTGCCGTCAGCTATCATTTTATCGGCTTTCTTTGCCTGTTCAATGGCAAGGTCGTCTGTTACCGTTACGATGGCTTTTACCTGCGGTTCGAGCTTTTCGATTCTATCCAGACATGATTTTGTCAGTTCGACAGATGAAATCTGCTTGTCTTTAAGTAATTTATAGGCTTCGTTTATAGTTAATTGCTTTCCGTCTAACAATGTAATCTCCTTACGATTTAATCCAATCTACTCCAGAACGACCTTGACTCTTATGTAATCGCCGTCCCGCTGCGGGGCATTGGCAAGCACCTCGTCCTGCGGCAGGGAAGGCTTGACTATGTCTTCTTTCAAGACGTTTGTCAAGGCATTCGGTTGTGCTGTCGGCGGAACATTGTCAGTATCCACCTTATTCAATATTTCGAAGTTTTCCAGTATATTGGATAACTGCTCGCTCATTTTCTCCACCTCATCCTCGGTTAGCCCCAGCTTGGAGAGGCGGGCAATATGTAAAACCTGTTCTTTGCTCAGTTTCATAAGTTACTCCCGACAATTGTAATATTGCCAATTATAACATTCACGATTGAGTATCACAACACGGGTAGTATTAATCAGGAACGTTTTGATTTTTGAAATATCAGGATTGTTAATTACAAACATAGAGGAGCGTGGCGATGGCAATAAAATAATCTGTTCGCCCTTGTATCTTAAAAATATTGTATCATTATTATTGATGGGCGAGATAGACCGATTCGCCCTGGGTTTAATAAGACCGCCGCTTAGCATGGTCGTCTCGCCCCGAATATAATAAGAGCCCGAACAGTTGCATGGGTTAACCAAACCCGCATTTTGCAAGGAAGGGCCAAAGGAGACGAACTTGATGGAGACATATGTTGGAATAGATATATCTCGTGACACTCTGGATATTGCCATTCAAGGAGATGATAAACCTCGACAATTTATGAATAACCAAGACGGTATCAGAAAAGTCTGTGACTTTTTGAGTAGGCTTAAACCCACTCTCATAGTATTTGAAGCCACCGGTGGTTATGAGATGCCGCTCTACATCGCTCTTAACGAAGCCAATCTGCCTGCTGCCCCGGTAAATCCAAGGCAGGTAAGAGATTTTGCCAAGGCTACGGGTAAGCTGGCAAAGACAGATGTACTGGATGCCCGGGTTATTGCTCATTTTGCAGCAGCCCTGCATCCACAGCCACGCCCAATTCCTGAAAGCCAGGAGATAAAAGAAATTGTTGCCAGGCGTAACCAGTTGGTACAGATGATTGTTGCTGAAAAGAATAGACTTCATAGTGCCCGTAAAGGTATTAAGGCGCGTATTCAGGCTCATATTCAATGGCTTGAGGAAGAGCTTGACAGCACCAATAAGGAATTGGAGCAAAGTATTAGGGATAATCCTGAATGGCAAAAGAAAAACGATTTGCTTCAGAGCATGCCCGGAGTCGGCCCTGTTCTTTCTACCACTCTTCTTGCTGATTTGCCTGAACTTGGGAAGTTGAACAGAAGGCAGATAGCTGCTCTTACCGGCGTCGCACCGCTTAATCGCGATAGTGGAACTCTGCGTGGTAAACGCACTATCTGGGGTGGACGTGCTACGGTTAGAGGAGCTTTGTATATGGCTACCCTTGTGGCTACTCGATTCAATCCTGAAATCAGCCAACTCTATCAACGGTTGCTTAGTGCCGGTAAGCTTAAGAAGGTGGCTATCGTAGCTTGTATGCGAAAGCTGCTCATAATACTGAATTCTATGGTTA
>DIKD01000039.1 GCA_002421585.1 Dehalococcoidia bacterium UBA5627
CGGTTGCGGATAAAAAGCTTCTTCCTTAAAAACGGTCGTCGATAACTTTAAGATTAAATTGAACCTGTCTAAAAACGTGTATTGCAGAAGACTGATGTTTTCAGCTATCTGATTTGCCGCCAGATGTTCTTCATATTTAATATCTTCGAATATCATACTTTTTATATTTATTTATTATTTTTCAAACAAAAAATCTATTGCATTATGCCCGTTGGGTAATTAGAATATTAGATATTAGAAACATTTGCTTGATATCAAGAGGAAAGTCTTATGAGAAAAGTATTGCCGGTTTTAGTGGGTATTTTACTTGTAACCGTTGTAGCGTTTCCCGGCTGTAAAGGAAATGTTACCGAAACTGTAATTTCAACATATACCGTTATTTCCAGCCAGACTATTACTCAGACAAGCACCATGACATCTACCCCTCCTGCGGTTACTCTACCCGTAACAACGGAAACAGTCACAACTACTTTACCTGTTGAAACAGTTACCGTTACCGGTTCAAGGACAACTATAACCTCTACAAGTACCAAAACGGCAACAACAACCATAACCGCATCCCCTTCAATCATTACCAACATTGTGGATGGCATCGTTGTTTTCGAGTATTCGGGTAAAGGCAATTCAGCCACGCTGCCGTTTTCAATATATGAATCCCCCTGGGCATTTGAATATATGACCGATTGGAGCGGTGATTTTACGGCTTATCTGAGTTACAACAACGGTGCCGATTATGCGGGTATAGTGATAGCGCCGGTTACAGCATGGGAAACTTACTCCACATATGTCTACAATAAGTTCGGGGATAATATGTATATCTATATCGACGATATACCTGCTGATGGATTGTGGACAATCAGGGTTATTCAACTGACCTGAAAGCTAAATTAGTGCCATTTAATGAAAAAGGCTTATGCCAAGTACGTCATAAGCCTTAATTTTAGCTTTATAAAATGGTGGGCGGTATAGGACTCGAACCTATGACCCCCTGCGTGTAAAGCAGGTGCTCTAACCAACTGAGCTAACCGCCCTCTTTTACATGGCGCGCTTGGTGGGATTCGAACCCACGACCTCAGCCTCCGCAGGGCTGCGCTCTATCCAGTTGAGCTACAAGCGCCTATTGGTGCCGAAGGAGAGATTTGAACTCTCACGCCCGTACGGACACTACGCCCTGAACGTAGCGCGTCTGCCATTCCGCCACTTCGGCCCGAAACACTCATAAATTATACTTGTGATGTAACCTAGTGTCAACGACAGCTTGAATATCGGAAGCTTATAAGGAATCAAAATTGTAAATTAAAAATCGGGGATGGGGGGTGTATTTCTCTTATGCTCGCTTTTTGCAAACATAGCCTCAATTTTCTGACTGATAATGTCCGTTGCCTCGTCGTTAAGCAGGTAGTCATCGATTTCCCGGTACGTCAATCCCATTTCGTTTTCATCGGTCTGCCCGTGCCAGAGCCCGGCTGACGGCGGCTTTGTGATAATTACTTCGGGGACTCCCAGATAAACAGCCAGTTCCCTGACCTGTGTTTTTACCAGGTTACCCAGCGGCAGTATGTCCACGCCGCTGTCTCCGTACTTGGTAAAATAGCCGGTAACCAGTTCGCTTCTATTGCCGGAGCCTACCACCAAGTAATTGAGTTGATTGGCATACGCATACAGTGTTGTCATACGCAGCCTTGCCTTGATATTAGCCTGCGTTAAATTCGAAAGCGGTGCGTCCATTCCACCGGAAATCAGTTGTACAAGGCTGTCATAGACGCTGTCAAGCGCTACTTTCTGTGTTTTAATCTCAAATTTATGCGCCAGTGCCATCGCATCCTGTTCATCCTGTCCAATACTGTGGCAAGGCATGACAAGACCTAAAGAAGAATCCGGAAATGCCTGCTTTGACAGCACGGCGATTACGGAAGAATCGATACCTCCGCTCATGCCGAGGACCACGCCTTTCAAACCGGCAGCCGTCACTTTTTCCTTTATCCAGTTTGTCAGTTTATCAGCTATTTGTTTATTATCCACAGCCTTATTCCTCTGTTTTATTTGCGATAATTCAGTATATATCCTGAACGGCATCCGGTCAAAATACAAAAAAACTTTTTGACTTTAGAAAGAGTGCGGAATAGAATCTTATTAGGGGTAAAAAATGCCGATATACGAATATTTTTGCCCGGTATGCAAATCGAAATTCGAACTGCTGCGTTCAATGAGCGAAATCAACGCAACGGCAGTTTGTCCGGTCTGTAACACATCTTCAAGCAGGACGCTCTCGAAATTCGCCTGTTATGTAAAAGACGCCGGCGGCTCAAGTTCATCGATTGGCGGCAGCAGTTGTTCAGGTTGCAGCGCCACCGATTGCGGAAGCTGCGGTAAGTAATAGATATTCCTCATCTTGATATTTGGAGGGGATATGTACAGGAAGATGTTTCAAATCATACCGCTGTTTTTCGGGATTGCTGTTCCGCTGTGTACTCTGGCCGGATGCCAGAACACCGTAAACACGGGAGAAGAGGTTACTTTACGCATCGGGCAATCCGTTCAGATTGAAGGAAAGGACCTTAAAATAACCTTTGCCGGAATATCGAATGACAGCCGCTGCCCCACCGGTGCGACCTGTGTTTGGGCAGGGGAGGTTAGCTGCAACGTTGAAATCCACCATGGCGGGAAAATATCCTTTGTGAAGTTCGTATATCCGGGATCAGCCGACAGATACAGCAAACTTACATATGAAGGCTACACTTACTACTTTAAAGTCGAGCCTTATCCGGAAGTGGATAAGGTGATACCGCCCGGTAAATACCGGCTTTTTTTGATTGTGGATTGAAATTCAGGACTTTTTTTCTCAATATTTAACACTTTCAGCCCTAACTTTTGATGTAAACCCTCGTTATATTTAGTACAAGGATATTAAAACGAGGAGGGACATCATGAAGGATGCGGTTAACAGGATACTATTTCAAATCAGGTGGCTTTTTATGGGGCCGCAGAAGAGATACGCCTATCTGTGGAACAGAACCAGAGAGAGTATGAGATAATAGTGTCCACACAAACACTATTTAATCGTAAAAACACTAAATCAACCCGACAACGCCGCTCCCCTTGCAGCGAGGGCATGTTATCAGAGCGGCTTTGTCGGCGCATGTATTCGGAGCTTTAGGATTTGCCCACAGAGGCAATTCCTTTTTAACCTTCCCCGTTCCGTTGCATAACGGGCATTTCGACACTATCGATATCCCCATTGTTTATTCTCCGTAAAAAGGCATAGTTACAGCATCTTTTTTTCTTAAATACCACCACGATACGATACCGGCTATAAGCGCGCTGACTGCTATAGCAATCGCAATATACATTACGCTATCGAACCAGAAACCGCCCGGAAACAGCATTATCAGGTAATCGGTATTCGGGTCTAAAAGCCAGAAATCATTGGTAAAGCTTAAAAGGTGGAAAGCGGTAAAAAAGGTATTGAAATCGGCAACCGCTATGATTCCCAGTATCAAAATAAGCCCCAGGGTAATACCGGCGCCGCCAAAAACTGCCGATGCCAGCGGACGGTAAAATTCCCGCCTGCGATAGAAAATGTTTAATGAAATAAATAACAGCATAAAAAGCCCGGTTCCGAGTAAAACATAGTAATCCAGCCTCACCAGCGCTTTGACATCCTTCATATGCGCCACTTCTTTTTCATTTAAAAGCACGAAATCGGCGCCGTCCTTGATGACCGTGACTGATAAATACTCCTCCGATGAATTGAAATAGCGGATTATCTGTGTCGCCGCTTTCTCCAGTTCGACTTTCTCGATGCCGGTCGTTTCTTTCACCCCGTAGGTGTTAAAACTGTGTTCGTAGAGCCACTGGCTGTTAAGAGCAATGGCGATAAAACCCGTCAGTAGAAAAAGAGGGATGCACAGCATAAAAAGCCATTTGGTGACTATCCGGATGTATTTTAAAACTGTTTCGTTCATCAGCTAGATTGTACTACTAAACCTATAAAGAAGTCATTCTTCCTGTTGTTTTGCTTCCGTAGCAAGACTTTTATAGAATTGTCATGCCGGAGATCATAATAAGCGAATGAAGCCCCGATAACTCGGGAGAACATCTCGAAGAGGGGCGACGCGGAAATCTTATTCACCCTGCTATTAAGGAATTACTCGCTAATCCCTACCGACAAAGATATCGAGATATTCTTTATAAACATAGGATTGCCCATATTTTTTGTCCTTATCCACAGGCGACAGAATTCCTTTGTCTATAAAACGGTCGATTACTCTTTGCGCGCCGGCACGTGTAAATCCGGTCCATTTTTGAACTGTAGGGACATCTACGATAGGTTGAGCGTATAATCTTCGTAATACGACAACCGCACTTTCGGAAGCTCTTTTCCCCATCGATTGAATGGTAGACATATCCTTTTCCCGTAAAAAAGTGATTTTACCTATAATTTCAATAGCTTCATCGGCAATTTCAATAACACCATCAAGGAAAAAATCCAGCCATTCAGAGACATAACCATTATGATAAGCCGACAATTTTTCGTAATAAACTCTCTGGTTTCTCCTGAAATAAGATGACAAAAAAAGTACCGGTTTCTCCAGAAATCCTTCATGCCAAAGATAGAAAGTAATCAGAATTCTGCCTGTTCTGCCGTTGCCATCCAAAAAGGGATGAATGGTTTCGAACTGTGCATGAATCAAACCGGCTTTGGTAACAGCCGGAATGCTGTCTTCGGCATGTATAAATCTCTCGAGGTCATAAAGCGCAGCCATCATCTCATTTACAGGCGGCGGCACGAAGCCGGCGTTATCAGGACGGCTGCCGCCTATCCAGTTCTGACTGGTGCGAAATTCCCCCGGAGACGAATATTGAGATTTCCGCGCTCCGCTCATCAGTTCCCTGTGCAGTTCGCGTATAAACCGCAATGAAAGCGGGAATTTGTCTTCGGCTACGCGCCCCATACCATAATTCAGAGCCTTGATATAGTGCAGGATATCATCGACATCGGACGGAATCTTATCGGTCAATTTTATTTCGGCTTCAATGGCATCGACCATAGTAGCCTTCGTTCCCTCTATCTGGCTGGAAGAAGCGGCGTCTTTACGCAGGTACATCAGCAGAAAGAAGTCCGCATCGGGCAGCAGCCTGGTAATTCCGTCCAGCTTTCCCAGCAGACGTGTAGCCTGATTATCTTTACGCACGATAGAAGGGCTGAAATCGAATCTGTCATGCGGCGGAAACGGATTTGGGACGAAAGCCTTGAATCCGCCCGGTTGTGTTATCAGTTTTCCTATTTCACTTTTTTTCATTTCGTATACATCTTTCGGGATATGTATACAAAGTACACCAGTTTGTATCTATTTGTCAATAGATGTATACAAACTTTTTGAAAATACGCTTGACTGAGAATGCGAGATGGGTGCGTCCTGTCACCCTGAATCCCGACAAGTCGGGAAAGGAGCTAAGGCCATTCGATAACTCCTGGATTCTTCGTAAAAACTCAGAATGACTTTTATAGAATTGTCATTCTGACTTCGTGGAGGACGAATGAAGCATCCGGGGTGGGGGGAGAGGAGGTTGTCACCCTGAGCAAAGCGAAGGGTCTTGTATGTTGACAAAGAGGTAAAATAGTAAAGATGCAGCAGACCGTAAGGATCTTGGTTATAAGACCGTGTCTTAGCTTGGTCACTGCATCTATTTCACCAGTAGCCCGAACAGTTGTATGGAGCCGCAGAAGCGAGCCCGAATTGTATGCAAGAAAGGGATAGGAGAAGGTAATGGAAACATATATTGGTATTGATGTTTCTAAAGCTACTTTAGACGTAGCTATCAGTAACAGGAAAGAGATAAAGCACTTTTCTAATGATGAGAAAGGAATAATACAGATAGTTGGTTATTTAAACAAAGAAAAGCCTGTTCTTACTGTTATGGAATCGACAGGAGGATTAGAGAGGCTTTTAGCTGCTTCACTTACTGAATATGCTGTACCCATAGTAGTTGTCAATCCGAAGCAAGTAAGGGACTTTGCCAGAGCTAAAGGCATATTAGCCAAAACGGATATTATAGATGCCAGAGTACTGGCTGAATTTGCCAGTGATATTCACCCTGAAGCAAGGAAACTTACCGATAATCGGACACAGGAAATCAAGGCAATGCTTGTCAGAAGACAGCAACTCATAGCAATGATAACTATGGAGAAGAATCGTTTATATTCAGCGGATCTAATAGTGATTCCATCAATTCAAGAGAATATCAAATGGCTTAAACAGCAGATAGACAACCTTGATCATGATATAGAAAACAAGATACAGGACAGTCCTATTTGGAGAGAGAAGGAAGATCTGCTAAAGAGTGTACCTGGGGTCGGCCAAATATTATCTATAACCCTACTAGGGGCATTACCGGAACTGGGGAGCTTAACGCGAAAACAGATAGCGGCATTAGCAGGAGTAGCTCCATTCAACAGGGATAGTGGGAAATATCGTGGTAAGCGAACTATAAAGGGAGGGAGAACAAGGGTAAGGGCTTCTTTATATATGGCAACATTATCAGCTACCAGGTTTAATCCAATAATTAGAGAGTATTACATTCATTTGCTGAGTATGGGAAAGATGAAAAAAGTAGCTTTAACAGCCTGTATGCGTAAGTTGTTAGTTATACTAAATGCTGTTTTACGAGAACGTAGGCCATGGGGCTGTGAGTTAATTCAACACAGTTGCTAA
>DIKD01000064.1:0-153 GCA_002421585.1 Dehalococcoidia bacterium UBA5627
CGATGAGGTGCTGGAAGAACTGGAAGCAAACGGCGCACCCGATTCATTAACCCGGACAAAGAAACAGCATAAAGCAGAACCCGTTCCCCAGCTTTCGCTTTTCGGACAGAAACCGCAGGCGCTGGAGGAACTGGAAAAACTGGATATCAATTC
>DIKD01000064.1:190-8338 GCA_002421585.1 Dehalococcoidia bacterium UBA5627
AGTGGGCTTATCCCACTTGACATTACTTCCCACCCCTAATATAATAGCGATATGAAAACAGATTTTATAAAAGATAACAACTTTCAGGTAATAGCCGACAGCATAAAACCCGACGCTAAAAAACGAGTGGTTCTGCCAAAAGTATTAAATGAACCGGGTGTTACCTACCGTGTTTACAGCAACAGTATCGGGCAAATCATCCTCGACCCGCAGGTATCCATCCCTGCTTCCGAATTATGGCTATACCAAAACCCGGAGGCTCTGGCAGCGGTTAAACGCGGGCTTGAAGATGCCGCACAAGGCAGAGTTTCTGAAATCAACTTAGATGATTTATAGGTATCGATATTGTGTTTAGACTATTATTGACATCAGATGCGGAAAAGTCATACAACGCGCTAAAGAATGATGCCTCTCAATTAAAACGCTACAATGCCGTCAAGAAAACTCTACATTTTTTAGCTACAGACCCTCGATACAATTCCCTGCAAACCCATGAATTTACAAGTCTCAAAGGTCCGAACGGAGAAAAAGTCTTCGAGGCATACGCAGAACAAAAAACACCGGCAGCCTACAGGGTTTTCTGGTATTATGGGCTGGATAAAAATGTAATTACGATTTTAGCGATTACTCTGCATCCGTAATTACGAGTTGCAGAAGAAGGCGAGAGGTTGAAATAACATTATGAATACAAAAGGTAATAAAATAAAAAAGACGAGCCTATCCCTTCAAACAATAATCCCCGATTCTGAATTGGGGCTATATCAAAACCCCGAAGTACTTGCCACTTTCAAACAAGGGCTCAAAGAAGCTAAAGAGGGGAAGCTTTCGGAAATAAACTTCCCACGACCTTACGGTCGGGGTATTGAGTTAGGTAATATAAATAATTAACCATTTTTTATTGACATTATATTTATTGATAATAAGAAGAAAGCTATAATAGCTTCATTATAAAGCATATGGAAATGATAATATATGAGATTAATAACTGAATATAAAAATGATAACTAAAATTTGATCCATAAGGATACTTTCGGAATACACGAAATTTACAAAAATTAAAGAGTAAAAAAGAGGAGGAAAAGCTCAATGGCAAGAAAATACCCGGCTAGTATATTAATTGACCCAAATGTACGATGTTTAAGAATATACCCGACTGAAGATACTTCGAAGAGTATCGAACACCTAAAAACTATAGGAATAAAGCTTAATAAAGAACAAGCAACGCATTTAGCCAGAGTACTATTAGTAGTAACCCAAGAATGGGATGAGATTGACATTACAGCATTTAGGTTTGATAAAAGAAAAACGGACGGAACTTATCATATAACCGTAACCCATTTTCAACCAGAAGAATAACAAAGTATCCATCAGGCAAAGGTCGTTTATTATGTGATTTTCATGTCTTTACTCACATCAGCCACAATTTCTTTAATTCTCTGCAATGCTTCTTCCTGTGTTTTCGCCAACCAGCTGAGGCTGGGGAACTCGGTTCGCAAACCTACATATTCATTATCTTCGCCTGACCAAGCGATACGATAAGAATAGCTGTCTATAATTGTATTTTTCACACCTATTTCACCTATTTATTATCCTGAACGCTTCTTGAGCCTATCGTCCAGCGTCTCCCTGTTCATTTCGGCAAGCATTTCGGATATGGCAATCAGCTTTTGTGAGCAATTGGCTCTGCCGATGCGCCTGTTCTCCATCATCTCCACCCAGACTTTCGGCAGTGCCTCTTTCAAATGCACCATCCCGCCCTCTTCATCATCCGCCGCAAAAAAGACTTCGGGGATGCCGGAGTTCAGTATCCTGGCAAGACACATCGGGCACGGCTCGAGGGATGTAAATAACTTATATCCGCTAACAACCGGGGGTTTAACAATACTCTCAAAATGATTGAGGGTAACCATTTCGGCGTGAAAATCGCTCCTGAACAGCGGATAAAATACCTGGTTATTGCCGTAGCTTACAAGGGTGTTGTCGTTATCCGTAATAATACACCCGACACCGAAATTGCCCAGCGTTACGCTTTGCAGCGCAAGTACACAGGTTAGCCAAATTTCCCTGTCATGGTTATAAGAGACGTTGAAACGGTAATCTTTCAATTGCAGATGTAAGGCTTTGAAGGACGGCTGAACAGCCATACCTTCCAAAAGGTTCTTGCCGAATGTTTCAACTCTTATACTGTTATTCATTTTGGTGGCTAATCCGCCGTGCTCATCTATGATTATTTCTATATGTCTCTTATGACAAATCCCCATTTAATTATATAACATCAAGTCAATAGCTTCAGGTTTATTTATGACCTCACCCCTTTTTTATTTCCCCTCTCCGTCTACAGAGAGGGGAAAGGATTTAGACTGCTTATCACTCCCTCTCTGCGTGCGGATAGGGAGCCAGAGGGTGAGGCCTGTAAACTCTACTATTGACATCAACGAACACCGACTCTAGAATAATTAGACATAGCACTAAGGAGAATAGCGATGAAAAAACCGGATTTGCTGATATTAGTGATTGTTTGGAACTTATTATCTGCTTTTTTTGCGCTGATGGGATTATTATCTGTTGCTATAATCGTGTTCCCTGATGCTACCGTTTCAATGTGGGGCACGGCATTACCCGGATTCATTTTCGGCATCGGTATTATAGTACTTATTCTCCTCTCTTATATTATTATTTCAATCATAGCAGCAATCGGAATTATCAAAAATCGAGACTGGGGACGCATTATGGGCATTGTGCAGGCAGCCCTTAGTATCTTTGCGGCGCCGGTGGGTACTGTAGCCGGCATTCTGATACTGGTTTACCTGCTGCGCCCCGACGTCGAAGGGTATTTCAAGTCGGCAGAGTTAAGCGGTTCTATTCAGGAGAATACAGATAAATAAAAAAAGAGAGCGTATTACCACTCCCCTCTGCTGTTCTCTTAAAGCTAATAAACTAGCAGCCGTTCTTAATTATGCTGTTCTTCAACGTACCGATGGAATCTATCCTGACTTCCACCACATCGCCCGGGTACATCGGCCCAACCCCACTGGGGGTTCCGGTAGCGATGATATCCCCCGGCAACAGCGTCATCACATTCGAGATGAAATTGATGATTTCGGGGATGGTATAAATAAAATCGCTGGTATTCCCCTTCTGCTTCAGTTTGCCGTTCAGGTATGTCTCCAGTTCTATATCGGACGGGTCGAGGTCGGTTTCTATCCATGGACCGATGGCGGCAAAGGTATCGAAACCCTTGGCTCTCGTCCACTGGAAATCGGCCCTCTGCAAATCCCTGGCGGTAACATCGTTAAAACAGGCATATCCGAGCACATAATCCATAGCATCTTCCTTTGAAATGCGCCAGCCGGCTTTTTTGATAACCACCGCCACTTCGCCCTCGTAATCTACCCTGCTCGAAGATGCCGGATAGATGATATTTTCCTCCGGCCCGATTACCGCCGTCGACGGTTTCAAAAAGGTAAGCGGGGAATTGGGAAAAGGCATGTCCATCTCTTTTGCGTGCGCATGGTAATTCAAACCCATAGCAATAATCTTGGTAGGTTCGCAGGGAGCGAGTAATTTTACCTGCTCCAGCGGATAGAATTCCTTTGTCGGCTCGAGGTATTTGAAGGGTTTCCCCTCGTATTTTTGAACTGTATGGTCGTTCAATACACCGTATTCATTATCCCCGTTAATTGAAAATCTTACGTATCTCATAAAAAGTAATTTTAATGCAATCCTTCCATCAATGCAAACCTGATATGCGACTCAGTCAGTTTATAATTGTAATAGAACACTATTTTGCTAAGACATTGTTACAGTATGCGGCTTCTTGACACTGCTTGATTATGATTGATAAACTGTTATGCCGCGTTGCCTGTAGCCCTTATTTATTGTTAATAGGAGTGAAATGACCCCAGAAAAATTGGAAAAAGGATTGGTTTCGGTCTTTACCGGAGATGGTAAAGGCAAAACTTCTACCGCCATCGGTATCGCCAGCAGAGCAGCAGGACACGGTCTTCGGATTTTTTTCGCATTCTTCTTAAAAGCAGGCAACTATGTTCATGGTGAAAGAAAATCCCTGTCTTTACTTTCCGAGGTTACATTCGAGAGTTATGGATGCGAAGGCTGGGTAGATAAAGATAATATTCGCCCCGAAGACATAGAGCAGGCAATGAAAGGGTTCTCCGCCTCAAGAAATGCCATGATAAGCGGCGAGTACGATGTGATTATTATGGATGAGATTAATATGGCGGTTAACCTGGGATTGATACCCTTAGATGATATGCTTAAGCTTATTGATGAAAAACCGGCAAATGTAGAACTCATTTTAACCGGAAGATATGCGGATGCTAAAATTATACAGGCAGCTGATTTGGTAACTGAAATGTTAATGATAAAACACCCCTACAACAATGGCATTCAAGCGCGCCGGGGGATTGATTATTAAACGTTTTTAGTGTTTAATTATTAAAGTCTTTTTGGAGGGCATAATGAAATTAACTTTAAGCGTAATTAAAGCGGACATCGGTGGTTTTGTAGGCCATTCCGATTCTCACCCCGAAATACTGGCATCGGCAAACGAAAGCCTTAGTAAAGCCAAAGCCGACGGTATGCTGATAGACTATTATGTAACCAAATGCGGTGATGACCTGCAATTGATAATGACCCATCAGATGGGTGACGGTAATGCAAAGATTCACGAGATGGCATGGGATACCTTCGTTAAGGGAACCGGGGTTGCCAAAAAGCTGAAACTCTACGGCGCCGGGCAGGACCTTCTCTCGGATGCTTTTTCAGGCAATGTTAAAGGTATGGGTCCGGGTGTTGCCGAGATGGAGATTGAAGAACGCGTTTCGGAACCTGTTATCATCTTTATGGCTGATAAGACTTCCTCGGGCGCATGGAATATGCCTCTTTACAAGATGTTCGCCGACCCGTTCAACACTATCGGTCTGGTAATTGCCCCCAATATGCATAAGGGTTTTTCATTCGAAGTTCACGATGTCAAAGAACATAAAAAAGTATTTTTCACTTCACCCGAAGAAATATACGACCTCCTGGTACTCATTGGCGCCCCGGCGCGCTATGCGGTAAAATCGGTTACCAGCAGGGATACCGGCGAAATAGCTGCCGTATCCTCTACTCAAAAGCTGTCTTTGATTGCCGGGCGCTATGTCGGCAAAGATGACCCTGTGTGTATTGTCCGCTGTCAGGGTTCATTCCCGGCTGTCGGTGAGGTGCTTGAACCGTTTACTCAACCCTCGCTTGTCGAAGGCTGGATGCGCGGCTCGCATAACGGTCCGTTGATGCCCGTTTCGGTTGCCGATAGCAAACCGACCCGATTCGACGGCCCACCAAGAGTCGCTGCCGTCGGTTTCCAGCTTTCGGATGGGAAGCTGATAGGTCCGCGTGATATGTTCGATGATATCTCTTTCGACGAAGCTCGCAAACAGGCAAACTGGGCTGCGGACTATATGCGCCGACATGGCCCTTTCGAACCGCACCGTTTACCGTTGGAAGAGATGGAATACACCACTATGCCGCAGGTGATGGACAAACTGAAAGCGAGATTTACCGACCTGGAGGACTAAATGTCCGCACTTCTGATCGCGACTAATAACCGGGGCAAGCTGGCTGAGTTTAAACTCATTTTCGCAGGCTTGCCCTGTTCTATTGTTTCTCCCTCTGATATCGGACTTAATTTGGAGGTTACCGAAAACGGCACCACTTTTGAAGAAAATGCCGCACTAAAATCGGTAGCCTTTGCCGTAGCCAGCGGACTTTTGACGCTGGCAGATGATTCCGGATTGGAGGTGGAGGCGTTGTGGGGAGAGCCGGGAGTTCTTTCCGCCCGCTATGCCGGTGAAAATGCCACCGACAGCGAGCGTATTAATTTCCTGCTTTCTAAAATGAAGAATATTCCCGATGGTAAAAGACAGGCAAGATTCCGCAGTGTTATCGCCATAACGACACCAAAAGACCTGCATACCGAGTTTTGCAGCGGTGAATGCCACGGAATAATAATTTTCGAACCCAAAGGCGAAAACGGATTCGGATACGACCCGGTTTTCTTTCTGCCGCAGATGGGTAAGACAATGGCGGAGATTCCAAAAGATATTAAGAATAATATCAGCCACCGCGGAACGGCTGCACGAAATGCAATACCATTACTGAAGAATCTGCTAAAACTTGTTTAAGAACTAATAGTATTACTTGTTTTAATACTCTATTTTGGTATATACTACACGACACTACTAAATATCGGGGGTGCACCATGAAATTATCCTGCCTTCAGGAAAACTTAAACCGCGGACTTATTTATGTCGGCAGAGCCGCAGCTACCAGAACTACGCTTCCAATAACCAACAACGTGCTGCTGGCGACCGACGAAGGACGCTTAAAACTTGTAGCCACCAACCTTGAAATGGCTATTACTTATTGGCTCGGCGCTAAAGTGGAAGATGAGGGCGCCATTACCGTACCTGCCAAATTACTGAATGAATTTGTGGCATCTTTGCCCAGCGATAAAATCAATATGAGTCTTTCTGCACGCACCCGCACGCTGCAATTAAAATGTGCCCGTTTCGAAGCCAGAATCAGCGGTGTCGATGCCAAGGATTTCCCCCCGATACCCAGTGTCGAAGACGGAGTTGTTACCAGTGTTGAAGCCGAAGCTCTTAGAAAGGGCATTGAAAAGGTTGTATTTGCGGCAGCCACCGACGAATCAAGACCGGTACTTACCGGTATTAACGCCGAATTTGATGGCGATACTTTGACACTTGCGGCTGCGGATGGTTTCAGGTTGGCGGTTTACAATATGCCGCTGGCGACACACGTCGATAAAAAGACTACCGCCATAATTCCGGCAAAAACCCTTGCCGAACTTAATCGTATGGTTGCAGAACAGGAAGACCCTGTAGAAATTCGCCTAAATACTGCCAAAGGACAAATACTTTTTAAGCTTAAGGATATCGAACTGGTTTCACAACTGGTTCAGGGGGCTTTCCCTCAATATTCCCAGCTTATCCCTCAGAGTTATTCGACACGCGCTGTAGTGGATGTTGCGCAGTTTTTAAGAGCTACCAAGACGGCAAGTATCTTTGCCCGTGACGGCAGTAACATTATAAGGCTGTTAATTACCCCCGGAGTCAAGGAAGCGCCCGGAAAGCTGACCGTTGCCGCACGTTCTGAAGAGATCGGTGATGATGTGGGCGAAGTCGATGCCCTGGTTCAGGGTGATGAAGCAAAAATTGCTTTCAACAGCAAGTATCTGGCAGACATCCTGAATGTGTTACGTGAATCACAGGTTGCCCTTGAAGTAACCAGCCCCTCCAGCCCAGGCGTCTTCCGTCCGGTAGGAGTTGATAATTACATTCACGTTGTAATGCCGATGTTTGTCCAGTGGGACTGAAAATTTACGTCTTAAGATAAATAATCAACGGTGAAAATTACTAGGAGTAAGGATCTCTTTTCTAGTGGTGTAGGTGATGTTAAAATGTCCATACCGAAATATGAAGATATAATGCTTCCTTTATTAATTTTATTGGCGGATAAAAAGGAACATTCTCTTAGTGAAGCTATCGATCCTCTGGCGATTCATTTCAAATTAACACAGGAGGAACTACGCGATCTTTTACCCAGCGGAAAACAAGAAACGTTTCATAACCGTGTCGGTTGGGCTCGTACATACATGAAAAAAGCAGGTTTAGTAGAAACAACTCAACGGGGATATTTCCGTATTACTGACAGAGGCTTACAAGTATTAAAAACAAGCCCCAAAAGGATTGATGTAAAATTCTTAGAACAATTTAACGAATTTAGAGAGTTTAAATCAATAAAAAAAATAAAGCCTTCCCAAAAAGTACAGGAGAATACAGAAGTAACACCAGAAGAATCTCTGGCTAATGCTTACCAAGAACTGAATGATGAGTTGGCAAATGAACTAAAACAACAATTGAAAACAATCACCCCAAAGCAATTTGAAAATATTGTTATTGACCTTTTAGTTGGAATGGGATACGGTGGAAGCCGTAGAGAGGCTGCTAAAGCAATTGGCAAAAGCGGTGATGAGGGTATCGATGGCATTATCAATGAAGACCGTTTGGGATTGGATGTTATATATGTACAAGCAAAAAAAGGTTCTACAATATTAAGTGTGAA
>DIKD01000081.1:0-19216 GCA_002421585.1 Dehalococcoidia bacterium UBA5627
TCATTACTATTGTTGAATATAGAGAGCAAACGATATATAACGGTATCCTCGTATTAAAAGGGACTTGTATCGTTTTTATGATACAAGTCCCATATACTAAATACTAATTAATCCTCCCTCTTATCACCCCAGAAGAACAGGGCAACCGTTCCCGGGCCGGTGTGAGAACCGATTACGGTGCCGATACTGTTTATTGAAACATCCCCATCGAGGTTCGGGAACTTTTCCTTAATCAAATCGGCTACGGCGCGGGCGTCATCATAGCAGGCGGAATTCGAAATAAAGCACTTACCGCTGTAATCAGTTCCGTTTTGGGCATGCTGCATCATCGTGCGCACAATTTCCTGAAAGACATGGTTTTTACCGTGTACCTTTTTCCTGATTTTAAGCTCACCTCTGGAGTTTACATTCATTAAGGGGCAAATAGTCAGAACAGTACCTATTACTGCGGAAGCGGCTGATATTCGTCCGCCCCTTTTATAGTGCCTTAAGTCGGTGGAAAAGAACCAGTGATGCAGGTTCAGTATGTTTTCTTCCAGCCATTGGTACAAATCATCTATAGAAAATCCCCTTGACTGCATTTCAATTGCGGCATCTACCAGCATTCCGTATCCTGAGGAAGCGGCGAGCGAATCGACAACCATTAGTTTCCGTTCCGGGTATTTCTTTAGCATTTCAGTCTGTGCGATTATGGCGGAATTTACGGCGCCGGAAATGCCCGACGAAAGAGATATATGCAAAACATCCTTCCCCTGCTTTAATAGTGGCTCCCACAGCATAATGTACTGGTCTACATTTACCTGTGATGTTGTAGGCATAGCGCCGGCGGCAATCCTTTTGTAAAAATCCTCAAAAGAAATCGATTTCCCCAGGTCGTCCGGGTAATCCCTTCCATCCATTTGAAAATGAAAACAGGCAAAGGGAATATCCTTTTCATTTAAATATTCCAACGGCAAATCGACAGTGGAACAACAGGTAATACTATAATCAGACAATTTCAGCTCCTCCCGAATAATTAAGACAGTTATTAATATTGCTTGCGGAAATAAAAAACAGCATAATAAATAATTGTATCGGCAAATTGTTTGAAAGTCACCCTATTCTGTATTAAACTATTTCTACTAAAATAAACGTTTCGGTAGAGTTGACGTTTATGTATTCCACTGTAAGTAGAAATACACGTGAATTTACAGATATAATAATGCAAAGGATCGGTTTACATGAATGATTATAAAATAGATGAACAGCATTTAAGGCAAAGGATTGCAACGAACCTGATATATTACAGAAAACTTAACAATATGACGCAATTGGAGCTTGCGGAACGCATCAACTACTCCGATAAATCCGTTTCCAAATGGGAGAGGGCATCAGGCGTGCCGGATATTTTTGTGCTGGCTTGGCTTGCCGACCTGTACGGGGTATCCGTAAGCGATTTTTTAGAAGAGAAAGGCCCCGAGTATCAACTGCCGCCTACCGGAAAAAATACCCCGCGCTTTATCATTCTTTTACTGGGTGTTGGAATAGCATGGCTTGTGGCTACGATTGTTTTTACCGGCTTCAGACTCTTTATCCCGTCAGCTGAAAAAGCCTGGATGGCTTTTATTTTCGCTATCCCGGTAAGCGGTATAATTGCGGTGGTATTTTCCTTCTTGTGGTGGCGCATTGCAGCCCAGCTTTTATCGGTTAGTTTCCTGGTTTGGGCGATTGCGGTATGCATACATCTTACTGTTCCCATGAACGATATCAATATGATTTATATTATTGCGGGCGTAATGCAGGTTCTGGTGCTGTTGTGGTTTTTATTAAAGAAAAAATCGAACAGGCAAAGACGATAATATACATATCAGCCATCACAAAGACGCTTCGGCCTCCGTCGTAAATCTTAATCGGGCAGTGGTTTATCCGGTTGTCAGAGCGGATAACTCCTGGGCAATGATGGATAAAGCCTTCGGCCCCCTGCGCTGTATCTTTCCTTTTACCAGCAGCCAGCCCTCTCTGAATAAAATGTTGCCGTATCTCTCCTGAATATCGCCAAAAACGGTGATATCGGCAATACCGGTGCCGTCCTCCATTATGATATACATAACCCGCTTTCCGTTCCTGGTGGGAGGCGTCTGATAGCGGATTACCGAACCGGCAATGCTGACTATCTTGCCTGTCCCTTTATCCTTCAGGTCTTTCATGTGTGTAACATCGGAGCTTATATTGAAAAAGTCGAGCGGATGAGCCGAGATATCCAGCGAAAGCAACTTGCGTTCAATAAACATATCTGCTCCCCGGCTGCCTTTTGATATTTCCGGTGTGGTGACATCGAATATGTTAATATCCGCAAACATCGGTAAACTGCCTTTTAAATACTTGTGCTTTAGATTGAAAAGCTTTGGAATTTCAGATAATAACCTGTCTGCCGTACCGAAAGCCGAGCAGGCGCCGGTTTTAATAAGATTCTCTGCCGCGTTACGGTTTATACCGACTCTTAATATAAAATCTCTGAATGAATTAAACTTTGATTTATCCCTTTCAATTAATATTGATTCGATAGCTTCGGATGAGATACCTTTAAGCTGCATAAATCCGATTCTGATGGCATCTCCTTCGACAGAATAATCTCTAAGTGAGCGATTGATATCAAGCGGCAATATCTTCACACCGCTTCTTTTAGCCTCAGCCAGCAGCACACGGGGCGGGTAATAACCCATTGGCTGGTTCGATAATATGGCTGCAAAAAACTCTGCCGGGTAATGGCATTTCAGCCATAAGGTCTGATAAGCCAGTTCGGCATAGGCGGTGGCATGCGCTTTGCAGAAGCCATAGGCGGCAAAAGCGGCCAGTTGTTCGAACACCTTTTCGGATATTTTACGGCTCACTCCGTTTTTGGCAGCAGACGAGATAAAAGATTCCCTCATCTTCTCCATTTCCTCCCCGGAACGGTCATGAGTCATCGCCCGCCTGAAACCATCCGCTTCGGCATAGCTCATACCGGCAAGGTCGTGCGCCACTTTCAAAACCTGCTCCTGATACAGGATAACACCCAGTGTTTCGTCTAAAGCGTTTTTCAGCTTCGGATGAAGATAGGTTACCGCTTTTTTACCGTGGCGGCGCGGTAGATAATCCTTATCCATATTGGATTTGAGAGGCCCCGGCCTGACCAGCGATATCGAGATAATGATATCCTCGTATCTGTCCGGTAATAATCTTCCTGCCATTTCGCGCTGGGCAGGTGATTCCAGTTGAAAAGTGCCGATAGCTTTGCCTTCCCTCAGCATGGCAAACGCTTGCGGGTCGTTCCGGTCTATATTATCAAGGTCTATATCTATATCGCGGTTTTTTCTGATATTTGTAATGGTATCTTCAATCACCGTCAGGGTGGGCAATGCCAGCAGGTCCATTTTAACGATACCCAGTTTCTCGATATCATCCTTGTCGTATTGACTGATGATATCTCCGCCGCTCGAATATTCCAGCGGGACCATGCCTGACAGTTTTTCATCTCCAATTAATAAACCGCCCAGGTGCACTGAAAGATGTTTGGGAAAGCTGTCAATCGAAGCACACATCTTGAAAAAATCCTCCATTTCGGGACGATGATAGATATCGCTGTTTTTCAGTTCGGGACGGGCGTCCATCTTTTGTAAAAGTTGTGCCGCCGACAGCCAGTGGATTCCCGCGCAGGCCTCTTCAACAGTATCTTTAGGAATTTCGAGCGCCTTTCCGACACCCCTGATTGCTCCCCTTGCCATATATGTGTTAATTGTTCCGATACAGGAGACATTTTCGGAGCCATACCTGTCGTATACATAATTCCTGACCTCGTCACGGCGCCTGCGGTCGATATCCAGGTCGATATCGGGTGGTTCGCGTCTTAATTCATGCATGAAGCGTTCGAAGAGCAGGTTATGCTTTACAGGGTCTATGGTGCTTATCTCAAGGGCATATACTACCAGACTGTCTACGGCGCTGCCCCTTGCCTGGCACCTGATATTGCGAGCTTTTGCCCACCTGACTATATCCCAGACAACCAGGAAGTAGCCGCAAAACCCGAGCTTTTCGATTGTTGCCAGTTCGTATTGCAATCTTTCCATAACCTGTGGGGATAATATCTCATATCTTTTTTGGATGCCTTTTAAAGCTATTTTGGACAGGTAGTAGGATTCGGGTTCCCCTTCAGGCACATCAAATCCCGGGAAATGCAGCTTCCCCAGTTCCGGCTCGAAATTGCATCTGCCGGCAATTTCTGCGGTCATACTGACAGCCTCCGGAATGTCCGAAAACAACTCATTCATTTCTTTAGCAGATTTGAGGTATTGCTCCACGGTTCGAAAGTCATTTAACTGAGATACGGAGATGTTTTGGTCGATGGCATTCAACAGTTCTTTTATCTTGTACCTGTCCATATCGGCGTAGTGGACATTGTTGGTGGCTACAACGGGCAATCCTTTTTCACGTGCAAACTCGATAAGCTGATAACTGTTTGCCATATACTCTTTTTGAGGGTAACGGATAAGCTCGATAAAGAAATCATAGCCGTAGACCGCGCGATAGAAATCGGAGGCGGCTTTAGTATCATCAATTTTGCCGTTATTCAAAAGGAAAGGCAGTTCTCCTTTAGAACAGCCGGAAAGGGCTATCAATCCTTCGTTATATTTGGCAAGCATTTCTTTTGAGGCAAGCGGAGCCTTACCCCTGTTTGACAGGTGTGCCTCTGTAATCAAACGGCAAAGATTGGAATAGCCCTGTTTGTTTTTACACAAAAGCGTAAGGTGGTATCCGCCTTCTAAGGATAGTTCTAATCCGATTATAGGTTTGATATCCAACGCTTTCGCTTTTTCGTAGAAACGGATGGCGCCAGTCAGACGGTTATGGTCTGTTAAAGCAATAGCGGGCATTTCAAGCAGTTTTGCTTTCTGCAATAGGTCATCAATGGTGGAGGCTCCGTCGAGAAAGCTGTATTGTGAATGTACGTGAAGATGAATGAAGCTCATTTCAATATCCTAGTCGAGAACCCGTGATAAAAACCATGACTTCCCCATTTTATAAAGCTCATATGTACAGGTAGAGGAGTTAGTGGCATCCACCTGTACGAAAAAACGCAGGGTATTACCCGCCCACCAATCGGCAGGTTCACGCCACCAGTTGATAACCTCGTTTACCCGGTAGAGCCGTTTTCTCCAGATAAAAGCGGTGATTGAGGTGTCTTCATCAACCTGTTTTTGGTGTACTTTTACCGGTTCTCCGATAAGTTTTGCCACATTCCCTCCTTGAGATTATAATTATAATAGAACATTAGTTCTAAATCAAGTGTTTTTGATGAAAACTTGCACCGGTGTCGTATAATTAAATGAAAGGATATTTGAAATGAGTGAGCAGGGTAACATATATATCGGGACATCGGGATGGTCGTATCCATCCGGCGAAGGAACTTGGAAAGTTTATTTTTACCCATCGGGCAAGATAATCGAGTTGGAATACTACAGCCGTTTTTTCAATACGGTGGAAATCAACAGCTCTTTTTACAGACCCCCCAATCCGGGTTATGTTTATAACTGGGTAAAACGTGTTCCCGATGGTTTTCTGTTTACTGTCAAGTTGTGGCAGAAGTTTACCCATCCGAAAATGTTTACGCAGTCAACCGGCAGGGATACTGCCATTTCTCAGGATGATGTCGATACTTTTAAACGAAGTATCGAGCCCCTTTTGCAAAGCGGAAAGCTGGGCGCTCTGCTGGCGCAGTTTCCTCCCGCTTTTAAAAACGATGAATACGGCAAGCAAATTCTTACTGCAATAATTAATACCTTTTCGGAATATCGTCTGGCAGTAGAATTACGCCATCGCAGTTGGAGCGATGATAAAAATATATCTCAGATGTTTAGAGATAACAATATAGCGTGGGTTAACATCGATGAACCGAAATTCGAATCATCTGTATCTTCAGATATTCCTGTTACGTCCGATATGGCATATTTTCGCTTTCATGGGAGGAACCGGGAGAACTGGTGGACAGGCAATGGTGAAACACGCTATAAGTATCTATATTCGGATAGTGAAATAGAGGAGCTAACGGACAAGGTAAGTGCTGCCGCCAGCGATGCGAATCTATTGTTTGCTTTCTTTAACAATCACTGGCAGGGATATGCCCTGCGTAACGCAGTATCTATGATGAAAAAATTACGATTACCGTTTAGAGAAATACCGGTTCAAGATAAACTATTGGATAATAATACTTGACATAATGATACTGCCAATCTTAACACATTTTTACTTTTTTAAGATTGTGATAAAAGTTATATTCAATTGTCGTTAAAACAATGGTAATATTAAATATTAATTGATTAATTATTTTTTACTTGGGTTTACGACTATCTAAGTAAGGGGGAATAAATAAATGGAGCTGGCTAATCTGGTTAATTCTACCGGTGCGATTATTCTTGGTAGCATCTTAAATGAGGAGAGCGAGGAGCTTCTCAATAAATCCGTAGAGGAAGCAGCACAGAATAGGTTAAACAAGTTAGTACTTGATTTCCGTGCTGTACACCATATGACAAGTCTTGGTGCAAGCAATCTGGTGAAGCTGACAGCAATTGCCAAGAAAAAGAGAATTAAATTGTTTGCCTATGGATTGAGCAATCGCTACCGCGAGATATTTAATATGACTTGCCTTGATGATGCCATCAGTGTAGTTAGCGAACAGGAAACGTCTGACTCATTAACTAATGATGAAATAGATAAACTGCAAAATTTAGAAGTTAAGGAAGGTAAACAATCGGATGAAGGCTGGGCACCTTTTATAGAGAGAATTGAAGTTACCGAAAAGCCGGAAGGCGCACTTGTTAAGAATATAGATAATCGCCGGTTGCAAGCCCAAATTAAGGGCTTTGGTAAGATGTGGCAGAAAACTTTCCGGCTGATGATAGATAAACCCGAGTTTACGCCCGAAGATATAATAAATAAATTAAAGCAGAATTTCGTTGCTTTTCAGGTACCTGAAAACTTCTTTTTTCCCACCAGTAAAGGGTTGACGCCCGGCGCCCTGGTTTTTATCGATTCTGCTACACCCGGTGGCGTTGTCAGTACAGGTATTTACGTTCTTTATATGGACGATACCAGTTTTACCTATGTCACTCCTCAAGGGCATCCTGAAGCCGGCTGGATAACATTTAGCGCTAAGGAAGAAGATGGTAAGATAAGGCTTCAAATACAGGGATTAGTCAGGGCATCCGACCCGTTCTTTGAAATAGCATATGCTATCGCCGGTCAGGCTTTCCAGGAGAAAATCTGGTTGAATGTCTTAACACAAATGGCGAAACATCTAGAAATCGAAGATAACGGGCAAATGGTTAAATATAAACCAGCCAATTATTGTCAGTGGGGTAAATGCGGGAATATCTGGTATAACTCCCAATTAAGGTCGCTTCCGCTGAATTTCACTAAGTTATTGCCTATGTCTAAAAAGGTGAAGGAAAAGAGAATCAGCGGCGGTTATCGATAATCGATATGTCTCAAACAGCTATAGTTATAGGTTCCGGTCCTAACGGACTGGCGGCAGCTATTGGTTTGGCAAAAGCCGGGCTTGAGGTTACCGTATATGAAAAAAATGCAGTTATCGGTGGTGCATGCCGATCTGACGAAATAATACAAAAAGGAGTCATAAACGACGTGGGTTCAGCCGTACACCCTATGGCGGCGGCTTCCCCTTTTTTTAAGAGTCTACCTTTATCTTATTATGGGCTGAAATGGATACATTCACCGGCTGTTATGGCACATCCGCTCGATGACGGAACGGCAGTTTCAGTATATAAATCGATAGAAGAAACAGCATCTAATCTTGACGTTATCGATAACAAATCTTACAGAAAATTGATGGAACCTCTGACCAATAATTTCCAAATACTTATCGAAGAGATAATGAATTTTCCGAGGATTCCGTGGCGTCACCCGTTTATAATGATGAATTTCGGACTTAATGCTTTGTTGTCCGCCAGGGGACTGGCTGAATTAAAGTTCAAAGGCAATAGAGCCAGGGCATTTTTTGCAGGTATGGGCGCCCACTCCATAATGAATATGAATAAGGCAGCCAGTTCGGCTTCAGGTTTGATGTTAGCTGCTGCCGCTCATGCTAACGGATGGCCAATCCCTCAAGGTGGTGCTCAAAAGATAAGCGATGCATTGACAGCGTATTTTAAGGCACTGGGGGGAAAGATAATAACCGAGACCGAAATCGTAAATCTTGCGGATTTACCTGATAACGATGTGCTCTTAGCTGATGTCACCCCTGTGCAATTGTTAAAAATGGCAGCGTCTAAATTGCCCGATAATTATAAGAATAAGGTTAAAAAATACAAATACGGACCGGGTGTGTTTAAAATCGATTGGCTAATTAACAAGCCTGTTCCATGGACAGCCAAGGAATGCTCCAATGCTATTACCGTTCATATCGGTGGCTCTATGGAAGAAATTGTTATGGCGGAAAATGAAGTACACGATGGAAGAACCCCTGAAAAACCATTTGTGTTCTTTGCACAACCAAGTCTTTTCGATACTACCCGTACAGATGCGAATCAACATGTAGTCTGGGGATATTGCCATGTTCCCTTCAATTCAAATATAGATATGACAGAGCGAATAGAATCACAGATTGAGCGCTTTGCACCGGGGTTTAAGGAAAGCATCATTGCAAGGAATATTATGTGTCCATCGGATTTGGAAGAGGACAACCCCAATCTGATAGGTGGAGATATCTCAGGTGGCAGTCAATCCTTTAAGAAACTTGTTATACCGTCCATATCATATAAAACCCCTCTTGAGAACGTATTCTTATGCTCCAGCTCTACACCGCCCGGCGCGGGTGTTCACGGAATGTGCGGTTATCGCGCTGCTCAAGCTGCTTTAAAACACATAAATAAATGATATTTTGAATGAAGGTAACGGCAATGAATGCTCTAATTATTTATGATTCTATGTACGGCAACACGAAAACAATTGCCAGAACTATAGCCGAAGGGGTTACCGGTAATGTAAAAATTATTAAGGCCGGTGATGTACGTCCAATGGATGATGTTAATTTACTTATAGTAGGTTCTCCTACACAGGGAGGAAGGTATACCAAACCGATAGCAGCATTTTTAAATGAAATTTCAGGCAAAATTAAAAAAGGTACTAATATTGCTGTTTTTGACACAAGGATGCCTTCGACATGGGTTAAAATCTTCGGCTTTGCCGCAAATAAACTGGCTGACTACTTTAAAAAAGAGGGGTTTGACACAGTGGTTGCTCCCGAATTTCTTCTGGTACAAAGTGCCAAAGGACCCTTAATGGACGGGGAGCGCGAAAAAGCAATGTTATGGGCAAAAAACACTTGCCGGACAATGAACCCCTGAAAATATTCTAATGCTTATCATCTGTAAGAGTTAGCTGTATATTCTTATCTTTTATATCTACGCTATCAACATCGGGCAATTTTTTCAATATATCAACAAGAGGCATATCTTCATCGATTTTTAAATGTATAACCGTATCCTTATTTGCTTGTCCTCCTATAAAAAGCATCCTGATTTTATCTATTTCATTTAATTGTTCAGCAAACAATTTAATTCTATTCGGTGCTACAGGTTTCTTAATGTTTATTCTGACAATACCACTGTACACAAGTGAACCTGTTTCTTCGGATTCGGGAATCGAAGTTATCGTATCATCTATCTCAGATACACTTACGCCAGCATTTGTCGTAACGGTTGCTAACTCTTGCACAGAAGCGGGTTCGGTATATTTGGCTGTGTTATCACTTTCCGACAGTTTTTCCGCATCAATAGCTACTTCCGATTCATTATCAACTTCTGATTCTTCAACAATCGCATTTTCTTCTGTATTCTGATAGACTTCATCAGCAAAAGATTCAGGCAACTCTGTTTCCGCCTCATTAACAGCCTCTCCCTGCGGGGGCTGCTCTTCATTTACAGAATTGCCCTGTTCCCGGACAGAATCCTCTGATTTATCCACATTTTCCTCGAAAGACAATGGTGCCGATATTTCATTTGATTCCGGTAATCGCCCTCCATCCTTCAGGTTCATTATAGCTTCATCAGCTTTGTTTTTTATATTTTCGATAGTCGCTTTATAGTTCCTTGAGATATCATCAACTGCATTTCCGTACTGCAAACCAGCATCTTCGATTGCCTTAAGATGTTCATTCCTGACGTCGATAGCAGTACGACTTCTTATAATTTTTTGCCTCTCCTCTTCTTTTGTAATATCTCTATACGCGACATCCAGCGCCTTTCTTGTAGCATGCTTCTCCTCAAACAATGCATCGTTGATAGCTCTTTCTGTATCTCTCCTGGCCAGCTCTATTTTTTTTGCTGTTACCTGTTTAATTTTACGAGCTGTTTTTTTATCGACTCCATTTATCATTACCGTTTCTTCATCATATGCTTCTCTAATACGATTTTTTCCCAATGTCCTTGCCTCGATAACAGCTTCCTCTCTTGTTTTCTTTATTACTTCCAGGTTTTTTCTATTATTCTCCCGCATAGCTCTGATTGAATTATCAGACTGCTCTTTTACATCACGCAGGGTACGTATCTCAATATCTCTGGCATTTAAAATTTGTTGCTCCTTTATATCAGCAGCTTGCTTTATAGCCAATCGGACATCACGCTCTGCTTGCAGGATGGCAACCTTTTCATCGTGTCTGATCAGCTTAATAGATTTTTTTATATTAAGCTTTTTATCATCACTTTTTGACAAACCTTCCCCCATATACTCACTAAATAAATATAAATAGCCAGGACTAAAAGTCGTCTACGTGAATAAGTATAAGCACAGTACTTTATACTGTCAATACGTAAGGTTTAAAACTGAAATAATTTTATATATGAAGAAGATAATTGAAGTTAAAACACAATTAGCTTACATACAACTCAATTAATACTCCCTGTGGCTATATTATAGCTGTCTTCCAACACATTTATTGCTTCAATTATCGATTCCAAAACTATTCCTGAGTTATTAGCAGCGGCAGTATATAAATCTATTAAATTTCTATACAACATATCAACCATCAATTGATTATCGCTATTACTAACATATGCCGGAGGACTGCCTATGGATTGGCTGATTTCATCCGGATAATTTTCGCTACCGGCGGTAACAGTTTTGGTTATGGTAATAACGTCAGGTCTTAAGGGATCAGTTGTCTGTGTATGAGTAGCATACTTGTCCGATGTAGTTGTATTCTCAGAACCGGTCCATAATGTTTCTGTTACTGTTGTTGTGGATAAACCCAATACGAACCCTCCTTCGGACTCTATCGAAGTAGCTAATCGATTTTCCTGAGAAATAATCTCCATCATAGCCAACTGATTCTGCATTATTTTGGATGACTTATCTATAGCTTCGATATTATTGG
Organism: Dehalococcoidia bacterium UBA5627; assembly: GCA_002421585.1. Lineage (GTDB taxonomy): Bacteria > Chloroflexota > Dehalococcoidia > Dehalococcoidales > UBA5627 > UBA5627. The sequence continues at coordinate 11,405 of DIKD01000081.1, forward strand.
CAGAAGCCATTACAACTATTTCATTGACGCGTTCTGTAACGAACTCCGAGTATAAATTAGCCTTAGCCATATTGTCGAAAGTGAAAAACAATTGCGCCTGCTCAGAAGCCAATTTTACATTATATAAAGGATTATCAGGCATACTGTTACTTGCCGCCGCTACCGTTCCTCCACCGGATAGTAAAAGTACGATACAAAGGGATAACGCTACAGGCGCCCACTGAAATTTCCATTTAAAAGAAGGTTGTTTTGGTGCATTTGCCTGATTCATTTCTGATTCTAATAGATATTTTAACCTGGCTTTAAAGTCCGGACGTGCTTCAACAGAGCTCACAGCATTTTGAGTTTTAATAGAAACATCGAGTAGGGACTTCAGTTCATCGCTGTATTCAGGATAATCCGCAAGGCAGTTCTCAATAGATTCACCCTCTATTATAATTCTGTCCAGGCATATATCCAATATTTTTTCTAATTTTTTTTCTTTTTTCTTAAACATTTTTATCTACCATCATTAATTTTCTAAGAGCAACTATGGCACTATGCTGTAAAGCCTTAACAGCTCCCTGTGTCTTTCCCATAATACGCGCAACCTCGGCAATAGGGAGTTCTCCGGCAAAACGCAGGGCTATAACCTCTTGTTGTGCCGGTGTTAGCTTTTTTGATGCAATTAAAAGTTTTTCTATATCCTCTTTATCCTCTATCGATTTTTCCGTACTGCAATTATCGATAGCCATATAATCGTAGAGCGGTGCAGTCGATTGTCTCGATTGCTTCCGGTAATAATCAATTACATGATTATGTGCAATGCGAAATAGCCAGGCTGAAAAAGGCACATCCTTCCATTTGTAGGAAGAAATCGATTGCAGCGCCTTAATAAACACTTGTTGCGTCATATCTTCAGCCTCTGTATTATTGCCAACCTTCAGAGAAATATAACGATAAATCTTATCGAAGTTTTGTTCATAAAGCTTGGCAAAAGCCTCCTGATTGCACTTTTGTGCTTGATTTACCAGGCTTTGCTCTTCTTGCACCCGACAACTCCTTACCGAATATACTCAACCGGAATACTGCTCCGAGAGGAGTAAACCGGTACATTGGCGTTACCACGTGCAAATATTATAACGAAGGATTTAAAAAAAGGATAGCTTGTAGGAATTAATAACTAAAAATATTCTTAATATGAGCAAAAAACTATTTATATTGTAAGGTAAATAAGCTATAGTATAGTAAAAGGTACTTAGATTAATTTAATATAATTACTGACAGGAAAGGGTGGCAATGGAATACAATAGTATTGAGCCGATGCTCACAACAAGTGAAGTGGCACGGAAATTAAATTTGCATGTTAACACTATCAGAAGGTGGAGTAATCTGGGTATCATCACAGCCTATCGAATAGGTCCCAGAGGTGATCGTCGCTTTAAAATTCAGGATGTAGAAAGGTTGCTTTCGAAAAGCGATATAACAAAATAATAGTTCACCAAAGAGGTTTTAAGTGTCTAATATTAAAATAATTATAATAGATGAGCAGCCATTTTTCAGAGCCGGAGTGCGCCAGGCACTATCTGAACATAATAACTTTGAAATATCTGAATGTAGTCCGGATAAAGACGCTTTGACTATGATTGAAACGCAATCACCGGATGTTGTACTTCTTGGTTCTGGCCTTGCCGCACACAGCGGGCTCGAACTGGGAAGGAAGATCGCCAGAAATTTCCCTAACACTAAGGTTATTATTCTCAGCCCCGACCCGAATGATGAAGAGCTTTTTGATGTTATCAGAAGCGCAGCAGTTGCGTGTCTCAAAAAAAGTGCTTCCTCGAATGAATTAATTGATACCATTAATAAGGCTGCCAGAGGTGAATACCCTATTAATGAAACATTTTTAAACAGGCCTAATATAGCCCAGCAGGTATTGCAACAATTCGAAGATATTTCTTCGATTGGCGCTCAAGCAGATAACGTAGTATCTGTCCTGACTAAAAGGGAACGGGAAATATTAAAGTATATATCAGACGGAAATACAAATAAACAAATAGCCAATACACTTTCTATCAGTGAACAGACTATTAAAAACCATGTCAGTGCGATACTTCGCAAACTGAACGCAAATGATAGGGCTCACGCAGTGGTTTTAGCCTTTAAAAGCGGTTTAATAAAACTATAAAACTTGGGAGATACGGATGGATAGTAAAAATGACAAAGAGGAAATAGCTTTAAGCGGTGTAAAGCCTGTGGAAAAGAGTACAACAAGTAAAGTTCCTCTTGAAATAAACAATCCGAAGCAATCCTCAACCGGTAAAATGTTGAGACAGATGGCGCAACCGGAAGCAATAATGCTTATCCCGGAGGTTCTGGCTCGTCGTTATAATGCGGTGCCTATTACTATTTCTGGTAAGACTCTTGAGGTAGCTATGTCCGACCCATCCGACATTTTAACTCTTGAAGCCTTTTCGATACAGAGCGGCATGAGAATCAAGCCTGTAATCGCTCCTGCCAGAGATATCAGGGATGCCATCGATTTTAATTATAAAGCGTACGGAGAGATAGAACGGCAGATTTCCAGTATTTCCCTGAGTACATCGAAAGAATCCGATAAAATGGATTATGATGCAATAATCGACGCCCCGTTGGTAAAAGCATTGAATCTTATAATATCGGAAGGCATCAAAGCCCGCGCTTCGGATATACACATAGAACCGGAAGAGCGGCGTTTAAGGGTAAGGTATCGTATAGACGGGACCTTGCAGGATATGATGTCATTGCCAATGGATATTCACGCGGCACTTATTTCGCGTATTAAAATTCTTGCCAATATGAATATTGCAGACCATTTCCGTGCTCAGGACGGACAGTTTACAACCGACACTAACGGCAGAAAAATAGATATCCGCGTCGCTACCGCTCCAACCGTAAACGGCGAAATGTCCGTTTTACGTATTTTAGATAAATCAACTGCAATGATGGACCTATCGGAGTTAGGCATGTTACCGGACAGCCAGCAAAAATTCGAACATCTTTTAAAAATTCCTTACGGAATGATACTGGTCAGCGGTCCTACCGGCGCCGGCAAAACTACTACATTGTATGCCGCAGTCAATTCATTGGATAAAATGGGCAGAAACATTATCACTATCGAGGACCCGGCTGAATATCGGTTTGAAGATATCAATCAGATTCAGGTTAATACACAGGCAGGAATTACTTTTGCAAGCGGATTGCGCTCGATTTTAAGGCTTGACCCTGATGTAATATTGGTAGGCGAGATTCGTGATAAAGAAACTGCCAATATTGCTGTTCAGTCCGCTTTGACCGGTCATCTTCTGTTATCTTCAATACATTCCAACGATACCGTAGGCGCAATATTCCGTTTAATGGATTTAGGGGTAGAACCGTTCCTGATTGCTTCATCGGTAATCGGGGTACTGGCGCAAAGAATGATACGCAAAGTTTGCCCCGATTGTCAACAAACAATTGAAGCTCCTGCACTGGAACAGATTGCTTATGAAAATGAAATGGGTGAAAAGCGTTCTCATTTTATATATGCATCCGGATGTAAAACCTGCGGATATACCGGATTTTTAAGACGTACCGGTATATACGAAATTCTGGCTATGAGTGATAATATCAGAAGAATGATTGTAAAGGGTGCCAATCCCAGCGATATAAGAGAACAGGCTCTAAAAGAAGGTATGGTAACAATGATAAATGACGGTATGCGTAAAGTACAACAGAGTATTACTACTCCTTCTGAGATACTACGCAATGTCTATAATGAGTTGTAACTCGAGGTGTGAAATGGAATATTCTTATATAGCTTACAACAAGGACAGAAGTTTAATAAAAGGGAAGATAACGGCTGAGAACGAGACCGCTGCCAGAAAACTTATCGATTTCAGCGGTTTCCAGTTAATAAGCCTGAAAAGCAATTCCAGCTTTATAAACTGGAAAGTGCTTAATACAAATGTGGGCGGTGTTAAACCCAAAGAAATTATCATGTTTTCCCGCCAGTTGGCTTTGCTTCTGGAATCGGGTACCGATATCATAACTGCGCTGGAACTTCTTCAGGAACAGATAACGGATAAAACCTTACGCAATGTTCTTGGAGATATTACAAACGATATCAGGGGCGGCAGCTCGCTTTCTTCTGCGATGAGCAAACACCCGAAGATATTTCAAAATATATACTACAAAGCTGTAGCGGTCGGTGAAAAGGGTGGTAATCTTGAAACAGTGCTGCGTCACATGGCTGAATTTTTGGAGAAACAATCTCTTACCAGAAAAAAAATCAAGGGTGCACTTTCCTATCCGGTGATTGTAAGCGTTGTAGCGCTACTGGTTGTAGGGGTAATAGTAGTGTTTGTCCTGCCCACTTTTATTGACCTCTATGCTTCCTTAAGCGTCGAGGTTCCGGCTATATTGACCGTACTGCTGGCTTTTATCGATTGGCTAAAAGCCAATTTTTTGCTTGTTTTACTGGTTGTTCTGGCAATTGCCGGCGTTACCTTTGCCTATATACGCACCGAAAAAGGTCGATATCGCTTTGACAGAATGAAATTAAAACTGCCTGTAATCGGCAGAATACTTCAATTAACGGAACTTTCTCAGGCGGCACGTACTATATCAATGCTTTTCGGGGTCGGTTTGCCGCTTCCTGAAATTATGAACCTGACAATCGGCACCACAGATAACAAATTTGTCGAAGAATCTTTTGAAAAAGTACAACGCGACCTTATCAGAGGAGAGGGCATATCGAAACCGATGCGTAAGAATAAATTCTTTCTGCCCCTGATGGTCCAGATGGTCGCTGTCGGAGAAGGCACCGGACATCTGGACAGCACCCTGGTTACCGTTGCCGAAAGCTACGAAATGGAAGCCGACGACCGCACCGGCGCAGCAGTGGGCTTGATACAGCCGATTTTAACTGTCTTTATAGGTTTGATAGTGGGCTTTGTAGCCATATTGATGGTGTCGACAATGTATTCTATGTACGGGCAGTTTTAAAAAAATATTGATAAAAGTCATTTTATTTACAGAAATTTAAGACTATAATATCTGTTATGATATTGAAGACACAAAATGTTTAAGCTGATTAAAAAGGAAAACGGATTCACTCTTGTGGAGGTGCTGGTTGCCTTATCCATAATGGCGATAGTAGCGCTTATATTTTTACTGGCGCTGTTAATGGCGGGCAAGGCAGTACTACTGGCACAGGAAAAGACTATTGCCGAGAGCATCGCCCGCAGCCAGATGGAGTACGTTAAACAGCAGGGTTATCAAGAAGAAAACGATCACGATGATTATTATACTTATAAAACTGCGGAACAAGTGCAAGAAGATTTAAGCCTCCATCCCAGTTTCAGCGTATGGAGCGTTACTGATTGGGGAAATATAGAAAATCCTATCGTCTATCCACTTAATGACAGCTATATTGAAGGGGTTCACGGCGTTGACTGGGATAGCATCGGTAATGGACCCGCTGACAACGACAGCAACATCCGGAAACTTGGATTGGTAATACTACACGGGGAGAAAGTCGTCTACTACCTCGAGGGGTATAAGGTAGACAACTGATGAATACAGTTTTTACTGTGCTAAAAAAGCAAAAAGGATTTACTCTGATAGAACTGATTATAGCCGGTGCTATCGGCGCACTTGTAATCGCAACCCTCACAGGGGTCATCTGGCAGTTATTTAGTAGTAGCTCCAGCAGTTCGGGGAATATGAAGGCGATACACCAGGTACAGAATGTTGGGCTTTGGGTCAGCCAAGATGTTCAACAAATAAATAAAATAACAAGTGCAGAAGATGATCCCAATACTGATGATGAAGAATTACTTGTAGTAGAATGGACGAAATACCAGGGAGAAAATGTTGATGATGTTTTTGTTATTGAAAAGCAACAACACAGGGTATTATATCGAATCGGTGATGATAAATTATACAGGGATTACTATGTAACTGAATGGATGGATATTGAAACTGAAGAGTCAGAATATGTCTTTCCGGTTAGTCCGAATAGCACTACTTTTATTGCCAATTACATTACGGAATTTGCTCTTAAATTCAGAGGAAATAACGACTTGGAATTAACTGTAAGCGCTGAAATACCCGGTTTCCGGCCACAATCTGCTACAAGAATATTTGAAATGGAATCTAGGCCTACTACATTTTACTGGGTGCAATAGGTGAGGTGGTATATGTTAAATATTTTTAGATTCAGACACAGTGAGAGAGGATTAGCGCTTATTTACGCATTGCTTTTACTGGCGTTGGGCGCTGTTATTACCGTACCTCTTCTATCGTTTATGAATACGGGTTTGGTGGCGGCGCAGGTATATGAAGAAAATACTATGAAAATCTATGCAGCGGATGCAGGTATTCAGGACGCGCTTTGGAAGATAAACAATTGCAGATTGGTTGGTGATGAAGGTGAAGAGTTTCTTTTTAATTATAAGGATACTGATGGAGTCTTATATGAAGATGTTCTAGGACATTTACCGCCCAGCGATCCTGATATTCTTGATGTGGTATATCCAATCTATTACTATATTGAAGGCGCTTCAGGCGCGGTAAACGGCTACGATGTTATGGTTTCTATAGAATATCGATCACAGAATATATTTGAAGTGATTTCAACGCAATATGACCCCGAAACTATTATTACTCCTGAATTTGTCAACAATAACCCGTCTGAATTTACTTCAATAAAGGCTTGGGTTTCAACGGTATATGGCGACTACAGCGGCATCACCCAAAATGCGATAACGAGTATATCTCAGATTGATATTACAGGACAAGGATCAACAGATCCTCTCGAAGGTGAGCCTAATGGCCCATTAGAGTTTTACAGTGGCGCATGGCCAACCACAGAACTACTAGAGCATTTTTACAGCCAAGATATAGTGGGTTTGGATTCATATAACTCTGATGAAATAGACGTAAATGATTATCCTACGATAGGCCCTTTTTATCGCGATGGCAATTTAACAATTGAGAGTAGCGAGGAGGGTGCTACGATAAAACTCACAGATACTATATATATAACTGGATATACTTTAATAGGCCAAACCAGCAAGTTCTTCCTTGACTTAAATGGTAATACGATTTTCGTTTTGTATGATGGTGATGGTTCAGACTTTGCTTTGCAAATCGGTTCCAACTGCACTATTCTGGGGTCGGGTTGCATAATAGCAATAGGAGGTATTAAGATGATGCCTAATATAGATACAGATAATTATGGTTTTATATTAACACTTTCAGTTTCAGGCTTGGCGTTATTGAAACCGAGGGGAGATTATCATGGCACTTTAGCAGGTGGCTTTAATGAACCACTGCCTTCGGGAAAAGATCCAATTTCTGTTGATTTACAAAACGGTAATTTATATTGGGATACCCCGCCTACTAATTTGCATTTCCCCACTGGAGATGATAGTAATAACAAATTTGGCATATTAAGTTATATAATCAGCTGATTTACAAATACAAAACAATCTTCACCCGGAGGTTAAGTTATGTTATGAAAAAGAGCGGCAAGTGGTGGGCAATTATCGGGGTGGTTATATTTATCGGTGCGGCGGTCGCGCTGTATATACCGTATAACAATAACATAAAAGAGCAGAATACNNCCAGGCAGATGGTATTGCTTCAGACTATGAATAAAAACAATCTGGAGCAGGAAATACAGCAGCTCGAAGAAGATATAGGAGCGGCTGAGGAAGAAAATGCTCAATTGCAGCAAGAGCTGAACCGGAAACAGGACGAACTTCAGCAGCTCCGGGCTGAGAGGGAACAGGCAATACAGGAGGCTGT
>DIKD01000081.1:19322-23448 GCA_002421585.1 Dehalococcoidia bacterium UBA5627
ATAGGGGAAGTGGATTACGGCGTGGTGTTTCTGGAGCTGGCAATTTCAGGTAATAAAGCGGATATTCTGGATTATTTAATCGAAATACAAGCCGACGATTCATTCGCAACAGCCATTTACGATAGTATTAACCTCACGCTGCCCAAAATGCTTACCGAGGGGCAAAAGGATGAGGTCTTTTCTATAACGCTCGATGAAATGATTGCNNATAATTTAACTGTCGATCAATTGGTGAACTATATTGTGCTTGGAATCGAAGATGTCACCGGCAATTATCTAAACACGAGAAGCGTGGAAGATATGGCGAAGGTAATCAAACAGCTTCTGGCTGATATGATGGAAGAGGAATTCGACGGAATACTTGGCTCCACGCTGACGGATGACTACGACGAACGTTTAGCTGACGAACTGGCGCAGTTGATAAAAACACACATTAAAGACGGGCTGGAAGATGCGGTAGTGAGTGAAATCGTGGGGAGAATCGTGGAAGCCATAGAAAACGGTGACGACCTGGAATCTGTGGTGGGCTCTCAAATCGCCACACTGCTGGGAAGCCAGTTAGCCGGAGCTCTTTCCGGGGATATAACAGCTTTGCTGAAAGAATATATATCCGAATGTGTTTACTACAGGATGGTCGAGTATGTCAGGCCCTTCGTGTTTCAGGATGCACAGGCGTTAACGGAGGATATAATCGAGGAAATGGAAAACGCTTCCGGCGGTACTGTAAAAATTGCTGTTTACACCTACAACGCCCCGCAGGAGGAAGAATAATGTCACGCAAATTAACTTTATACATAGAAGATTCCGAAATTAAAATTGTAGTGGCCGACGGCAAAAAGGTGCTCAAATGGGCAAGTCTCATTTTGGAGCAGAAGCTGGTAAGCAACGGTGTAATACAGGATGAAAAGCAGATAGCCCTGGAAATTAAAAATATATTACAATCCGCCGAAATCAGAGATAAAAAAGTTACGGTTGGCTTAAGCGGTTTGAACTCCGTTTTCCGTTTCATAACATTCCCTCCCGATATACCGCGTAATATGATTGACGAAGCCATTGTAAACGAAGCCCGCCGCGTACTGCCTATGTCGGTAGAGCAGGTTTATCTTTCATACCAGCAGATTTCCAACACCAAAGAAGAGCGGCAGTACTTTTTAGCCGCTCACCCCCGCAATGCCACCGATGCTCTGGTAAACACGGTAAAAGCAGCCGGTTTAAAAATACAATCGCTCGACCTGGCTCCTCTGGCGCTGGCTCGCTGCGTAAACGAGCCGATTGCTGTTATTGTAAATTCCTGGTTGACATATCTTGATGTTATAGTGCTATCGGACAGCCAACCCAAAGTAATCCGCAGCCTTTCTTTACCGATAGAATCGGACGATTTGGCTTTGAAATTACCCACCATCGGCGAGGAAATCGTCAGAACTGTAATGTATTACAAAACAAGCTACCCCGATAGTACACTGGGCGATTCGACGCCGATTATGGTATGCGGAGACCTGGCAAATAAAGAGGACGAAGTAAAAGCAAACCTGGGTGAGCTTAAAAACGATGTCTTTACCATAACAGCACCCATTTCTACTGAAAGCGAGTTCCCTGTCTGCCAGTATATGATAAATATCGGGATGTCATTAAAGGGCGAATTGCCGAAGGGTAAGGATAGCTATTATTCTATTATCGATATTGAGGCGCTGCCCGGAATATATCAGCCGCCCAAAACAAAGCTGTCCAACATTCTCATACCGGTACTGATAGTTATTGCTCTGGGAGGGCTTTTCTACGGCTGGCTTTTCCTGCAGGATACCATCGAATATACAAAAAAAATGAGAACTGAGCTTTCTCAAATGCAGGCGCAGAGCGTAGTTTTGAATGGCTATATAGCTGACCTGAATGGGGATGTCGGCAATCTGGAAGAAGAGCTTTCGCTGGCGGAGGATGCAAATGACCTTAAACAGGATGAGATTGTGATGGCGCAGACTTCCATAGATGAACAAACGGAAATCAATCTACTGCCGATAGCCGAAAATGACCGGGCTGTTGTAATGCAGGAAATGTTGGATGAATTAACGGATGGATTTGCAAAGTCCAATGTCGATTTAAGTGTTATTACCGAATCGGCTGCCGGACTGGTCGATGTAACCAATGTAGTTTACGGCATCGGTCAAGCCGATATCAACGGCTCCTCTTATAATGAAGAGGATTTTTATGCCTTCGCCTATGATTTAAGAAACAGCGGGCAGTTCGAATCGGTTACCGTAACTTCACTATCTCAGGGCGATGGGATACTGGTATTCAACATTAACGTAACCTGGTAAGAAAGTGGTTGGAAAGTGGACATTATAGAAATGTTAAAAACGGCAAAGGAGCAGAGGGCTTCAGACCTGCATATGGTACTGAACGCCCCTCCGATGTTCCGTATAGACGGAAATTTGAAAAATGTTAACGGCTCGGAACCCCTCAAAGCAGAGGAAATACGGTCTTCTTTCGAGCGCATAACAACGCCCGGCGAAAGGACGCATTTCGAGGAAAACCGTGAACTGGATTTCAGTTATTCCTTACCCGATATCGGGCAGTTCCGCTGCAACGCCTCTATTCAAAGAGGGGCTGTCAGCCTTGCCATACGCCTTTTACCTGCCGAAGTGCCTACCATAGAAGAGCTTGAACTCCCTTCTGTATTCGAGGATTTGATTACAAAGCCGAGGGGTCTGGTAATCGTAACCGGACCTACCGGCAGCGGAAAAACTACCACACTGGCTGCGATGATAAACCATCTCAATAAAACCGCAAGCCGGCATATTTTAACCATAGAAGACCCGGTTGAATATGTTCATCGTTCCGATAAAAGCGTTATTACGCAACGTGAGCTCGGCAGCGATACCTTTTCTTTCGGACATGCCCTGCGACACGTATTAAGGCAGGACCCTGATGTCATACTGGTGGGAGAAATGAGGGATTTGGAAACGGCGGCGGCAGTATTGAATATCGCCGAAACCGGACACCTGGTACTCAGTACCGGGCATGCTCCCAGCGCTCCACAGGCTCTGGAGCGCATAATCGACCTCTTCCCGATGCACGAGCGCAATCTGGCACAGACCAGGCTGGCTTCACTGCTGGTTGCGGTAATCTGCCAGACGCTGGTAACGCGTGCCTCCGGAACCGGGAGAATCGCGGCGGTGGAGATAATGATGGCGAACGATGCGGTAAAGAACCTTTTAAGAGAAGGCAAGATTTACCAGCTGCACAACGTAATCGTTACCAATCACGACGAAGGTATGGTTTCGATGGACGAAGCCCTGGTAGAACTGTACAGGCAGGGTATTATCAAGTATGATACGGTTATCAGCCACTGCTTCAACCGAAAGGAAGTAGAGAATGTCCTCAGCGGGAGTAGGGGAAAGGTTATCATCAGGAAGACCAAGTCACGATAACGGCTTAAATCTGTATTTAATTTTCGATTATGAGCAAAGACCCCGCGGCAAACGCGGGGTCTTTGCATTAAATTTAATTAGACTGTTTAATTATTAGCGTTACTTTAAGTCGCCGTTGCAGTTGTTGATGTAGTCACTAACGGATTAGCTTCAAAATCACCTTCCGCGGTACCATTTGGCGTAACTACTCCAGAAGAAGATATAGTCCAGTTAAACCGCGGTGGTTGTTGGAATAAACTATCTGCTTCAGTTGTATACTCAGGATCATAAGCTACAAGATCAGCTAAATCAAAATCTACTGGGATACTACCTTGCTCATACATATATACCGACACAGCCAAGGCTACAGTGCCTTGTTCTGTAGTTGCAGCTTCATCAGCACCTCTATTCATTAATCCAACAATATTTGGAATAGCAACAGCCGCTAAAAGCCCCAGTATCGCAATAACAACCAGTAACTCAATCAGAGTAAAGCCCTTTTCGCCCTTGCGAACCATTTGTAAATTTTTTGTGAACTTTTCTATTATTTTCACATATCCTCCTTTTTTACTTCTTTTTTGTTTTACCCATTAAATAAAAAACACCGGCCAGGATTACGGGTATAACCCGGCTATTTAGTTCATAAACTAAGTATAGGTTCAGGTACGGGCAAAGTCAATATGCGCAGGTACTATATTTATAGTCATATTTTCTCATTTTTT
>DIKD01000081.1:23507-24153 GCA_002421585.1 Dehalococcoidia bacterium UBA5627
ACTTGAGAGTCAAACCTTCGAATAATGAACCGCTAAACCCGAATGACAGCCGTTCCATCGACAGGCTTCACGAACGGGTTAAAAACCGCGCCGCTTCCCTGAGATGGAACCTTAACGGTCTGATGTTCGTCTATGCGCTTCTTATCATCGTCATTATAATGGCAATAAACAGCTTCGACAGCACGCTTGTTTCACTGATTGCCCTGGCAGGCCTGATTATAATATGGTTTTACAGCTCGATGCGTGTAAAAAAAATCGAAGCTGAGCTATATCGGCAGGAAATTATCGATTACGGAGAAGCAGTGCTACCTTCAGAGCAAACTCCCGCAAACGGATTTTCCCCATCTCATAAACAGACCGATTCCCCGCTTACAAGGCGCGAACTGGAGGTTTTGATACTTATCGGCTCCGGCAGGCGCAACAAATCCATCGCCCGTGAACTGCATATCAGCGAGATGACGGTGAAAAACCATATCAGCCATATATTTGAAAAAATGGGCGTCGACGACCGCATCGGCGCCGTTATACTTGCCATTCAAAACGGCTGGCTGAAATACGAAGACCTCAAGAAAATAGAGGTAAAAAAAGGCGAAGATGACTCGGGGTAAGCGGACATTGCTTAAATTGTCATGCTGAATTCGTGAAG
>DIKD01000081.1:24203-24454 GCA_002421585.1 Dehalococcoidia bacterium UBA5627
CCCAACCCCCCGGATTCTTCGTCCATCCCTTATGGTCTCAGAATGGCACAGTAGCAAATTGTCATGCTGAATTCGTGAAGGTTATGAAAAAAGCCGTTCGTGTCCTTTAACGGGCTCAGTATGCTCGGACATTACTAAAGCCGTTCGTGACAGGTTGAAGTAAACAAAGCCGTTCGTGGTGAGCCTGTCGAACCATAACGGCGACATATTCAACAAGATTTTCTTTTGTCATCCTGTTGCCGAAGCAACCT
>DIKD01000081.1:24541-29123 GCA_002421585.1 Dehalococcoidia bacterium UBA5627
AAATGGAAATAGTATTGATGGCGGTATTCCTACTGCTCGGACTGGTTGTCGGCAGCTTTCTCAATGTATGCATAGACCGCCTTCCTGCAAAGCAATCGATTATCTCACCGCCTTCCCATTGCCCCGAGTGTAGCAAAAGACTTGCCGTTAAAGACTTGATTCCCATATTCAGCTATCTTTTACTGAAAGGGCGCTGCCGCTACTGTAAAAGCGCCATTCCCAAACGTGTCGTACTTGTAGAAGCGGCTGCCGGAATCGGTTTTGTGTCTTTATTCTTTTTTTACGGAGCCGGAGCGGAACTGGCGGTATCCCTGTTTTATTTTTGCCTGTTTCTCGTAATATTCGCAATCGACCTGGAACATCACCTGATACTGAATAAAGTTGTGTACCCCTCTGCAGTAATCGCATTGATTATAAGTATCTTTTTGCCCCAGTTGACGGTATCGCCCTCTTTAGCAATTGAAAGCCACTTCTTTGATTTGGGGTGGGCATCGGGTATAGTCAGCTGCCTGATTGGTGGCATAATAGGCTTCATAATATTTTTTGCTCTTTCCATACTGACACGAGGGGGGATGGGTGAAGGCGATATAAAAATGGTGGGGCTGATTGGTTTGGCGGTGGGTTATCCGCTTATTTTTATATCTATATTGCTGTCAATTATACTGGGAGGCGTTGTCGCACTGATTTTGATACTTTTTAAGTTAAAAAGCCGCAAACAATCCATCGCTTTCGGCCCCTTTCTTGCAATTGGCGCAATGGTAACATTATTATGGGGTAACGAGATACTGGGTTGGTATCTATCTATGATAATGTAACTCTTTAAAAAGTTTCCGTGCGCACGTTCTCTCAAACCCGATTGTCCGTGATTTATAGATTAACTTTCAAAAAAAATTACGTAAAAGTCATAAAAATTCTTCTTAAAACCCTTACAATCTCTTTACTGTTATAGTATAATAGTACTGGTTAATTTGTAGGGGTTGTGCAATGAACTTAGACCGAAGAAGGTCTAGCATCGAAATAATTGCGGATATGCTGAGGCTCGGTGAAGCCGGAAAAACCGAGATGATGTACAGCGTCAACATGAGTTTTTTCCAGCTTCAGAAATACCTTAACTTCCTGCTCGAAAGGGGATTGGTTGATAAGGTTAAAGTGGGTAACCCCTCGGTTACTTACCGGGTTACTCCGAAAGGACTCAACCTTTTAAGAAGCATAGATGCTGTTTTGGAAACCCTGGAACTAAGACAGGATGACGAGGCATAAATTATTATATTTGCTATAATATACAGATATTTTACCGAAGGAGCTCCTTATGTCCGATAAGAGAATGATGATAGTGCCGGCAGAACTTATTAATAAAATAAACGAAAACCGCGGTGATATGTCGCAGGCAGAGTTTATTGAGTTCTTAATCCGGGACCGACTTGATGAAGAAAAGCCGGCGGAATTAAAAAATACCACATCCGGTGAAATCGAAGCCCTGAGAAAGGAAATCAGGGAGTTTATGCGGGATGTCGAGGAAAAACAGAAAACGTTCGTAACCAAGGATGAAGCTGCCGCTTTCCAGGAAGACACCAAAAAATTGATGAAGAGTTTTCTGGATTTCTTTATAGGCTATGGGCTGGAATTCAATAAGAAAGTCGACAGTGATGGTTTAACGGAGCTTTCAAAAACACTCGATGCCCTCGAAAAAGACTCCTCCGAAGAAGGCAAAGAGGTAAAAATAAAGTGGAAGAATTGCTGACCACAGGATAGTCTTCCGGCTAAAAACAAAAATGAACCCTCTTTTATACAAAGAGGGTTTTTCATATCTATTCATCCTGTAATAACTGTTTTCAAATTGATTAACCGGCGCATACCAAAAATATCTTTCTTAAAAATACACGCTATTAGCTTCAATAGAACATTGTTCTAGTATTGTAAACCTTCCTATGGCTATGACAGTGTGTCATAGTAAATACAATTTACTTTAGTCGAACCGTAAAATCATTCGACTATATTGGAGGGCTATACAAATGGGTTTCGAAGCTGGATTGTTTAAGAAAGGCCAATATCAGGAATTATGGCAGAGATGCTGCGGCTATCTGGACCTGAGTATTGAGGATTTTACTCATATTCAAAAGCGATTGATGCTGGAACAACTTGAGTTGCTGAACAAGTGCGAGCTGGGTAGAAGTATAATGGGCGATGCCATACCGGAAAGCGTCGAAGACTTTCGCGAAATGGTACCTTTGACTACATACTCGGATTACGCTCCTTATCTGTTAAAACGCCGTATGGATGTGCTACCGCAAAAACCGATTCTGTGGCAGTACACTTCCGGCAAATCTGAGGAATACCCTTACAGATGGGTGCCTGTTACAGCACGACAGCTCGACCAGATAGAGGGCATTATCTTTGCCATGATGATATTATCGACCTGTAATAATAAGGGCGAGATTAATCTTAAAGGTATGGATAAGGTTTTTTATGGTATGGCACCTCCGCCCTATACTACGGGTACTATGACACGTGCTTTCCCAAATGAATTGTTCGATGTACTGCCTCCTGTGGGTGAAGCCGAGAATATATCCTTTGAAGAAAGAATAAAATACGGTTTTGATTTAGCCATGGAAAGGGGACTCGACCTCTGTATTGCAATGTCCAGTGTCAACGTAGCAATCGGCGAACGTTTCGGAAGAAAAGGGAAAAGTAAAACAAACATTAAGGCACTTATTAAGAAGCCACGGAAATCATTGAGATTATTAAAAGGTATTTTAAAAAGTAAACTGGCCGGACGCCCAATGTTACCAAGAGATATATGGAAAATGAAGGGCTTGGTAACTTTCGGGACAGACGGTTCTGTTTATCGCGAAAAAATCAAGGATATGTGGGGCAGATATCCTCTTGAATTTCATGGTTGTACCGAAGCTATTTTCATAGCAATGCAAACATGGGACTACGATGGCTTGACATTTATTCCGAATCTGAATTTCTTCGAATTTATTCCGGAAGATGAAGTAAACAAGTCGATTGAAGACCCGACATATCAACCCAGAACCGTGCTGATTGATGAAGTCATTCCCGGAAACTACGAATTGGTAATCAGCAGCCTTCACGGAGGTCCGTTTATGCGCTATAGACTGGGGCACTTGATTAACATTACTTCCACCAGAAATGAAAAACTCAACATAGATATACCTCAAATGAGATTCCTGACAAGAATCGACGATCAAATTGATATAGCCGGATTCACGAGGTTATCGGAAAAAGTAATCTGGAAGTCTATCGAAAATTGCGGCATAGATTATTATGACTGGGTTGCCTCAAAGGAGCTTAACGGGAAACCGGTGCTCCATCTATATATCGAACCTAAAGATACAAATATAAATTTGAAAGAACTTGAAAGCTCGATACATAACGAATTAAAAAAATTGGACAAACCATATTCAGAACTGGAAGCGTTTACGGGCTTACAGCCATTAAAGATTACATTACTTCCAAAAAATTCTTTTCAAGCTTATAAACTAAAACAACAGGCATTGGGCGCAAGCCTGGATAATTTGAGTCCAAGGCACATTAATCCTTCCAGGGATACTATCAGGTTCCTGATTAGACCTGATTTATCGTTATTGAGAAAGCAAGCTCGTACCGAGAAGGAAAAAATAGAGGCTTAATTTTTACTATACTACATAATATTATAGTCTGGAGTTATAACATTGAATATTCATTATAATGAAATGGTTAGCCGCAATATAGGACTCTTTACTGAATCGGAGCAGGAAAAGCTGCACAACTCAGTAATAGGCATAGCCGGTTTAGGCGGGGTGGGAGGATTGGCAGCCGAGAGATTGATAAGAATAGGTGTCGGGGCTCTAAAGATAAACGACCCAGGAGATATGGAGCTCAGTAATTTCAACAGGCAATTTGGTTCAAACTTGAATACCCTGGGTAAAAACAAGGCAGAAACCGTTTATGAACAGATAAAAGATATCAATCCGTTGGCTAATATCATTGTTCAAAAAACCGGTATTGGGTCGTCATCCGATGTAGAAGCTTTTGTTGAGGGATGCGAAGTTATAGTTGATGTAATGGACTTCGGTTTATTCAAGGAATCAATATTATTACAGAGAGAAGCCAGAAAAAGAGGTATTCATTATCTATTTTCCACAGCAATCGGATTTGGCGCCATTACTGTAGTTTTTGCCCCGGATGGGATTACATTAGAAGAGTATAACAACCTTCCTGTTGATGTTGACGTGGATAATCCTGAACAGTTAGTAGTTCCGCTGGAGAGAATAGTTCCCGTTATTCCTAAATATATTCTGGACAAAAGTATAATAAATGATATTATCACAGGTAAAACATCTATTATTCCAACTACATGTATAGGAGCGGGATTGTCGGCGATTCAGGCTACCAGTGAAGCAATAAATGTAGTAATTGGCAGGGATATACCGAAAGCCCCCAATTATACATATTTCGATTTAGTAGACCGTGAATTAATAGTGGGTTCCGTTATATAAAAAAGGTACTATTATCCGTAAGCGGCGAATACAGTCTATTCGCCGCTTATTTTTTTTATGCAAAAGTTCAGAAACATATT
>DIKD01000029.1:0-4831 GCA_002421585.1 Dehalococcoidia bacterium UBA5627
GTTATCTCTTCACAGGTACGGGTGCACTTCTGGCAGAGAATACAGTAATTGCGGTCGATTACAAAGAAAGGATTGCTGTCATCGAGCGGTATTACTCTGTCGTTGTGAGGCAGTTTCCTTTCCCTTATACCGAGATAAGCCGCCACTTTTTGCAGTTCGCATCGCTGGTTTTTAACACAGGTCAGGCAATCCAGCGGATGGTCGGCCAGTATCAGTTCCAGTATATTGCGGCGCCCCTCGTTAACATCGGGCGTGGACGTTTTAACGATCATACCCTCGAAAACAGGAGTATTACAGGAAGTCGGCATCCCTTCCATTCCCTCTATTTCAACAATGCAGAGGCGGCAACCGCCGTGCGGCTTAAGGTCGGGGGAATAACAGAGGTACGGAATGTACATATCATTGGCTAATGCCGCTTCCAGCACCGTCATCCCCACTTTGGCAGTAACTTTTCTGCCATCGATACTTAGGTTAATTTCATTCACTATCAATTATTCCTTTAATTACCACGTTTAGAGTCATCTTTACTTATTAACTTATTCGACACCGTTATGTTTCGACCGACTTCTCATTTCCGTCTTTGCGAGTCCCGCCAAGTCGGGACGAAGCAATCCCTACGTAACCACTTAATTACCCCGTTTGCCATTTTTAACCTGTCTATATAATTTTACTTGAAAAGCCACAATTTATCGATTACCCAAACAGGTTTTATAGTTCATAATATAAATCACGCCAGTCCTTATTCATGCTCTCTATCAGTTTTACTTTACTATGCCTTGAACCACCCTTGATTTGCTTTTCCCTGGTAATAGCATTTACAGGATCACCTAATATTTCATAATAAACCAATTTATTAATGTTATATTGTTTTGTAAATCCTTCAACAAATTTCTCTTTGTGTTCGTATACTCTTCTTTTTATATCACTGGTTACGCCTGTATATGTTACTGTATTCGAATCGTTTGCCATTATATACACATAAAATTGCTTATCCATAACTTGAGATTGCTTCGTCATCCCGATTTAGCCCGAATAATCGGGATTTCCTCGCAACGACGATATGAGTATTTTCATTTCAAAATAGCAAAATTAAATATAGATTACAACGTCGTTGCGAGTCCCTAACTGTCGGGACGAAGCAATCCCTGCGATACCACTAAATTACCCCGCCTGCCATATATACCCGACCTGACTAATACTCCTCGAGGTCGCACCTTAAACAGCGGCGCGCTTCTTCCTCCGCAATTTCTTTATCATAACCCAGTTCCACCTGAGAAAAATTCTTAATCCTGTCAGTTGCCGGCATCACCGCGGATACCTGTCTCGGTAAATCGGAGGGGTCGCCCGATATAGTATCATCTTCCGTATCTGCCAATACCTCATCAATTACACCGGCACCACCGAGATAAATATCAATCGATTTAGCTGCCTGCCTACCGTGAGCTATGGCTTCAATTACCGAAGATGGACCCAAAACGGCATCACCGCCGGCAAAAATACCCGGCTTATCGGTCGACAGCGTAAAATTATCCACCGCTATAAAACCGTCATCCGCAGTGGAAAGACCGAATTTATCCGGAATATGCAGACGCTGCCCGATAGAGGCTATCACGCTATCGAGTTCTATGGTAAACTCGCTCCCTTCTACCGGAACCGAACGGTATCTGCCCGAGGAATCGATATCTCCCTTTTCCATACGAATACATTCCAGCGCAATTCCGTTATCTTCATTGATTACCTGCACCGGCATCGTCATTTCAAGAATATGAATACCCTCGGCTACTGCCTTGTCTATTTCTTCACGCCCGGCCGGCATATCCTCGCGGCTCCTGCGATAAATAATGAATACATTACTCGCGCCCAACCTTCTGGCGGTGCGTGCCACATCTATTGCCGCATGACCGCCACCGATAACACCTACCCTGTCGTCGGGTGATACTTTTTTACCCAGATTGACATCTTTCAAGAAAGCCAGACGGTCGATAAAGCGATGGTCTTCCTCACCGCTGATACCCATTTTGAGGTCGTTTTGCGCACCTATTGCCACGAAAACCGCATTATAACCATGTTCAAAAAGACTTTCTACGTTGTAGATTTCGCTGTTGGTTCTGATTGTCACTCCGGCATTTACTATTTCATCTATATCTTCATCCAGAATATTTTTCGGCAAACGATAATCGGGGATAGCCATTCTTAGCATTCCGCCCGCCAGTGGCTGTGATTCATAGACGGTTACAGAATGCCCCAACCTGGCAAGATAGTAAGCAGCAGTAAGCCCGGCAGGACCCGAACCGATGATGGCTACTCTTTTACCTGTCGGACTTCGAAAAACGACATGGCTCTTCCACAGGTCGCCGCCGTACTCGACTGCATAGCGTTTGAGTTCACGTATGGAGACGGCTTCGTCTAACTGTGCCCGCCGACATCTCGATTCACAGGGATGGAAACAGACCAGCCCGCAAACAGCCGGGAAGGGAATCTTCTCCCGTATGACTGCCAGCGCTTGCTCGGGCTGCCCTCTTTGTATAAACCTGATATAGCGCGGAACATCGATTTCGGCCGGGCAGGTATGAATACAGGGGGCTTTTACCAACCCGCGGCAAACCGCTGCGCGACAGCGATGCTGCAATATATGCTCTTCATATTCATCCCGAAAATAACGCAGGGTGGTTAAAACGGTGTTCGGAGCGGATTGCCCCAACCCGCACAAAGAACCGGATTTAACTGTTTTTGCCAGTTCCAGTAGCAGGTCGATATCCTGCATTTTGCCTTCTCCGTTGCAGATACGCTCCAGTATATCCAGCATTTGCCTGGTGCCAAGGCGACAGGGAGTGCATTTACCACAGGATTCGGATTGAGTAAAAGATAAAAAGTAGCGGGCAATATCCACCATACAGGTGTCTTCATCCATTACCACCATACCGCCGGAGCCCAAATTGGCGCCCACTTGTGCCAGAGAATCGAAACCCACCGGCGTCTTTAACAGACTTGCCGGCAGGCAAGCCTCCGAAGGTCCGCCTACCTGAACGGCTTTGAAACGCCTTCCGTTGGGGACACCGCCGCCGATGCCGAATATAATTTCACGTAGCGTAGTCCCCATGGGAACTTCTATAAGGCCGCTGTTGGTAATTTTTCCGGAAAGTGCCAGCACTACAGTACCACTATTATTTACGCTACCTGTCTGACCATAGGCGGCAGAGCCCTGAGAAATAATCACAGGGACATTTGCCAGTGTTTTTACATTATTTATAACAGTCGGTTTACCCCACAGACCGGATTGCACCGGATAGGGAGGACGCGAGCGGGGCACACCTCTTCTGCCCTCTACAGCAGCGATAAGAGCTGTTTCCTCTCCGCAGATGTAAGAACCCATTCCGTCAATAATGCTAATCTTAAAATTAAACCCGGAACCGAGTATATTTTCGCCGAGATATCCTTTTTCATTAGCAGCTTCGATAGCCAGCCTGAGGCGTTTAACCGCTAACAGGTATTCGGAACGCACATAGATATAACCCTGTGAGGCACCGACAGCGTAAGCGGTAATAATCAAACCCTCGATTATGGAATGAGGGTCGGCTTCTATAATGGTGCGGTCCATAAAAGCGCCCGGGTCGCCCTCGTCGGCGTTGCATATCACGTATTTGGAACTGCCGGACGCGTTACGGCATAAATCCCATTTGCCGGCAGTCGGGAAACCGCCCCCGCCCCTGCCTCGCAACCCCGAACGTTGTACTTCATCGATAACCTGTTGCGGGCTCATATCCGAAAGCACCTTGCGTAAGGCCTGATAGCCCCCGGAAGATTCATAGTCGTCTATTTTTTCCGGATTAATCTGCCCGCAGTTGCGCATTATAATGTGTTTCTGTTTTTTATAGAGTTCGATATCCCGGTAACAGGGGACCGCTGTCCCGCTTACGGGGTCCTGATAATATAAAGCGGCTATATGTTCGCCCTGCTTGAGATGGGACTGAATTATTTCAGGAACATAATCCAGAGTAACCCGTGTGTACAATACACCTTCCGGTTCGATTACGACCACAGGTCCCTGCGCACAGAAACCGTGACAGCCGGTGAAATCCACTTTTACATCTGTAATACCCTGTTCGGCAATCCCGAGCTCAAAGGCTTCTCTGATTTTAGCCGATTTCAGAGAACTGCATCCGGTACCCTGGCAGACTAAAACCCGGCGAGCGTTATCGTTTTTATTCGTCACTGAAAACCTCTGCTACTTTTTGAGGAGTCATCTGCCCGTGTATTTCATCATCGACCATCACCGCCGGAGCCAGTACACAGGCTCCCATACAGGATACCGTTTCCAGAGTGTATTCCATATCCGGAGTAGTCTCACCCGCTTTAATTCCCAGCTTTTTCTCTATTTCCCGCAGTACACGTCCGCCGCCGCGCACGTGGCATGCCGTCCCCCGACAGGCACAGATAACTTTTTTACCGGAGGGAACGAATTTAAAGCGCGGATAAAAGGTCGCAATGCTGTAGACTGTTGATGGTGACATGCCTAAATAATCCGCCACCTTTAGTATAATCTCTTCGGGAAGATAACCGAGCTCGCGTTGATACTCCTGCAAAATAGCAACCAGTTTGCTTTTATCTCTGCTAAATGTCGACAGGATATCCATTGTTTTATAAAAACCTGCCCTTACTGAAATTTTTGGCTAAAATACGGGTTTGACGTTGATAACAAACCGCTTAAACGGCTGTCAGACAGTATTGAGTAGAAGACCTGATAATAATTTCTATCTTAAAATTATATTATATAAGCCTGCCTCACACAAGTTTTGTTTGCCCCTTAAAAGACGGTATGTTATTATTATTC
>DIKD01000029.1:4887-5802 GCA_002421585.1 Dehalococcoidia bacterium UBA5627
AACTATGAATAAGAATCCGTTAAAATTTACAGATGTTACACTGCGCGACGGGCATCAATCACTGTTGGCTACCCGTATGCGAACGGAAGATATGTTACCTATTGCAGCCGAGATGGATAAAGCCGGTTTTTACTCACTGGAGGTTTGGGGGGGGGCTACCTTCGACGTCCCCACCAGGTATTTGAATGAGGACCCGTGGGAAAGGCTGGCAGCCATCAAATGGCTGGCTCCAAAAACACCCCTGCAGATGCTTCTAAGAGGGCAAAACCTGGTCGGCTACCGCAACTATGCCGATGATGTGGTGATTGCTTTCGTAAAGCATGCTGCCAAAACCGGCATCGATATCTTCAGGGTTTTCGATGCCTTAAACGACGAACGTAATTTTGAAGTGGCGCTGGATGCCATTAAAGAAAGCGGAAAGCATGCACAATTATCACTTTGTTACTCATTAACCGAACCCAAAATGGGGGGCCCGGTTTATAACCTTGACTACTATATCAACAAGGCTGTAAAACTGGAGGAGATGGGAGCCGATACACTCTGCATCAAAGACATGGCAGGCCTAATTTGCCCCGACGACGCTTATACCCTGATATCGTCACTTAAAAAAGAGATTAAGATACCGGTGCACCTGCATACCCATTATACCAGCGGTATGGCTTCGATGAGTATGCTGAAAGCCATTGAAGCCGGAGTAGATATCATCGATACCGCACTGGCTCCGTTTGCCCTACGCACTTCGCATCCGGCAGTCGAACCTTTCGTAGCGGCTCTTCAGGACACCGACAGGGACAGCGGGCTCGATATGTCGCATCTGGTTAAACTTGGGGAATATTTCGAATCCATTGCCCCAAAATACCGTGATTATATGGCAACCAACAAGATGGCAGTCATCGATACCGAGGTACTGATTCA
>DIKD01000029.1:5852-6375 GCA_002421585.1 Dehalococcoidia bacterium UBA5627
AATCGGCGAGGTCTATGCCGAAATACCCAAGGTCAGAAAAGAACTCGGCTATCCTCCGCTGGTAACTCCTACCAGCCAGATAGTAGGTATTCAGGCAGTTCAGAATGTCCTCTTCGGCAGATATAAGGTTATTTCAGCCCAGGTAAAAGACCTGGTTTACGGTCTGTACGGAAGAACCCCTGTACCTATTGCTCCAGATATCCAGAAAACTGTTCTAAAAGGTTATGAACGTGGCGAGACACCGATTACCGAAAGACCGGGTGATATCCTGGAACCCGAGATGGAAAAAGCCTATGAAGATACCGCACATATTGCACGCAATTTAGGTGATGTGCTGACCTATGCGCTTTATCCGACTACCGGTATGCGCTTCCTTAAGTGGAAATACGGACTTGAAACTCCTCCCCCCGAAACCAAAGGGAAAAAGATGGGGGATATTAAGAAAGAAGATGAATTAATTGCCAAAGCCAAAGCCGGCAAACTCGTAGACCCGGCAACTGTTGTTGCCCCGCCGGCACCACCC
>DIKD01000074.1 GCA_002421585.1 Dehalococcoidia bacterium UBA5627
AATCTCCACTCCTCCCAAAACCAGCTTTAAATCCGGTGCCAAGCGGTGTACATCATAACCAATACCAACGCGCATTTTATGTCCCTCCTTTTACCAGAATTTCTGCCAGTGACAGGTCTACGGGGGTGGTAACCTTTATATTGTTATAAGAGCCCGAATATAATTTTATCGTATACCCCAGCTTCTCAACCAGAGTAGCATCATCGGTTGCATTTTTATCTGCGTTACGGTGTGCCTCTTCTATTATATCAAATCTGAAAACCTGCGGCGTCTGTACCGCCCACAGCTTTTCACGCGGCGGCGTGCCGATGATGAAATTGTCATCCGAAGACATTTTGATAGTATCGGTAACGGGAACTGCGGCTATCGCTGCCCCCGTTTCTTTAGCTTCGCTTAAGCCGATTTTAATAAGTGATTCCTTGACAAGCGGGCGCGCCCCATCGTGAATGACAATCCATCCGCAGTCTTTTAGCAGTTTTAAGCCATTGGATACCGATTGCGTCCGTTTTTCCCCGCCGATGCAGATACCTGTTACTTTTTCCCAGTTGTATTCGGCTGCCAGTTGCTTACCGGCTTCGATATTATGTTCGCCAAGCACGATGACAATTTGGTCGATTGCCGGGCATTTTTCGAATACTTCGACCGTCCACGCCAGCAGGGGCTTCCCCGCCAGTGGGGCAAAGATTTTATCTATACCCCGCATGCGTTCGCCCTTGCCGGCGGCTACGATTATGGCGCCTGTTTTATTATGCATCTTATTATTTCCACTCCTGTGGGCAATGTAAAATATAGCCATCATCTTTTTTGACTTTATCTGGAAAAATACTTTTAGCAAGATTAGCTCTTCCAATACGTAAGCACGCATTAGCAGTTTGACTAAGTTGAATAGAGCTACGATCAGGGGGGAATGCCACTACAATGCGTTTTTGGGGAAAAGTGTTCTTAATTGTGTTGATAACTGGCAGAAGATCACTATCTGCTGATAATAAAAGGGCAGTATCAAATTTATTATTCGTAGCATCTGCTAATATTTCTACTGCTATATTAACATCTGTCATCTTTTCATTTGGTATAAAACTTTCGTAGCCGCATTTTGTGCATTTTTGTGGGTTGAGTTGATACTTACCATAAAATATCTGCAATTTATTCAAGGTCTCTAAAGCCTCGATATACGTAGACTGTCTTTTTTGTTTTTCTGTAGAATTAATTATTCTCGACGTAAAATATTTTGTCATAACTAACTCTTGATTAAACTTCAGAAGGTTTTCAGCCAATGCTTGTATATTCAGCCAGTAATACCTATTCCAGCCCTTTTCCTTCAATCCAAAATACAGGTTAAACCCATCTATATATGCAATTACTTTATTCATTATTTCTTATTACCAGTGTTTCAATTTCCATAAAAAGTCTTGACATGTTAATAGTTTAATGTAATAATTATCCTATAACATCCCCGATATGAGTAATATCGGGCCGACGGTCTCCTGATTTCAGGAGGCCGTTTCTTTTATTCCTCTGATTTATCTTCGTTTTTCTTACCTGTAAGCCCGGCTTTAATCGCTTCTCTCAGAGTTCCGACAGGTATAAGTTGAATATCCTTTGTATGAATATGCCGTGCGCTTGCGGCAGGCAGTATGCATTTCTTGAAACCGAGTCGTGCTGCTTCTGCAACGCGCCTCTCCGGTTGCGAAACACCCCGCAGTTCGCCGCTGAGTCCGATTTCGCCGACAGCTACCAGTTCGGGGTCGACACCTTCGTCTTTGTAACTGGATGCAATCGCCAGCGCAATTGCCAAATCCGCTGCCGGTTCCTTAATTTGAATTCCACCGGTGGCGTTAACGATGATATCCTGATTCCCCAGCTTTAAGTAGGCGCGGCGGCTGAGGACCGCCGCTATCATCAACAGTCTTCCGAAATCGATTCCGTTAGCGGTACGGCGCGGAAGTCCGAATGCGGTGGTATTGGTTAAAGCCTGTATTTCCACCAGCAGCGGACGGCTGCCTTCGAGCGTGGGTACAACGGCAGAGCCGATAGCCTGCTCCAGCCGCTGCGATAAAAAGACCTGCGACGGATTGGTTACTTCCACCATTCCCTCGGATTTCATCTCGAAAATGCCCACTTCGTTGGTCGAGCCGAACCTGTTCTTTGCCGAGCGCAACAGCCTGTAGGAACTGAATTGTTCCCCTTCGAGATATAAAACACAGTCAACTATATGCTCCAACACCTTTGGCCCGGCGATGGCTCCCTCTTTAGTAACATGTCCCGTAATGATTACCGGCACCTGTCCGGCTTTTGCCCAGTGCATCAATCTCATAGTGCATTCCCTGACTTGAACAATGCTTCCGGTAGTAGGTTCCAGTTCAGGCAGGGAGACCGCCTGTATGGAATCAATTACCACCAGACATGGGTTCATTCCGTCTATATGACTGATAACGGCTTCTAAATCGGTCTCCGATAGCACATAGAGATGGTCGCTGTCGATACCCAGCCTTGCCGCCCTTAACTTCGTCTGGCGCGGGGTTTCTTCACCCGAAACATAGACCACATCCCTGTTGTCACAAGCCAGACAGGCACACGCCTGTAATAAAAGCGTCGATTTGCCGATGCCGGGTTCGCCGCCTAAAAGTACCAGAGAACCGGATACCAGCCCGCCTCCCAGTACACGATTGAACTCGGTAAGAGCCAGCGGGGTGCGCTCCTCGGGCGGGGTTGCGACCTGTGATAGTCTTTGAGGCCGATTTTCAGTGGAAATACGTCTCTGCGGGGCGGATGAGGATACAACCTTTTCGACAAGCGTGTTCCAATCGCCGCATCCGGGGCATTTTCCTTCCCATCTGTGGCTTTCCTTGCCGCATTGTTGGCAGACATACATCGTACGCGTTTTGTTTGCAGCCATTTTATCTTCCTTTAGTTATTTAACTGTCATCTTGGAGTCCCGATTTATCGAAATAGACCATCCCCAGCCGTTCCCGTCCTTCGACAAGCTCAGGATGCGCGGATATTACTAAATCCATTCGTGGCGAAAACGCCCCCAATCCGTTCGTGGTGAGCCTGTCGAACCATAACGGCGGTAAAATTATCAATATGATTTGCTCCCCTTGACCCTTCGACAAGCTCAGAGCGAACGGAAATCATAATATCACGCAATAACAGTTTGTTAACCCCACCCCGGATTCTTCGTTCGACCATTACGAACTCAGCATGACAGTCTTCTATCAATAATCCAGTCCTAATTATACCGTATGCATGTATATGATAACAGATAAGTACCTACCGGCTTATTTGACTATGGCAGAAGGGCCTTCCTGGAACGGGTGAGTCCTTAAAACCAGTGAAAACAGATAAGGGTAATTTGCTTTCAGGTGTTCCGCATAATCCAGCCATTCGCTGGCAAGGTGGTCGTAAAATCTCTGGATATCGTTAGATAGATGCTTTAAGTCGCTATCCGGGAGGTTATCAAGAGACGGCCTTGCTTTAAGCTCCTCGGCAAGGTGGGTTACTGCCCACAGCAAATCGGTAAAGCGGTCGTTTTCCAACAGCCCCGGGTTTCCCAGCATCGTAAGTAAAAAATCCCTTTTACCGGATAAAACATCGCGCAGACGGTTAAAGTCCAGCTCTTTATAATCGATATCAATCTTTAAATTATCGGCATATTCGCGGGCTTTCTCGAAATCTTTTTTAGTCCAGTTGCCTTTTACATTCAGATTTTGAGCAATATCCTTACTATTCCGGAAGTAAACCAGCAGGTCGCGCAATACATCGTTGCCGACTTCGCTGAAAAAAGTGCCGATAACCATATTCAGTTTTTGTAACTTATCCTGCTTCTCGCGGCGGTTTAAAATACGCTCGATGATGACGCTGACCAGTAAAACTTCCAGCGGCAGGAATGCCAGGTCGCCGACCATGTAAATAAAGATATGGTGTGCATCCTGAAATATTAGGTAATGAACAAAATAAAAAACGGCTGATAGCACAATAAACACTGTGGCCAGTATTATGATAAAAGAATTTCGTTTTAACACGCGCTTATTCCTCCTGTTCAGTCTATTTTAGCACATAAGGTCTGCATATCAACACGTAAGTAACCGATGAATAAAAAAGAAAATATTTTAATTATTGTTTTGTGGGTGAAATTTGTTTATGATAATGTAATATGAAATTGATTTCCCGGGGGAGGTTGTAGAAATGATAAATCTTGGCATTGTGGGGTATGGAAATCTGGGTAGAGGCGTAAAAGCAGCTATTTCAAGAAACCCCGATATGGAACTTTGTGCTGTTTTATCCAGGCGTCCTGATGCCATTCAAGAGGAACTGGGTGATATTCCGGTCTTTAACAGTGAAGATTGTACTATGCCTGAAGATATGAAAATAGATATTATGATTCTTTGCGGCGGTTCCAAAGAAGATACTCCCGTGCAGGGGCCGTTATTTGCAAAGCATTTCAGCACTGTCGACAGCTTCGATACGCATGCAGATGTGCCGGAATATTATCAGAATATGAACACCGTTGCCCGCCAGATGGGTAATGTTTCCGTTATATCTGCCGGCTGGGACCCGGGCATCTTTTCGTTTGAAAGAGTGCTGGGGCTATCCTTTTTACCCCAAAGCCATGTCTATAGTTTCTGGGGCAAGGGTGTCAGCCAGGGTCATTCCGATGCCGCACGCAGGGTAGAGGGCGTTATCGATGCCCGTCAATATACCATACCGGTTGACAGTACTATTGAGGAAATCAGGGAAGGGAATACTCCCGAGCTATCGAAAAGGCAGATGCACAAGCGGCTGGTTTACGTGGTGGCGGAAAATCCATCGGAACATGAGAGAATCAGAAAAGAAATTGTGGAAATGCCAAACTACTATGCCGATTATGATACCGAAGTAATCTTTATCCCGGAAGAGGAGATGAAGAAAAACCATTTCGAACTGCCGCACGGAGGGTTTGTGCTGACATCTGCCAAAACGGGGGAAAATCATAAGCAAATAATCGAATACCGACTGCAGTTGGAGAGCAACCCCGAGTTTACCGGCAGTATACTGGTTGCCTGCGCCCGGGCGGCTTACCGCATGAAGCAGAGCGGGTATGCCGGCGCTTTTACCATGCTGGATATACCTCCTGCATTCTACAGCCCGCTTTCGGGTAGCGAACTGCGTCAAAAATACGTTTAGATTGTGTTTTACTTTGGAAATGTTAGTAAGCCGTCTTCAATTACGAAGACGGCTTACTGTTAAGTCTAAACTTTATAATTATTTCTAAGTAAAGAGAACGGCGGCAAATACCTGCCATGCCAGTAATGCTTTTGCTGTTAAGCTCAGGAATATATAAGCTTTCTCTCCGAAAAGGTAGTCTTTCCATGGTCCTATTTGTTTGTATTGCAGAATCATATTGATTGCAAAGGTGTTAAAGAATACAAACAGCGATATGACTATGGCATAAACGAAGGTGGGCGGAGCCGCCGCTTGTCCAGGAGCCAGTGTGTAAATGAGGATTGCTATCCAGGGTATAATGCCTGCAAAGCTGCCGAACCAGAACGGAAGCAGGTTCGGTTTTCCCGGTTTTTCATATTTTTCCTGTAACGCTCCGAAGAGAATCATGCTGGCATTGATGCCGAAGATGGCGAGCAGTGCGGCAATTTCACTGATACCGCAGATTTGGGAAATCAGCACGATCATAATCGAGGAGCTGAAGAAGTACTCTATCCAGCGGCCGTAGTTGCGGCTTTCCAGCAGGTTGCGCTTGTACCACGAGAAACACAGGGGAGAAGCGATGAAAAGCAGCGAAAGCGATGAAATCGCCAGAAAGGCGAAAACACCCCAGCCGGTGGGGATATTGAATAATACCTGTAATTCAGGGGCTGTTCCCGGAGGCCCGCTCATGAAGGTGGACGTTACCGGGAGACTAAAATCATTGGTCATCAATGCAACGACGACGGCTTGCGCCGCAAGGATAAGGCCGACGACAAGATTCCAGATGCGCAGGCTTTTCAGCTTGCTTTCAACCGACTTTTCAACCATTATGCTACTCCCCCTTTACTCTAGATTTACGTTATTAATTTCATTATATGACTGATATGGGTTAAAATCAATGGGGAGAGGAGGAGATTTGTTGGCTATTTCATTAAATTATCTTTGCGAGCCCCGATTTGTCGGGGCGTGGCAATCTCTATCGAACAACCTTATCTGTCATCTATAGAGGCGGGCGACCGTTGGTCGCCCCTACGAATTATAACCGGTCTGTCACCCTGGAATCCCGACAGGTCGGGACGAAGAATATGGGGTGGTGAATTAACAAGTAATCTCTACCGCTGAACGTAGTATGGCAATCGTTATTATCAGGCAGCATCAAAGAGATTGCCGCGTGGTTCGACAGGCTCATCCCACGTTACACTGGGACAAGACCATGAACGGATTTATCGGGACTCCCCACAGAGACAAGTAGCATTTCTAATTGATTTATTGTTTCCATTCTCTGCCGACTATCGGGTTTTTCTCCAGGAAAGAATCGACATAGCGCTTTGGAACATGGTTCAAAGGGCATGAAAAGTTGATACATCTTGAACAGCCGTTTTTCCAAAGGTGGAATATAAAACTTATAATTAACAGCAACGCAATTGAGAACAGCAAGTACTGGCTTGCCGCTATTAAAAACGGAAGCGGATATAACCCCAGTAATAATCCCCCTACTATGAACTGAACTTTGTCTGAAGTTTTCATAGGTTTGGGATTATATTTCCAAATTTTAATGACGCTATAATTGGCATGGCAGCGCAGAATTATCCCTTTTTCAGCCCAGTAGGGGCAATGTCTGCATAAAACATAGGCTTCCCATACGAAAAAGAAAAAAACGGCATAGGCAAGCCAACCGGTAAGGTACCAGCCGAAACCGCCGGTAATCATAGCGCCGATAGATAGAACAGCATACGGGGCAAAGAGCAAGAGGAAGCTAATTAAATCCAGCTTTTGAAACCGGCACATCAGATGTCCGCTCAAATCACATCCTTTACATTCAGAATCAGGTTTCCCTGTACATATGCTATTTTTATTGTCAGTCATAATTTCTCCCTGCGGTTACTGATTTTTAAGGCAATTACGATTGCCAATCCCAGTCGATATCGGTCAAATCCGTCTCTACCCCACCTTCCAATCCACCAATTGGTTCAGTATCATCATCCCGTCGTGGGGCATGCCGGCAAACACCCTCTCGCATTGTCCCAGGGGTAAAACGCTGGATACTCCCCGCGCCAGAATCCTATCCTTTAGCTCCTCGCGGCGTTCTTCGGGGAATACTCCAACAGCCGATACGCTTTGATGGACATATTTCAGAGCATCTTCCAGTATCGTTACAGGTCTAACCACTACCAGACGTGAAGCGGGGTGGTCGAGGATATCGAATTCTCCTGTAATCACCACTGCACCCGACATAAAGTCTTCGCCTTCATAGTTTAAATACCATTTTGCATTGGCATACCTGCCGCGCTTCATACGCTTGACCTGTCCAACAGCGTCCGGCGACACGAAGCTTGGGATTTTTTTGCCCCATTTCGCGAGGGCTTGCTGCAAACATTTTGCGTATTCATCTGCCTGCTCCTCCGTGCCTTCCACGTAGTGCACCAGCGAGGATATACAGGCTTTCTGGTTATAGGCGATAACGTCTGTCAATGCCCTGTCTATCGCTTCTTGCAGCCTTCCTGCAAAGGCTTCTTTGCCGATGAGGCTGATACCGTACCTGGGGTTCAGGGATATCGTCTTTGTAAACGGGGTTTTACTTTGCACATTAGCTATCGTACCGGGTCCGCCCCAGACCACGATGCGATCGAAGGCATTAGGGGCAAACAGTTCGTTTTCAATACTTTTATCCCCTCCCTGCCAGTAAACCAGCGACAGATTTTGTGTAATCGGGTGTTCGGGTGCCGCTTCGGCGGCGGTCATAGCAAACAGTACTCCGGGGAGAATCGCCCCGTAAGGCAACTTGATAACAACAGCCGATTTGGTAAGCACGGCGCGCAGTGTAGAAATTATCGGCACTTCGGGGACATTTCCGGCGGTAATGTGAAGCTGGCGCGTCGGCATAGCGCGTATATAAGACATCTCCCCATCGATTTTTACCCAGCCGTTTAAGAAATCCCTGCCCGGTTTGCCGTTGTAAGACAGCTCCGCATCTATCATTTGCAGTGCGTTTTTTCTGTTAAGAGTTTCCGTCATCGAGGCAAACCATTTATCCAGCAGGGTATCGGGATATTCCGATGTCATCCCGTAAAGCTCTGCTATTTGCGAGGTGAGTTTTTTGTTTTTGCACAGGTAAGCGAGAATGGTATCCAGATAATCGAGAATATCGTCTACTGAAAGCGAATAGAGGGTGTTTGACAGCATGTCGAAGTCTGTTTCTATCAGGTCTTTTGCTGTAAACATCGGCATCAACTGGTAAATATCATCGCCGGTATACTTCATTGCCTTTCGGTCTATAACGGGTTCGCGGATAACCTGTGCTTCGGTTAGCTGTACATAAGTAGTGCCCGTGTCCGCAGAGCTAAAAGCCTTTTCAATTATGTCACGGTCTATACGAGGCGGAACAATCAACTTTCCTTTAACAAGAAAGGGAACTTTTATAATCCCGTCTTTCAAAGTCAAAACATCATTACTTCTCATTATTTGTCTCCTTATCGTATCAGGCGGAGAACGACCCCATAATGCCCCCGCACCCCTTCACCTCAGACCCGGGCATACGTCCTATTTCAAGTATAGCCGGACCGCACAAACCGCATTGGCACTGCGAACTTACCATATGCACATAGTCGTTGCTGATTAAGAAACCGGGATGGGAGGTTGCCAGTGCGTCCATAAAACCGAAGGCTCCTTTTATATCATCGCCTTCTATCGGCTTTAAGGCGGCGTCAAAGATAAGCGGCACAACGATGGGTGGTATATGAAATCTGCCGTAACTGCAGCGCAGAGTAAGGGCGCTGGTTTCCGTCATCGAATAACCCTCCAGTACCATTTCGGGTTTTATATTTAACGTTTCACCGATCATTTCGACGAGAATGTCGCGGCTGACGGCTTCGCCGTCAAATGATTTCCAGCCGCCACCCAGGAGCGCGATGCTCTTCTCTTTTAAATCGAGTTTACGGTTATCAACCGTCAGGATTTCACAAAGCTCTTTGAACTGATAGGGCGCGCCGAATATGAATATCTTTTGCCCTTTGCCGGTCGATTTTTCGATCTTATCTATCAGTCTTAAATAGTTTTCTTCGCGTTGTCCCGTTATCTTATCTTTTAATGCCGCTACCAGCTTTCTTTCCTTTTCTGTACTTGCGCCGCGCCGCAGGCAGCGCAGGGCGCTTCCGCTGATTTCGATATCATATAGACAGTAATGGTCATTAAAAAGCGGGGCAAATTCCTCTATTAGAGCCTGGTTGCCCATACGCCCGCTCTTAAAGCCGAGGAAAGCGGCATCATAGCCGGGCAGCATTTTTTTATTGGTCATCTTCAGTAGACCTGACATCGGCATCAAATTGGCAAATGCAGTCAGTAAGTGATTACCAGTTTCCTTATCCGTAATAAGGTTTATCAGCAGGGGAGCGAGGTAAGCGATATTGGCTTTGCGGGATAATTCCCAGTCCTCTTTGTCTCTCGGAACGAAGGAGAAAGTGCCCGAGGTACCGGAGCTGTAGCTTATCCTGATTCCCGCCTCTTCGAGCCGCGCAATCCAGCCATCGATGGTATTTATCCCCGCTGTATCGATATCTGCTTTCTTATGAAAAACAGAGGAAAGCCACTCATTCATCCTGTCATAGTTGTTATCATCCAGCCAGCTCTGCTCATAACTCTTAAAGATATCGGTGGAGAGCATCATTTTTTCTTTAATGGTTTGAAAATCACTGTCTTTATGGCATCCCTCGTCCCGGGCAATTTTGCGGTATAAGGGGAGCCCGTCTAAATAATGCCGGTGATTTAACAGGATGGCTTTACGGCGCAGTTCCTGCGCTTTTTGCGGGTCGAAACCCTTGCCCGAAGCCCAGCAATGGCAAGCCTTAATCAGGCTGTTCTGAATGTCTTTTAATCTTTCTTCCATGGTAATCCCATAAAATCGGTATCACTGCTAATGATACTTGAATGAAACCCTGCTGGCAATCTTTTACGTTTACGTTTTAATCAATCCTGTCTGCTGTAAATAATTATTCAACGCCGCTTAGTTCGACAAGCACACTACGAACGAGATTCGAGAAACTTTCTTACCTTACACCTTTTACATTCCCCTCTCCGTCGACGGCGAGGGGTTAGAGAGGGGGCGTTTGCCATGAATCCCGATGTATCGGGAAAGGGGCTAATAGCCGGAATATATATAATTGATAAGAACTGTTTTTTAGCTTTGCCGTGCTGGTTTTTTGACAAAGAATATCAAACAAGTATACTATATAAAGTATACTAAAATAGTAGACAATATAGGGGGTGAGCTATGAAATTATCGACCAGGGCGCGCTATGGCAGCAGAGCTTTGCTTGATATCGCTCTGCAAAGTAGTGACGAACCGGTGCAGTTGAAGGAAATTGCGCAACGGGAGGACATTTCACTGCAATATCTTGAACACCTGGTGACGCCTCTGATATCAGCAGGTATAATACGCAGTCAACGCGGCGCCAAAGGCGGCGTGATGCTGGCGAGGCCTGCTTCGGAAATAAAGTTAAGTGAAATAGTCAACATACTGGAGGGAACTATCGACCCTGTCGAATGTATTGAGCATCCGGATGTGTGTGAGCGTTCGCATAGCTGTGTCACTCGCGATATCTGGGATGAAGTTAAAAAAGCGATGGATGCCGTTTTGGAAAATATTACTTTGCAAAATCTGGTTGAGCGCTATATGAAAAAAGAAAAACCGGAACCGGTAATGTATTACATATAAGGGGAAAATGAAAAATGAGTAAGACAAATTTAAATATTGAGAAATTAAGTTACAAGGGAATCAATATTCCCAAGCTGACCCGCGGAATCGCTAACGATTTGACCGAGACCATAGGCAATACGCCGCTTGTCCGCTTGAACCGTGTAACCGATGGGGCAGGGGCGGAAGTGGTTGCCAAACTTGAATCTTTCAATCCCATCCACAGCGTTAAAGACCGTTTAGGGGTAGCGCTGATACTGGATGCCGAGTCGCAGGGATTAATTAATAAAAATACAACGATAGTGGAGCCTACCAGCGGAAATACCGGCATCGCTTTGGCTTATGTGGCTGCCGCTCGCGGCTACAAGCTGATACTGACGATGCCGGACACGATGTCCGTGGAGAGAAGGCAGCTTCTCTCCATTTTCGGGGCGCAACTGGTGCTTACTCCGGGTGTCGAGGGGATGAAGGGGGCAATCAATAAAGCCGAGGAACTGGCGGCATCCGGTAAAGATTTTTATATGCCACAGCAGTTCAAGAATGTAGCCAACCCTGAAATCCACCGACTGACGACGGCGGAAGAAATCTGGCGGGATACCGAAGGGAAGGTCGATATTGTAGTGGGCGGTGTCGGAACGGGCGGGACGATAACAGGTATTGCCGAAGTAATAAAGCAGAGGAAGCCCGGATTTAAGGCAATCGCCGTCGAACCCGAGGCTTCGCCGGTTCTATCGGGCGGGAAACCCGGGCCGCACAAGATACAGGGGATCGGCGCCGGATTTGTCCCCGATGTTTATAAGAAAGAACTGATCGATGAAATAGTTCCGGTCTCCAACGATAATGCAGGAACAACCGCCCGCAGATTAGCGCGTGAAGAAGGGATACTGGTTGGCATTTCTTCCGGCGCGGCTGCCTGGGCGGCTATCGAAGTGGCAAAGAGACCTGAAAACAAGGGCAAGTTGATAGTTGCCATACTACCAGATACGGGGGAACGCTATCTCTCGACATGGTTGTTCCAGGATGAGACCTAAAAGTAAACAATATTAGCCTAAAGGGGATATAAAATCTCATGTCACATAGAATAGAAACAATAGCTTTGCACGCCGGTCAGGAAAATGCAGACCCGGCAACCGGCGCCAGGGCGGTACCAATTTATCAAACTACATCATATGTCTTTAAGGATACCGAACATGCTGCGAATTTGTTCGGGCTAAAGGAACTGGGGAATATCTATACCCGCCTCAACAATCCGACCAACGATATCTTCGAGCGCAGGGTAGCCGCCATCGAGGGCGGGACGGGTGCGTTGGCGGTATCTTCGGGAGCTTCTGCCATTACCTTTTCATTATTAAATATAACACGGGTGGGCGATAATATCGTTTCTGCCAATAACCTTTACGGTGGCACCTATGAATTCTTCCATTATACCTTTCCCAAGCTGGGAAGAACCGTTAAATTCGTAGATTCCCAAAACCCGGATGCTTTTAACCGTGCTATCGATGACCGTACCCGTGCCATATACGCCGAGACCATCGGCAACCCGAAGCTGGATGTGCCTGATTTCGAAGCGCTGGCAAAAATAGCTCACGATGCCGGAATTCCGCTGGTTATCGATAATACGGTAGGTGTGGGAATTGTCCGTCCGCTCGATTATGGGGCGGACATCCTGGCTACTTCGGCAACGAAATATATCGGCGGGCACGGTACATCTATCGGCGGTGTCATCGTGGACGGCGGCAGGTTCAACTGGAATAACGGCAAGTTCCCCGAGTTTACAGAGCCTGATCCCAGCTATCATGGACTGGTGTACTGGGATACTTTCAAGGATTTTGCCGGAATGGGTAATGTCGCCTTCATCTTCAAAGCCAGAGTACAATGGCTGCGCGATGTCGGCGCTGCCGCCAGTCCTTTCAATACTTTTCTTTTCCTGCAGGGGCTGGAAGACCTGCCGCTCAGACAGGAAAGACACTGCTCCAATGCGCTGGAGATAGCCAAATACCTCAGCAAGCATCCGGCAGTTGCCTGGGTCAACTACCCCGGGCTGGAGGATAATCCGAATCACAAACTAGCCGCAAAGTATCTCAACGGTAAATATGGCGGCATAATCGGTTTCGGCATCAAGGGCGGACTGGAACCTGCCAAAAAGTTCATTCGGAATTCAAAGCTATTCTCGCTACTTGCCAATATCGGGGATGCCAAGAGCCTGGTGATACATCCGGCGTCCACGACGCATCAGCAGTTGACCGTCGAGGAGCAGAAAGAGACCGGTGTGACTCCGGATTACATCCGTTTGTCCATCGGACTGGAGAACGTCGAAGACTTGAAGCAGGATTTGGGCCAGGCGTTGCATGCTGCCGTAAGGTAGGTTTATTTCTATGACTGTGAACACTATTGAATCGAGTAAGAGTATCGGTATCGTACAAACGCAATACTTTACTCTTAATGAGGAATTGATATTGGAATCCGGAGAAAAATTATTTCCGGTTACGCTGGCGTATGAAACCTACGGCGCGCTTAATACCACTAAATCCAATGCCATACTGGTTTTACATGCACTTTCCGGCGATGCTCATGCCGCCGGTTTCCATGAAGGGGATAAAAATCCCGGGTGGTGGGATGATATGATTGGCCCCGGTAAGGCATTCGATACGAATAAGTACTTTATTATCTGCTCTAATGTGATCGGGGGCTGCAAAGGTTCGACCGGCCCGTCTTCTATAAATCCGCAGACGAATAAACCTTACGGGCTGGATTTTCCGGCGGTCACCATCAAGGATATGGTCAATGCTCAATCCGGTCTTGTAAAACATCTTGGTATAGAAAAGTTATTAGCCGTGGCAGGGGGGTCGATGGGGGGCATGCAGGCGCTTGAGTGGGCGGTGTCTTTTCCAGGGAGGGTTTCGGCAGCAATAGTTATTGCTTCTACATTCGGCCATTCCCCGCAACAGATTGCTTTCAATGAAGTAGGGCGGCAGGCCATCATGTCCGACCCGGATTGGAATGACGGCAATTATTACAGCAAAGGGCTTTCTCCCGTGAGGGGATTATCACTGGCTCGCATGATAGGACATATTACTTATATGAGCGATGTTTCGATGTCTGAAAAGTTCGGGCGACGTATTAAAGATATTGAGCAAAAGACACGCTTCAGTCCCGACTTCGAGGTTGGAGGGTATCTGCAATACAAGGGGGATAACTTCGTTAAGAGGTTCGATGCCAATTCGTACCTTTATATAACTAAAGCGCTCGACTTATTCGACCTTACCAACGGGTCGAGTCCGGGCGATGCTTTTAAAGTTGCCAGAGACGTGAAGTTTTTAATTATGGCTTTTAAATCCGACTGGTTATATCCGGCATACCAGTCGAAGGACATCGTAAAAGCCTGCAAGCTTTCGAATATAGATGTTACCTATTGCGAATTGAATTCCACCTACGGGCATGATGCTTTTCTAATAGAAATCGAAGGGGAAAGTAGTCTGGTCGGGCATTTTTTGAGAAGGGTGTCACATGAATAAACAGGCAAAAACATCCGATGATGAATTGACGAAGCTGGAATACCGGGTCATTGTCAATATGATACCAGATGCTTCTTCGGTTTTGGATTTAGGGTGCGGTGACGGCAAATTGCTGTACCTGCTGGTGCAAAACCGGCATGTGAAAGGGCGCGGGGTAGAGGTCGATGAAGATGCGATTTACGAATGTGTCTCCCGCGGTTTGAGCGTTTCGCATCAGGATATCGACGGAGGCTTATCGGAATACGGCGATAATTCGTTCGATTACGTGATACTTAACCAGACTTTGCAGCAGGTTAAAAATCTGGAAAGAGTGCTGGAAGAAGCGGTCAGGGTGGGGAGAAAAGTCATCATAGGTTTTCCGAATTTTGCCTACTTTTCGTCGAGATTGCAGATGATTTTCAAGGGCAAAGCTCCGGTAACACTATCTTTGCCATACATGTGGTACGATACCCCGAACCTGCATTTCCTGAGTATTAACGACTTTTACTATTATTGCCATAAGAAGAAATTGAAGATAGAGAAGTCCGTATTTCTGGATAATAACCGGATAGTTAAATTATTTCCCAATTTCTTTGCAGAGGTAGGGATATTCGTTATTTCAGCTGAATTAACTTGATTAATATGAAAGGATGTGAATATGAAACATATATATTTCGATTATGCGGCAACTACCCCCACCCATCCCGAAGTGGTAAAGGCAATGCTTCCGTACTTTGATGAAATTTACGGGAATCCTTCCAGTATTCATACCTACGGGTTGGAAGCCAGAGGCGCCATGGAAGAAGCAAGGAGCAAAGTGGCAAATCTTATTAACGCCGGCAGTGAAAGTATTTATTTTTGCAGCGGCGGAACGGAGGCGGATAATTTTGCGCTGAAATGTATTGCCTTTGCCAATGAAGCTAAAGGCAATCATATTATCACCTCGTCCATAGAACATCATGCCGTCATGGAAACCTGCAAGTATCTGACGAAAAAGGGTTTTAAAATAACTTATCTCTCCGTAGATAAGTTCGGCATGGTCGATCCGGCCGATGTCCAGAAATCCATTACCGATAAAACCATCCTGATATCGGTCATGCATGCCAATAATGAGGTGGGTACGATACAGCCGATAGCCGAGATAGGCAAGATCGCCAAAAAGGCGGGTATCTATTTCCATACCGATGCGGTGCAGACGACCGGTCATATTCCAGTAGATGTGAAAGAACTGGGTGTAGACCTGCTCTCGATGTCTTCGCACAAGCTCTACGGCCCCAAGGGCGTGGGCGCAATCTATATAAAAAAGGGAATCAAGATAACTCCGTTTATCCATGGGGGAGAGCAGGAAGGCAGGAAGCGTGCCGGCACCGAGAATGTCCCCGGTATCGTCGGCTTTGGGAAGGCTGCTGAACTTGCGAAAGAGGAAATGGCATCGGAAACACAGAGGCTGCTGCCTTTGCGCGACAAGCTAATCTCCGGGTTGCCGGGTAAAATCGACCATTCGCATTTGAACGGTCATCCTTCTCAAAGGCTGCCTAATAATGTCAATATCAGCTTCGAGTTCGTAGAAGGAGAATCAATGCTTTTAAACCTCGATTTCGAAGGCATCTGCGCTTCTACCGGCTCTGCCTGCAGCTCTGCCAGTCTCGAACCCTCCCATGTGCTCCTGTCGATGGGGTTGAATCATGAACAGGCGCATGGTTCATTGCGATTCAGCCTCGGCAGATTGACGACCGAAGAGGATATAGATAAAGTGCTTGAGGTGTTTCCCCCGATAGTTGCCGGGCTAAGGGCGATGTCGCCGCTTGTAAGAATATAAATTTTATTGGAGGCAAGTTAGTGAAGGATGCATTCGCGTTATATAGTCCCAAAGTTATGGATCATTGCAGAAATCCGAGAAATGTCGGTGCTCTGGAAAATCCCGATGGAGTAGGGCATGTCGGCAATCCGGTATGCGGCGATGTAATGGAGCTATATATAAAGGTTGATGACAACATTATCACGGACGTTAAGTTCAAGACATTCGGTTGCGGTGCGGCTATCGCTACCAGTTCCATGGCTACCGAAATGGTAAAAGGCAAGAGCGTTGAAGAGGCCCTTGCTATTTCCAACAAAGCGGTTGCCGAAGCGCTGGACGGTCTGCCGGCGATAAAACTGCATTGCTCGGTGCTGGCTGAAGAAGCCATCAAATCGGCAATCGAAGATTATCAAAATAAAGTAAAGAAAAATTAAAAAAGGAGATTATCTTAAATGGCAAAAATTCTCGCTGTCTGTCATAGCAAGGAAAAGGGCACTATAAAAAAAATAATCGAGAGCGGACTTTTTAAAGAGGGGTTCGGGCTTATCGACGATGCCCATGCCAGTTCAGACTGGCACAGGCAGGTAAGCCTGCTGGCGATCGAAAGTATCCAGAAAATGCGCGATATGGGATTTAATGTCGGGTCGGGCGATTTCGCTGAAAACCTGACTACCGAGGGGATAAACCTGGTCTCTTTACCCATCGGCACACATGTAGCGGTCGGGGAAGAGCTTGTCCTCGAGATCAGCCAGATCGGAAAGGAATGCCATAGCGGGTGCGCCATAATGCAGCAGACGGGCAAGTGCATTATGCCTAAAGAGGGTGTTTTTGCCAAGGTCATCCGCGGCGGAACGGCAAAAGCGGGAGACAGCATAAAAGTAGTTAACAAGGGCTGTGACAAAGGCTGTTGCTGTTAAATATAAATTCATTATGAGCGGCTTGGTGATATATATTCTGATTGCTTTTTCCCTCATCCGTCATCCCGATAAGTCGGGATGACACCTTCCCCCGAGGGAAGGCGTTATTTAGGCTTCCCCTTGGGGAAGCTGTCGAGCGTAGTGAGACTGATGAGGGTGAAAATATAGAAGGGTCTGTAGAGCGGAAATAACCGGCAGTCGTAATTGATAAGAACCTGGACATCTGTTGATAATGGAAAATGAAGATTCAGAAATTATAGAAAGTATCCGCCATCTCAAACAAAAAAGAGGGGCGATAATCCTTGCCCATAACTATCAGCGCGGCGAAATACAGGATATTGCCGACTTCGTCGGCGATTCGCTGGAGTTAAGCCAAAAGGCGGTAAAAACCGATGCCGATGCAATTGTGTTCTGCGGGGTACATTTTATGGCGGAAACCGCCTCCATCTTATGCCCCGCTAAAAAAGTTTTAATTCCCGAGCCGTCGGCCGGCTGCCCTATGGCTAATATGATTACGGCAAAAGGATTGAGGGAAAGGAAGGATACACTTCCGGGTGTTCCGGTAGTGTGTTATATCAATTCTTCTGCCGAAGTGAAGGCGGAAGCGGATATTTGCTGCACCTCTTCCAATGCATTGAAGGTTATCGAAAGCCTTAAGGCCGATGAGATCCTCTTTATCCCAGACCAGTATCTTGGGTCTTACATAGCCGGTAAAACGGATAAAAAAGTGCACCTG
This sequence comes from Dehalococcoidia bacterium UBA5627, assembly GCA_002421585.1. Taxonomy (GTDB): domain Bacteria; phylum Chloroflexota; class Dehalococcoidia; order Dehalococcoidales; family UBA5627; genus UBA5627. Next base: position 17,816 of record DIKD01000074.1, read on the forward strand.
TGGCCGGGTTATTGTCCGACACATGCTCATATACAGGCAAAAAATATTATCTCGTTAAGGCAAAAGTATCCGGGGGCTGTGGTAATGGTTCATCCCGAGTGCCGTCCCGATGTAGTTGCCATAGCCGATGAAGTTTTAAGTACAGGCAGTATGTGCCGATTTGCCCGGGAGACAGACGTAAAAGAAATCATTGTCGGCACCGAAGTCGGTACCATTCACCGTTTGCAGAAAGAGAATCCGTTAATAACATTTATCCCTGCCTCGGAGAGAGCGGTGTGTCCCAATATGAAACTGACTACTTTGGAGAGCGTCCTGTGGTGCTTGCAGGAAATGTCCAATCGGGTAATCGTTACCGAAGATATTCGCGTCAAGGCTGCGATAGCTATCGACAAAATGCTGGAGTTGTCAGCGGATAGTTAAAGCGGATTCGATATGCTACTTCTTATCCCTCAGCATCGCCCAGAGTCTAATATTAGCTTTAGGGAGGACAAATTCATCTATAATTTCGAATCCGAAGTGTTGATACATCAGGTAATTCTTCTCGGAATCCGTTTCCAGGTAGCAGGGAAATTCGATTAATATAACTGACAAAACTAATCCTGATAAAAGCCGTTGGTCACTGCTGTGCCAACGATGCCTGCCTGAGCGGCTATAATGGCAGCATGAGTGCGGCTGTTTGCCTGCAGTTTATCGATCACATTTCTTACGTGCTTCTTGGTAGTGTCCAGAGTGATACCTAAATTTGAAGCGATTGTCTTATTGGAATCTCCGTTTCCCATCAGCCTCAGCACATCGACTTCCCTGGGGGTCAGATGAGCAGCTTCGGTTGTGCGCTCGGCAAGTGTCTTGCGCCCGTTTTGAATCAGATTTTCCACAGCTGTGTGCAGTAATTCCGTTTTTATCTGTGAGCCCCCTTCGACTACGCGATGGATACTCTGCAGTAATGCTTCCGGGGCGGTGTCCTTGAGGAAAATATATCCCCCCGCACCCGCATGAATGGCGTCGATTACATAGGTATCATTAAGATTCTCTGTCAGCACCAGCACAGCTACCTCCGGGAACGATTCCTTGATAAGCCTTGTAGCCTGTACGCCATCCAGTTTATCGTTTCGTGTCTCTGTCAATACTACGTGTACAGGTCTGCTACCGCTCTTTGCTCTTCTTATGTGCACAACGGCTTCAGCACCGTCCGAGACATCACCGGTCATTTCTATTTGTTCGTCTTTAGCCATAATCGCCTGCAGTCCCTCACGGACGACCGGGTTGAAATCGATCATCAGGACTCCAAGATCTCCGGGTTTACGTTCTTTAGTTTCCATCGCAGACCACCTCCCTGGTACACTTTTAATGCCTTCATATTATCCTTTAGTGCGCCCTTTGGATACATTATTCACTACTGTAATTGTCATGTCAAGTGCTTTAGTTACCATCCATTAGATTAGGATATCGGCACTAACATACCTGTCCACTAACCGCCAAAAGGGCTTGTTGTCTTCGTATACAGGGTACATACTTGATATTACCGTGGGTATTGTTCGTCGGATAAGACTGAACAGCCTTTAATACGCCGAGGAGGTAGCAAAAAATGGGTATTGAGTGGTTCCGTGACTTGATTATAATCATTATGGGGTTTGTGAGCACGGCAGTGCTTATCTTTATTGCAGTACTGGTCTATCGTCTTTATCAGACGACGAAATCCACAATGTTACAGGTAAAAGAAGCGTCGAAAATTACTTTTGATACTGTTGCCATGTTACAGGAGGGAATTAAACCGCTGCTTCCGATACTGGCGCTTTTTCAGGGTATTCGTGAGGGATTCGGGGATATTTGCAACGTATTTAAAAAGAAAGAAAATAATAAAGGAGAAAAGAATAATGAACAAGGATAATGCTATCGGTTTGGTTATCGGTTTACTGGCGGGCCGCGCCGCCGGCGGAATTATTGCACTGCTGTATGCGCCGAGAAGCGGTAAAGAGAGCAGGCATCTAATCAGTGAAAAAGCGACAGAAGTTGTGGACATAATTAAAGAAAAGACAGAAGATGCAGTCGATACAGTCCAGGAAGCGGCATACGAGGCGAAAAGAAAAGGGAATGCTGCCGTACATGCAATAAAGAGCTGAAAACACCGGATATAAAACGTTACAGTATCTATAACAATATTATAGTTTTAGAAAGTGTGCCGATATCGGTGGGTAAGTTGTAGGCATATATTGGAACTTACTATTGCCATTACCGGGGATTATTCTCTCTCCCGCCCCGGTGACGGCCGTGGGGGCTTACTTTGAGTTCATTTAAAGTGTTAATGAGAAGGCACGGGCAGCTCATAGTATTCGTACTGGGGCTTATTTTCATTTGCTGTTTAGTCTGGGTGTTGCGGAGCGTCCTGCTGCCTTTTATCCTTGGTTTGATTTTTGCCAGCCTGCTATTGCCCATTATCAGATGGGTGGAAAAGCGTCTCCCC
>DIKD01000034.1:0-228 GCA_002421585.1 Dehalococcoidia bacterium UBA5627
TTTTATTATTTTTTGTTTACGATCTTTTATATTTAATTAACAGGCTAGATTGCGTTCTCGTTTCTGTCACCGGTCCTGATGCGCAATGCGCTCTCTACAGGTATGATAAATATTTTCCCGTCTCCGAATTCACCGCTGCGTGCATTAGCCGTAATCGCTTTTATTACTGAATTTACATCCTGGTCCAGTACCACCAGCTCGATTTTTGTCTTCGGAATCAGGTCGATA
>DIKD01000034.1:283-1071 GCA_002421585.1 Dehalococcoidia bacterium UBA5627
GGGCTTTTTTAACAGGTTCCAAACTTTCATCGCGGATAATGGCTTCTATTTTTTTCATTTTTAAAAACCTGTTCAAGTTCTATATTTATTATTTTACAGGGCTAATGTTTCAGGAATATTACAAGAATCACCATTTTCGGAAATAATTCTATGATTCCAAATTCTTTTCTAAACGGCGTTTTCGTCCTTATCTCCGGTTCTGATACGGATAACACCGGACACCGGGAGCACGAAAATCTTGCCATCACCTGTTTCGCCGGTTCTGGCATTGGAAGCGATGGTATTAACAATCTTATCGACATCCTCATCCAGCACCACCAGTTCAATTTTAATCTTGGGAATCAGGTCTACAGTATATTCCCCGGCGCGCCACTGCAGGGGAATCCCTTTCTGACGGCCTCGTCCGCTTACTTCCGTAACCGTCATACCAAAATAGTTTTCCTTTTCCAACGCTTTCTTTACAGAGTCCAGTTTTTCTTCCCGTATAATTGCCTCTATCATCTTCATCTCAGTAAACCTCCGTAAGCCCTCTCTCCGTGCTGTGAAAGGTCAAGACCGACAATTTCTTCCTGGGAGCTGACACGAAGTCCCATAGTCTTCTCGACAGTCTTGCCTATAATCATCGTCATAATGAAGGTAAAGGCAGCCACGACCACTACGGCAAGTATCTGGATTAAAAATTGCTGTACGTTGCCTTCCAATAGTCCGCTGTAGCCGTTTACCGAAGAACTGGCAAAGATACCGGTAGCAATGGCGCCCCATATTCCTCCGACACCATGAACAGCAAA
>DIKD01000034.1:1123-4102 GCA_002421585.1 Dehalococcoidia bacterium UBA5627
ACCGATGGCAATTGCTCCCATCGGTGTTACAAATCCGGCTGCCGGGGTAATGGCAACCAGTCCACCGACGGCACCGGTTACTGTTCCGAGTACCGAAGGTCTTCTTTGAATCCAGCTTATAATCATCCATGTGAAAGCGGATGCAGCTGCGGCAACAGTGGTGGTAACGAATGCACTTGCCGCTAAACCATCGGCTGCCAAAGAGCTTCCGGCGTTGAAACCGTACCAGCCGAACCATAACAGGGAGGCTCCGAGAACCACCAGCGGAATGTTATTGGCTTCCATAGGTGTTTGCGGGAATCCCTTTCTTCTTCCAAGTAAAAGCACCAGTACCAGTGCGGCGATACCGGCATTGATATGAACGACAGTCCCGCCGGCAAAATCCAGAGCGCCCAGATTATATAACCAGCCTCCGTCCCCCCATACCCAGTGGGCTACCGGGCAATAAACAAGAGTAACCCATAATACGCTGATAACCAGCAGGGAACTGAACTTAATACGCTCTACAACCGCACCTGTAAAAAGCGCTACGGTTATTATGGCAAACATTGCCTGAAAGATTATAAATGCCAGGTGAGGCACTGTGGTAGCATAAGTGTCCGAAGCTTCCAACCCGACTCCGGAAAGTCCCAGATAATTAAGCCCTCCTATAATGCCTGCCGTGTCATTACCAAAGGCAAGTGAATAACCGTAAATAACCCAGATGAGTCCAACCAGTGCTAAACATACGAAACTCATCATAATGGTAGAGAGAAGGTTTTTCCTTCTTACCATACCTCCGTAGAAGAAAGCAACGCCCGGTGTCATTAACATTACAAGTGCTGATGAAATCAGTAACCAGGCGGTGTTACCCGAATCGATTTCCATATATACCTCCTCAAATCTTATATGTCTTAGTATAGAGGGGTATTGTTACCGTGTTATTGCGGATATGTTTCGGGAATGTTAAATCTGTGGAGATGAATAATGATAATACCACTATGAATTATCGGCGGTTATCGGTATGCCATTATTAAATAAGGTAGAGGGCATTTTTGTCAGAACGACAGGGGCTTTTTCGGCTTCTCTGCGGAAAATCCCGAGAATACAGGGTTGGGTGATGGTTTTATTCTATTTATCGGTATTCTTTTTGAACCGGTAACCGATATTGCGCACCGTTTCAATAAACGTGTGTTCGGAATCCTCGATTTTACTGCGTAATCTTCTGATATGTACGTCAACAGTGCGGTCGCCGCCGAAATAATCGAATCCCCATACTTTATTAAGCAGGGCTTCGCGAGTAAAAACCCTTCCTTTATTGCCGGCAAGATACAGCAGCAATTCGTATTCCTTAAATGTCAGTTCAATCACGCGGTTTTCAAGCGTTACCTCATATTTAACCAGGTCGATAGTCAGTCCGTCGCATTTTATAATGTCGCTGCTTTCGATATTTTTAACTTTTTGTAAAAGCCGCCTGATTCTCAGTATCAACTCATCTTTTTCATACGGCAACAATACAAAGTCATCTATCTTATTCAGCGTAATAATACTATCCATGTAATCTTTATATGTTAGAGCAAGCACGGGCAAGGTTGTTTTCTTTTTCATCCGGGTAATCATGTTAAGTGACTTTGGTGTAGGAATTGAACCGGACACTTCTATAATAACCATATCCGGTGTAGTCGGAGGCAATTCATCCTGCTCTATATCTTCATAGGATATGCCACAAAAGGAATAGCCATGTTGTCGCAGGTCTGCTTCAAGACATTTTATTTCATCTATATTTCCGCATATAAACAGTATGCTGAACAAAATTTGCTCTCATTCGGGGTTATTTCTTGCTCTATGTTAAGTATAGCAGAGATTGTGTTCTGTTTTAATAGGCATAGAGTCTGCCGTACGGACGCAGGTAGCGTGGATAGAGCTTGAGAAAATTACGATTCATTATCATTTCATTGTCGTAACTGAAATGTTTACAGAATTCGGCTATAAGCGGATTTAAAATTTGGTAGTCTTTTTGCTCGAGCTGGGCAATGCCCACTTCTTTTCCGAGCTGGTAATCCTCTACAGTTCCTCTTAAATATATTACGCCGCCGTGCATACCGGTACCGAGAAATTTTCCCGGATGCTTTTCTCCTTCTGCCAGATTCAACCCCAATAATATCATTATTCCGCCTGCCATATATTCGCCGGCAAAGTCCTGTGCTGTATCGCCGATAACCAGTATCGGTTTTTTCCCCTCGTATTCTTTCATATGGATTCCGGCACGATAGCCGACGCCCTCTTTAATAAAAATCTTCCCGCCTCTGGCCGAAAGACCGGTTATATCCCCGGCATGTCCGTGAACTACTATTTTGCCTTCATTCATAGTATTGCCGCATCCATCCTGAGCATTGCCGTATACCGTTACAGTCGGCCCGTTCATAAATGCGCCAAGGTCGTTTCCGGGAGTGCCGTGTATCTCGATATTGACCTGTCCATCAAGATCGGTGCCGATGTACCTCTGCCCGCAGACGTTTTCAATCTCGATATTTTCAGCGCCGTTTGTTATCAGTTGCCGTAGTTTTTCATTCAGTTCACGGTAGTAAATACCGCATGCATCAATTTTAACTGCAGTCATATTATCTGTTTTCATTTTATTATCTCCCTGCCGGTCTGACACCCAGTATTTCCAGCTCGGTATCTGTAAGTCCGACCCCTCTTAAGTGCAGGCGGTTGCCTCTCAGGCTTTCTATGGAATTTACTCCCAATCCGCCCAGAATATCCTTGATTTCGAGACTCCAGCCACGCAGAAGATTAATCAACCTTTGGGCGCCGATTTCCGGATTGACCCTCTTTGTCAGCTTCAGGTCGCTGGTGCAGATTCCCCAGGCGCATTTGCCGGTGTGGCATTGCTGGCAGACATGGCAACCCAGTGCAATCAAGGCGGAAGTTCCGATATTCACCGCATCCGCTCCCAGTGCGATGGCCTTTATAATATCACCGCTGTTTCTGATACCT
>DIKD01000004.1:0-341 GCA_002421585.1 Dehalococcoidia bacterium UBA5627
GAAGATGTTTTAAGAAAAGCAGCACAGTTGATAGCCGAAGGTAAAATTATCGCTGTTAAGGGACTGGGAGGATTCCAGCTTGCCTGCGATGCCACAAACAACACAGTGGTTAGTCTCTTGAGAGAGCGAAAGAAACGCCCCGGCAAGCCCTTTGCGCTGATGATATCTTCTGTCGAAGATATAAGAAAACACTGTTTGATATCCGATAAAGAAGCTGACCTCCTTTGCTCGGCGCAGGCGCCGATTGTACTTTTAAAAAGACGTAACTACGATACGGAAATAGCCTTAAATATCGCCGAAAATAATAAATACCTGGGGGTAATGCTGCCCCCCACCCCACT
>DIKD01000004.1:415-1527 GCA_002421585.1 Dehalococcoidia bacterium UBA5627
CTTAATGGAATCGCAGATTATTTTATTCTGCACAACAGGGATATCCATTCCCGCTACGACGACAGTGTTTACCTGGTGGAAAAAGGAGAAGCACGCGCAATAAGACGCGCTCGCGGATATGCCCCCTCTCCCATTATGTTACCTTTCGATGCAAAGCAGATACTTGCCTGCGGAGCGGAAGAGAAAAACACCTTTTGCCTCACCCGAGATAAGTATGCTTTTTCAAGCCAGCACATCGGCGATATGGACAATGCCGAAACGCTGGAACACTTCGAAAACACCATTGCATTGTATAAACACCTTTTCAGGATAGAACCCGAAGTAATTGCTTATGACCTGCACCCCGAATACCGGGCTACCAAATATGCGCTTCAATACGCTGCCGAAAATAGCTTGAAGGCTGTCGGAGTGCAGCACCACCATGCGCACATTGCCAGTTGTATGGCCGAAAACAATATTCAGACGCCGGTTATCGGTGTGTCCTTCGATGGCACCGGTTACGGGACTGACGGCAATCTGTGGGGCGGAGAGTTTCTGCTCTGTGACTATAGCGCTTTTAAGAGACTGGCGCACCTTGAATATATACCTATGCCGGGAGGGGCGGCTGCCATTCATAAGCCTTACCGAATGGCTCTGGGTTATATCTATACCCTGCTGGGAACGCAGACCGATTTGGCTAAACTGCCGATTCCGGGCAAGATTCCGCAGGTTGAACTGGATACCATTAAAAAACAACTGGAGTTAAAGCTCAATTGCCCGTTGACTTCCAGCGCAGGGCGACTTTTCGATGCCGTTTCCGCCATCATCGGAATCTGCGGAGAAGCCGCATACGAAGCGCAGGCAGCCATCGAACTGGAAATGTCGGCTGCGGACGATATCAATGATACTGTCATGCAGAATGCTTATCCGTTCGAGATCGATAACAATGATGACATTTCTGTAATAAGATTGGAAAACCTGATAAAATGTATAATTCAAGATGTTAACGAAAACACAGCGGTTCAGATTATCGCCGCCAGATTTCACAAGACGATGGCAGAGATGATTGTAGAGACCTGTATATCAATTGCCGGAAAGACAGGCATAAAAACGGTTGCCTTGAGCGGCGGCGT
>DIKD01000004.1:1579-5590 GCA_002421585.1 Dehalococcoidia bacterium UBA5627
TTCCCTGTAACGACGGAGGGCTTGCCCTGGGACAGGCGCTAATCGCCCATTACAATAATAGATAAGGAGAAAACGATATGTGCGTTGCAGTTCCCTCGCTTATTACTGCAATAGACGGTTCTGAGGCCGAAGTCGATGTCGGAGGCATATCACGCAAGACCAGCCTGATGCTGACGCCGGAGGCTAAAATCGGTGATTACGTTTTAATCCACGCCGGATATGCCATTTCCATAGTGGATAGAGAAGAAGCCGAAGCCACCCTGGAACTTTTCAGGGAACTGGCAGCAGACATGGAGCCTGAGGAGTCAAGTTCCTGATGGCTGAATTGGATTCCTTCAGGCAATCAGATATGGCAAGAGGGCTGGTGGACAGCATCAAACGCCATACCGTAAAAGAAGCGCGCTACATGGAGTTTTGCGGCAGCCATACCGTTGCCATCATGAGAAACGGGTTAAGACAGCTGTTGCCGAAGAATTTGATGCTGACTTCCGGTCCGGGCTGCCCGGTTTGCGTTACCGATAATTCCGAGCTGGACAAGGCTATCGCCCTGGCAAAGATTCCGGATGTTATAGTAACCTCCTTTGGCGATATGATAAGAGTTCCCGGCAGCAGCTCCAATTTACAGGAGGCTAAAGCCAACGGCAGCGATGTGCGCGTTGTCTATTCCCCGCTGGATGCTCTTGAGATTGCCCGAGCCAATCCGCAGAAATCTGTAATTTTTATCGCAGTCGGATTTGAAACTACCGCCCCTACCGTTGCCGCTTCTATTTTGCAGGCAAAACAGCAAGGGTTAAAAAACTATTATATTCTCTCCCTGCACAAAGTATGCCCGCCGGTGATTAAAGCCCTGCTTGATTCTGGAGAGGTCAACCTGCAGGGACTGATATGCCCCGGGCATGTCAGCGCCGTTATCGGAGCCAAAGCCTGGGATTTTATAGCTCGCGACTACGGTATTTCCTGTGTCGTTGCCGGATTCGAACCGTTGGATATTTTGCAGTGCATAGATATGCTGGCACAGCAAACCGCACGAGGTGAAGCAAAAGTAGAAATTGCTTATAAACGCAGTGTAACCTATGATGGCAATATCACCGCACAAAAGATACTGGAACAGGTATTTACGCCCTGTGATGCCAATTGGCGCGGTATGGGAGAGGTCCCCGACAGCGGTTTGAAGTTAAGCCCTGCATTTGCCGCTTTCGATGCCGAACTGAAATTCGATTTCGACCCCGGCCCCACTAAAATACAGAAGGGTTGTATTTGCGGAGAGGTTTTAAGGGGTGTTAAAATCCCCCCTGAGTGTAAATTATTTCGAAAGGTCTGTACCCCAATGAACCCCATCGGCCCCTGCATGGTATCATCCGAAGGCAGTTGTGCCGCCTATTATCAATACGGAGAGAGTAATGACTGAAAAAATACTGCTTGCTCACGGAAGCGGCGGAAGTTTATCTCATGATATCGTCAATAATAATATCTTATCGATACTGGGAAATCCGATTTTAAACAGGCTGGATGATTCGGCGGTTTTCGATGCCAAAGGAAAAATCGCCTTTACCACCGACAGCCACGTGGTACAGCCGATGTTCTTCCCGGGCGGCGATATCGGAAGATTATCCGTTTGCGGTACGGTTAACGACCTGGCGGTTATGGGAGCCACACCGCTCTATTTGAGTCTGGCGCTGATTATCGAGGAAGGGCTGCCGATAGCAGACCTGAAAGCTGTCGTAAATTCGATTAAGGAAGCGGCTGAAGAAGCCGGTGTGAAAATAGTTACCGGGGACACCAAGGTGGTTAACCGCGGCAACGCCGACAAGTTGTTTATCAATACTGCCGGCATAGGAATTATAGCGAATGGAGTGAATATTTCAGGGCATAATGCCAAACCCGGCAACAAGATTATCTTAAGCGGCACCATCGGAGACCATGGCATTGCAGTGCTCAGTAAGCGGGAGGGGATTGGATTCGAGACAAAGCTGGAGAGCGATAGCGCCCCGCTAAATATTATGATAGCCGAGATGATGCAGGTAAGCTCTAAAATAAACTGTATGAGAGACCCCACCCGAGGCGGGCTTTCAAGCACCTTAAACGAAATCGCTCAGCAATCGGGTGTAAGTATCAGAATAGATGAAGAAAAGATTCCGGTTAGACGTGAGGTTGCCGCCGCCTGCGAAATGCTGGGGCTCGACCCGCTGTATATCGCCAACGAGGGAAAGGTTGTGACGGTTGTCGAAGCGGAAGATGCCGACAATATACTTGCTCAAATGAAAAAAAATAAATACGGACAGAACGCCGTCATTATCGGCGAGGTAACCGAAAAACATACAGCTAAAGTGACCTTAACGACTGCACTGGGAACCTCGCGGATTGTGGATATGCTGGTGGGAGAACCGCTGCCGAGGATTTGTTAATCATGCATGAGTTGGAAATTACCCGCAGCCTGGTAAAATTAGCTCTCGACGAAGCCGAAAAAGCCAATGCTAAAAAATTTACCGCCGTAAACGTGGTGCTCGGAGAGATGTCCGGAGCAGTAGACGATTCGGTTGCTTTTTACTTCGAGCTGATGACCAAAGATACCATCGGAGAAGGGGCGACAATCAATTTCCGTAAAGTGCCGATGCAGGCAAAATGCTGCAACTGCGGCAGTATTGTAAATCCAAAGGACGTTTTCTGGGAATGCGAAAAATGCCATTCGATGGATATCGAGATGATATCCGGCAAGGAATTATATATAGAAAGCATAGAGGTGGATTAAATGGAAATCAAGGTTTTGAAGAATATTCTGGATGCCAACGACCACATAGCTGCGCAGAACCGCAAGCTACTTAAAGAAAAAAACATTATGATGATTAATGTCTGGGCATCGCCCGGAGCCGGTAAAACAACCACCATGTTAAGGACTGCAGAGGCACTCAAAGAAAAAGCCAGGATGGCGGTTATCGAAGGGGATGTCGCTTCAAGCATAGATACTGTTACACTATCCAAAGCCGGAGTAACGGCAATTCAGATAAATACCGACGGAGGTTGCCACCTCGATGCCGGAATGGTTGACACCGCATTGCAGAACCTGCCCCTCGATGAACTTGATATCATTTTCATAGAGAATGTCGGCAATCTGATCTGCCCGGGCAGTTTTGATCTGGGAGAATATAAAAGAATAATTATCGCTAGTACTCCTGAAGGGGCAGATAAACCGCACAAGTATCCCTTGATGTTTACCATTGCCGATGCCTGTATTATAAACAAGATAGACCTCGCTCCGTATATAAACTTCGATGCGGAAAACTTTACTCGCACTGTAACCGGAATGAACACCGACATAGATATGTTCCAGGTAAGCGGAATTACAGGAGAAGGCATCGATGAATGGTCAGATTGGGTATTAAAACAATTGGATAGTTACAGGAAATAGCTTTCAGAAGACTTACAACGAATCCCCTTCCCGGTTTACGGAGAGGGGGATTTTTGTTTAAAGATTACTTGGACTGATGCGACATTACTTCAATAACAATCTCTACCACTTTGTTTATTGTTAATAGACTCGCACCTTTTCATATTATTATCGAATGGTGTTTAGATCCTTCACTGCGTTCAGAGTGACAGATTCCTCCCCGTTTTGCTTTATCTGTACTTCAAGATTATTCATGACAATCCGCTATCTGTCCTCCTGAAGTCACAAGGGGTGACTGAAGGATCCGGGGGGTGGGGAGAACCAGCACACAGGCTGCCCCGGCATGACAAGGCACTCCCGCTGCCGTTCGTGGTCTAGTCCCAGTGTAACGAGAGATGAGACTGTCGAACCTGAAGTGCCTTTTAGGGTGATAACGGCGAGAAAGAAACCGTCTTTGCGAGTTCCGCTTGTCGGAACGAAGCAATCCCTACAACACAACTTGATTATCCCGCCCCGAGTTTATAGCAAAATGCCGTTCTTTAAACCCTTCGACACGCTTAGCAACTGTCTTATTATGAGTTAATTACAATAGGAGTATAAGACCATTTAGTATTATGCTTAACCAT
>DIKD01000060.1 GCA_002421585.1 Dehalococcoidia bacterium UBA5627
ACCGTTAATCTCCGGCTAATCTGATGTAGGTGATAGCCAAAAGCACCGCCCCTATCGAAATTGCGGCATCAGCTACGTTGAAAGTGGCAAAAAAATCGACATCGAGAAAATCGACTACATAGCCGTGACCTAAGCGGTCGATGAGATTACCGACAGTGCCGCCCATAATTAAACCGAGCGATAATTTAGCCGGCTTGCTTCTTAAAAAACCGATACGATTAGATAGATAGAATACAATAATCAACAGCAGGATGACGCCGATTATAGAAAATATGGATAATAAAAAGGTATGGTCACGGAATATACTAAAAGCGGCGCCGGTATTTTGCACATATGTAATATGAAAAAATCCCGATTCCGGTATGGACTGACCGAGTGTCAGGTTCGTCTTAATTAAGTATTTTGTTAACTGGTCAACTGCAATTATCGGTAATGAAACCCATAAAAAGACCGAACCCCTGTTGTAAAACTCCTTAAAGAAGCTCTTTAGCTTATCCATTCTTTGCTTTATTTGCGTTACACTCCATGCAATACAATGCCTGTGGTAAAGCTTCCAATCTCTCGGGATTTATCGGCTTGCCGCAGATTTCACAAATTCCGTAAGTTCCTTTCTCGAACTTATCGAGCGCCTTTTCTACTTCTGCCAATTGTTGACTTGTCCTATGTTCAAGTGCCATACGATTCTCCAGGTCGGCAGTTTCGGTGGCTTCTTCTTCCCTTTTGCCGAAGGGACTTCCTTCACGCCTGTTTTCCGTCGGACGACTGGCTTTCAATTGCTCCAACTGTTCTTGCAGTCGTTTGCGGTCATCTTCCAGGCGAAGCTTCATTAATTTATGATTTGCAGTTTTCACTTGTCTGTCCCCCCGTATAATAAGTGCTCTTGAGCTGCCTCAGATTATCTGAAGCAGTGTATATATGCCTTTATACTTAGCGTTAATGGGAATGTCATAAAAAGCAGTAAAAACTATCTGGGTAAAAGCGTATGCCGGTTAAAAGTTGTTGTCCTGCCACAATGAGGAAGCGGTGTTAAGCCGGCAACAACTACTCTCCAATCAATTTTGCGATTCGTTAAATATAAAAAATGACCCCTCATACATCCTAAGTGTAACCTATTTATGACAGTTAATCAATACTTATTATCTTTTTATTTTAATGCAGACGAGACAATTGACATTGCCCTTATCTTTTGCTAATATTGCAATTGAAAATATTTTCATTTAGATAGCTGTTAATTATGGTGATGAATTAGAAAATGAAGCTCAGCGAAGATAAAATTAAATCTGTTTTAAGACAAAACGGTTATAAGGCTACACCTCAAAGGCTAACTGTTATCAAAGAGTTTGCCAAAAAAGATGAGTTTTTATCACCTGCAGACCTCTATGACGGGCTTAAAAATAATCATCCGGATATCGGTATGGTAACCGTATACCGCGTACTGGATATACTGGACAGGCTGGGGCTGGTATGCAAGGTTCACGCCGGGGGTGACTGTCATAAATACAAAATAAACACGGCGGAGCATCATCATCATCTGCTCTGCTCAAATTGCGGAATAATAATCAATTTCCCCTGCGACGAACCGAATCTCGGGGAAGTCAGAAAAAAAATAACCGTAGAAACCGGTTTTAATATAAAAACACATATTCTTGAATTCGTGGGGCTCTGCCCAAAGTGCAACAGGGAAACCAGCAAAAAATCTAACAGCTAACCAATAATAACGTAATAATCTATGATTAAAAATAGAAAACATTGCTACCCTTTCTGTTTTTGATATCTTCGGGGAGGAATATAAGACATGAAAAATAGTAAAACAATACCCGGGAGGTTATTTTTAACAGGGATAGCAGCCTTACTGTTGGCAGGTTTACTTGCAGGATGCACACCCGGAACAACAACAAAAACCGGCGGTGATGTCTTAAAAATAATCGCCTCTATCACTCCGGTTGCCGATTTCGTAAAGCAGATAGGAGGCGATAAGGTTGAAGTGATATTAATGGTTCCTGCCGGCGCCAGCCCTCACACATACGAACCGACTACCAGCCAAATGGTTTTTGTCAGCGAAGCCGATGTATTTGTTAAAGTCGGCTCCGGTGTGGATTACGAAGAAATCTGGATGAACGATATCATAGATATGAACAGGGATATGCAGCTTATCGATTGTTCGGACGGAATCGACATAATTAACGAAGACCCTCATATCTGGACTTCCCCGCTAAATGCCAGGCAGATGGTCGAAAATATTTACAACGGTTTAATCACTTTGGATTCTGATAATGCGGATTACTATCAAATCAACTATGAAAGTTATGCTTTAGAATTGGAAGAACTTCATAACTTTATAACAGGACTTTTTACAGGATATCAGAATCGCAACTTTTTAATATATCATCCGGCATTCGGATACTTTGCTGCAGAGTATAATCTTATACAATTATCGGTAGAAGAGGAAGGAAAAGAAACAACGGCACAGAAGATTAAGCAATGTATCGATTCCGCCAAAGCTAATAACTTAAATTATGTCTTTGCCTCCCCGCATGAGACCGGCGCGTACGCCCAGACAATTGCAGCCGAGATATCGGGTAGTGTATTATACATTGACCCGCTACCGTCATCTTACATATCAGATATGAGGAGTGCGGCGGCATCCATAGCGTTGGAACTTGAATAGATTATGACAAAAGAAAAGGAAATAGTTAAGTTTAAGGGTGTCTGGGCATACTATAATCATCACCCGGCATTACAGGATATTAATTTCTCCATACATGAAAAGGATTTCCTCGGCATCATCGGACCTAACGGCGGGGGGAAAACCACCCTTCTTAAAATTATACTATGTCTTTTAAAACCCCGACGCGGTACGGTTACCGTACTGGGGAAAGACCCCTGTGAAAGCCGTTCACAGATCGGTTATGTTCCCCAGAAATCTTATTTCGACAAGAATTTCCCCATTGACGTCTGGCAGGCTACTCTGATGGGACTCTACAACCAAACCGGACTCTTCCGTCGTTACTCCCGAGGAGATAAAAAGAAAGCCGAAGAAGCACTCGAAAGAGTAAGCATGCTGGAATACAGAAACCGCCAAATCGGAGAACTCTCCGGAGGCCAGCAAAAAAGGGTTTTTATTGCCCGTGCGCTGGCATCCGATCCCAAACTATTGCTTCTGGACGAACCTATGGAGAGTGTGGACCCCAAAGTGCAGGGAGAGCTGTACAGCCTGCTAAAGGAGCTTCAGCAGGAAATGGCGATTGTTCTCGTTTCCCACGATATTACCGCTATCTCCATTTATGTAGATGAAATCGCCTGTTTAAACCAGACGCTGGTTTATCACGGTACTAAAGAGATATCTGATGAAGTACTGGAAGATACCTACCAGTGCCCGATTCACCTGATTGCGCACGGCACCGTTCCGCACCGTGTTTTGAAGGAGCACCTGTAATGTTCGACATATTCGGATATCACTTCATGCAAAATGCGCTCATGGCGGGGCTTTTGGCATCGGTTGCCTGCGGTATCATCGGCGCCTATGTCGTTTCCAAGAAAATCGTTTTTATCAGCGGTGGTATCGCTCATGCCTCTTTCGGAGGCATCGGCCTGGGCTACTTTCTGGGTATCAGCCCCGTTTTAGGCGCCACCGGTTTCGGTTTGCTCTCCGCCATTGCAATGGGACTGACCACCCGTAAAACCAAACTCCCCGAAGACACCGTTATCGGCATACTGTGGGCTGCCGGTATGGCGCTGGGAGCCATTTTTATCGGGCTTACTCCCGGATACACCACCGACCTGTTCAGCTACCTGTTCGGTAATATCTTAACCGTCCCGGATTCCGAATTATTGCTGATACTGATACTTGACGTTGTTATTCTCGGTGTTGTTGCCCTGCTGTACAAGGAATTCCTGGCAGTATCTTTCGATGAAGAATACAGCACCGTTATCGGTATGCCGACCGAAAAGATTTACCTTACAATGCTTTGCCTGATTGCGCTGACAATCGTGGTAATGATTCGCGTTGTCGGCATCATAATGGTAATCGCACTGCTTACCATACCGGCTTCGCTGGCACGCCAGTTTACCCATAATATGAAAAAGATGATGGCGCTTTCCGTACTTTTCAGTATTATCTTTACTTTTACCGGACTGATGCTTTCCTACTGGCTCGACCTTGCTTCCGGAGCAACGATAATCATCACCGGCGTTGTTATCTTCGCGCTGGTTATCGCAATACGAAAACTGATATCCTCAAGAGGGTTGCCATCTAAAAAGATGTAGCCTATAATCAGTAAAAAATTAGCGGGGGTATTTATTGTGAACCTTTCCGTTCAGTTGGCGCCAAAAAACAGGCGTGGACTACTTCTTTCCAATCCGGTAATGACGGCTTCCGGCACTTTCGGTTACGGAAGCGAATACAGCAACCTGATTGATATTCAAAAACTGGGAGCCATAATTTGCAAGGGTACCACTCTCGAACCGAGAGAGGGTAATCTGCAGCCCAGGGTATGTGAAACCAACCGCGGTATGCTGAATGCTATCGGGCTGCAAAATATCGGCATCGATGCCCTGATAAGGGAAAAAGCCCCCGAATGGAAAAAATGGGAAGTGCCGGTTATAGTAAATATTGCCGGAAAAACCATCGATGAATATGCCAAACTGGCAGCTATACTGGATAGTGTTACAGGAGTAAGCGGGCTGGAAGTAAATATCAGCTGCCCTAATGTCAAAGCAGGCGGCGTCGAGTTCGGTACCGACCCTGAATCCGCCGCCGCGGTCACTTCTGCCGTACGCAAAGCTACTACCCTTCCCGTTATCGTAAAATTAACCCCGAATGTGGCAGATATTAAAAGCATTGCCAAAGCTGTTGAGAATGCCGGAGCGGATGCGGTATCGCTTATCAATACCTTGAGGGGAATGGCAATTGATATCAACAAAATGAAGCCCCTTTTAGGCAATATGAGCGGAGGGCTTTCTGGTCCTGCCGTAAAACCGGTGGCACTTTCAATGGTATATGAAACAGCCGGAGCTGTTAGCATCCCTGTTATCGGCTGCGGAGGGATTACCACTGCCACAGATGCCATCGAATTTCTAATGGCGGGAGCCACTGCCGTACAGGTGGGAACTGCCATATTTGTTAACCCGCAAGCCCCTATCGATATCCTCGATGGTATAAAAGACTTTATGAGAAAAAACGGAATCGACGACATAAGCAGGCTTATCGGCATTGCCCGCTAATAAAAAAAATAGCCTCGGATAGCTACAATGTCTTTAAATTATTTATTCAATCGAATATCCAGAGAATTGCGTAAAAAAACGCTCTTTTTATCCCTGCTGGTATGCTTTGCCTCTGTACTAATGACAGGCTGCGCCGGAGCCGCAGATTCCGAAACATCAACCATACAGAGCAAATACTCTGATATCGATAAATACATCGAGCACGTTCAGAAAAAAGAGCAAATCCCCGGCATTGCCATAGCAATCGTACAAGGAAGCGAAATCCTCTATTGCAATGCTTACGGTGTTTCAAGTGTGGATAGCAACCAACCGCTGACAACCGATACGCTGTTCGACCTGGCATCACTCACCAAATCGTTTACCGCACTGGGCGTATTGTCGTTGGAGGATTCGGGGTTAATCGATATAGACCAACCTCTGCAAAAATACCTCCCCGATTTTCAAATTGCAGATGTAAGAGGAGCGGATATTACCACTCGCCATCTTCTCAACCAGACCGGCGGCATCCCCAGTATCTTTTCCGAAATCCTGATTTTCAACGACAGCTACGAAGAAATGCTGGCTTCACTTAATAATTTAAGACTAAACAACGACCCCGGAACTGCTTTTGAATACGCCGATTTAAACTACTGTCTGCTGGGGGCGCTGATTG
>DIKD01000096.1 GCA_002421585.1 Dehalococcoidia bacterium UBA5627
GCTTGCCAAGAAAACCCATCTATTCACTCCTTACATCGAAGGGAAATTGAAGGTAAACAATGATTAATATAATTAAAAAACGGTTTTTGTTTTTTGCGATTTCAATATCGGCACTTTTAATAAGTATTATCTTCCTGCTGTCTGCGGGATTGAATATAGGTATGGATTTTTCCGGTGGCTCACGCTTGACGGTTAACTTCGAGCAGCAGGTTACTATCGAAGAATTAGAAACGGAACTTACCTCCATCGGTTATGGCACAGCGATTATCCAGAAGGCATCGAGCGATGACTTTATTATCCGTACCGCAAAGTTAAGCGCTGCAGAAAAAGAATCCATCAAAACCGATTTAGCAGCCGCATTCGGTGAGTTTACCGAAAAAGGATTCGAGGATATTCCTCCCGAAACCGCCATCGGAACCGCCAGAGTTGCCGTTTTCGGCTTGATACTGGCAGCATTGGTGGTGATGGCTTATATAACATGGGCATTCCGCGCTATGCCGAAGCCTTTCCGTTACGGCGTCTGTGCCATAATTACCCTGTTGCATGACACACTGATTGTACTGGGAATATTTGCCATACTCGGGCTAACATTGAATCTGGAAGTCAACCTGATGTTTATTACCGGCATTCTGGCGGTAATCGGTTATAGCGTCAACAATGTTGTCGTTATATTCGACCGGGTACGTGAAAATGTCAAGGCAAATCCGGGAGCCAACTTTGAAATGATAGTCAACAACAGTGTAAATCAAACTTTTTCCCGCTCCATAAATACCAGCCTTACTACAACTATAACCGTACTGGCACTTATTCTGTTCATAGGCTCCAGCATAGAGAGTTTTGCCTGGGCACTCTTAATCGGCGTCATCGCCGGCACTTTCAACTCGTTATTCGTCGCCACTTCACTTTTAGTAGTCTGGGAGAAAAGGGAATGGCGCCGCTTTATCGATTGGCTGCCGATGTTTAAAGCCAAGAAAGCAGAATATTAATGCGTAAGCCCTTCCTTATAATTGTTATAAGCCTGTAAAAAGGATTTCCGGTTATGTTACAAACCAGGGAAAACGTCTCACGTTTAGCCATCGTTGTCATCAGCGCATTAATCATAATGAAGCTGATAGCGAGTTTTATTACCGGAAGCATCGGCATTCGCGCCGATGCTCTTCACAGCCTTATAGACCTTGCCGGAGCCGTAATCGGCTATATCGGCATCAAAATTTCTTCGAAGCCACCGGATAAGCAGCACGCTTTCGGGCACGGCAAGGCTGAGAATATCTCGGGTACTATCATTTCCCTCTTTATATTCGGTGCCGCCGGTTTAATTGCCTACCAGGCTATAGACAGGATTATTTCGGGCGGCGAGGTGGAACTGGTTACTGTGGGCATCTATGTAACTGCCGCCGCCATTATCATCAACCTGATATTTGCCGCATACGCCCTGAAAGTAGCACGCAAAACGGATTCGGTTGCGCTGGAAGCCACAGCGCGGGATATGCAAGCTGATGTTTACAGCTCGATAGCCGTACTGGTAGGTTTGGTACTGGTTCTTACTACCGGACTGGCAATAATGGATTCGATTGTAGCCCTGCTGGTAGCGGTACTGATATTGAGAACCGCCATTATTACCTTCAAAAAATCCTTTTCCGGAATAATGGATACCTCCTTGCCGAAAGAAGAAGAGGATATTATCAAATCGGTACTGGTAGAGCACAAAGCACAAATCGTTGATTTTCATGCCCTGCGCACCCGTAAATCGGGCAACCAGCGCTTTATGGACCTGCATCTGGTAATGCACCGTATAATCAGTGTCGAAGAAGCCCACGATATGGCCGACCATTTGGAAGAAGACCTGAAAGAACAACTCCCCAACTTAAGCATAACCATCCACGTGGAGCCGTGCGACTCCGATTGCAAGTGTTGTTTGGATAAAATACAAAAGAAAGATTAGACCACCAGTTGTATGCCCGATACTATAAACCACACTCCGAAGCCTGCCATAAGTGCTCCGGCTGCGATAAAGACCAGCGCCTGAACAGTCGCCCCCCACATACTATGCGTTTTATAAACCGCTGCCGAAACAAATGATAGCCAGATGAGGTCGCATAACCAGTGAACTATAATAAATACCGCCAGACCGACTGCAACAACTTCCCAATATGCCATAAACTTCATCAGCAGTAAAACACCGACAGTCGCCCACCACATTAAAAAGAAGGGATTGAGCCCGGTCATGACAGCCCCGGCTGTAAAAGCGCTGTACCGTATATCTTTACCGCCCGCCGCCATCTCTTTCGGCGCTCGAAACAGCCCGACTGCCAGCCAGATCAGCACTGCCCCGCCGAGAAGGCTGAAAACGAACTGTACCACAGTGTTTTCGAAAAAATGCGAGAGACCGAAATACAACAGCAGGATTAAAGGGACTTCCACAACCGCATGCCCCAGTGCCATCAGCGTTCCTGCCCAGGGTGATTTAAAGCTCTTGGTTATGGTAATGGCAAACATCGGTCCCGGAGCCATAACTCCGGAAAGAGATGTCCCCACTACGGTCATTAACATAGCAAACATTTGTTACGCCTATAAATAAGATAATTCTTAATTATATCATTATTAGCTTTACTTCTTCTGCCGGCAACCGATTTGTTATAATAATAACTGTACGATTGATTTTTTGGGAGGTACAAATGGAATTTTCGGAAGTTATTAAAAACAGATACAGCGTCCGGTCTTATAAACCCGTTCCTGTAGAAGATGAAAAAATAAAAGAGATTTTGGAAGCGGCACGACTGGCTCCCACCGCCTGCAATCTGCAGCCTTTCAAGTTCGTAGTGATTCATACCGCAGGAAAAGAGGAGGAATTAAAGCGTGTCTATCGCGGTTCATGGTTTTCAAAAGCGCCGGTTATTATCTGTGCCTGTGCAATTCCAATCGCTAAAACCGATGCCCTTCCGTCAAAAAATTGGGTACGGACAGACGGAAACGTTTATTCTTTTCTTGATTCAGCCATCGCCGTTGACCACCTCGTTCTGGCAGCTACCGATTTGGGGCTGGGCACCTGCTGGGTGGGAGCATTCGATGTAAAAGCGGCGCGGGAATTATTGAAATTGCCGGATGATATAGAACCGGTAATATTCATTCCGCTCGGTTATCCCGATGACAAACCGGGAGTAAAACACCGCAAACCTATCGAGGAACTGGTAAGATACGAACATTATTGATGATTATTTACCTTGTTTAAAAGCAGAAGGCATTCTTACAATATAACGCTATATGATACCTGTACTAAACGCAATATCGCTTCATTTTTATTACTAAACTGTAGCGAATGTTATATTATGATAAATAATATTAATGATTATGGGATAACACCTGATAAATAGCTTTTAACAATCTTTCACTTGACAACTTTACTTGTATGAAAGTATAATAGTATTAAAGTTTATACTATTAAAATAGTCAAAGGAGGATTTAAATGGATAATTACCCTATGACAATTCAAGAGGCTGCAAAAGAAATACTTGAGATAAAAAAAATTCCAATGTCTTCTACAGAGATAGCACAAGAAGCTCTGAGACAACGTCTAGTAAAAAGTGGGGCTATAAATCCGACCCGATCGCTCGCAAACACTCTAGACCAAAATATTAACAATGAACGCGAGCCAAAACTTGTTTATTTCAAGGGAAAGAATAATGAGAATCTTGTGGGATTACCTGAATGGCAAGACAATTTGGTCGGATCGACCCCATGGTGGGAGGAGATTAAAATCAATGTTCCGCTCGAGTTATTCAAAAAACTTCAACTCGCTCAACAAGCTAGATTAAAGCCAAACTTAGAGGAAACAATAATACTTTTATTAGAAAGTGGGCTTAAACAAGAGGCATTGAATATTAAAGAAGAAGTGATGAAACAAATAGAAAAGTTATAGGACAAGTTCATGTAACATAGTAACAATAACCTTTATTTGTGAGGAAACAATGTACGAAGTAATGACGGATAAATATAAAATCAAGTCCCATACTACTAAAATCGTTGCAGTCGGAAATGTCGGATGTGAAGTTGTCAGTAATATAAGTAATATGGCGCAGACTGATTTTGCCAGAGAAGACTTAATACTCGTTAATTCCAATTTCCGATATAAACGCTCCACCGAGGCAACCTATATATCCCTTGATAAATTAAAACATAAGAACATCACAAATATTTTTAATGAAGCGGATGTGGTTATCATCGTAGCGGGCATGGGTGGTAGTACAGGAACAAAGTATGCAATAGAAGTAGCGAAAAAAGCCAAAGAAAGTGGTGCGCTAACTTTAGCTGTTGTAACAAAACCGTTTAACTTCGAAGGCATTATTCGCTCCGAGGTTGCTGAAATAGGAATCTTAAAATTGTTAAAAAAGGTTGACGCATTATTCATTGAAAGAAATAATACAACCACTAGCTCAATAACCTGTACAGGAGATATAAACGAAATTTTCCAATTATCAAAGGCAAATTTACTGCTTACGGCATACGATTTAGCAAACATTTTTAAATCATCGGAATTAATAACCATAGATATCGAAGATATCAGGAATACAATGACAGACGTAGGCATAGCATGGATCTCTAACGGTTTTGGATCAAAAGATGATTGCTTAAGCGATGCTGCACGGCAAGCCTTATACAGGGCAATGTCCGATTTGCCTTTATATTCTGACGATACCAAAAATATAATATTTAAGATTGTTGCGGGGGATAACTTGAATCTTTATGAAGTTAATAAGATAGTAGAGACTTTACAGCAATCGTTCCCCAAAGACGTAAACATAATTATTGGAGCATCAAAAGACATAGAGATGAAAGATAAAGCTGCAATAACACTAATTGGAACTGGATAATCAAACAATATAATAATATATGTAGTATAGATAAATTAACGGGGGTGTTATGATGTTTACAAATGAGTTATCACGAATTTTTTACAACAATCGTAACAAATTATCCAATATGCAGAATAAGCATACACTGAACATTAACGCTAATACGTCTTATGAATCTTTTATTAATCAAATTTTGTATGATACGTTAAACAAAAATGGTTGTATATTGGCTCCCATAAACAGTGAACATATTCAAAATCAACATGATATTCTATATGATGTTTACTCGAAAAACCTGGATAAATTAGAAAATATTAGCGAGTGCCAAGTTTATGTTGACGATACTACATTTGATATATTTGAATCGCTTCTTGCTTATGATTTTTTTCTCAAATATGGGTGTATATACGATTTTATTCCAGAAAACTCGTCCATTGAAGTTACAAGATGTATAAAGGATGAACAAATCAATATTTTGGCTATGACGGAAGGCGTTTCTTCAGAAGATGGGCGTTTTTATCAAACTGTTATCTGTAAAAGACCAAGCCAAGTTAGAGTTGGTGATTTTTATTTTCTAACACCGAAGGTGGGTTACAAGAGCGAATTTCAAAAAAGCTTTAAGGGGCTTAACTATCAATCAGAGATTAACAATAAATATGGTTATGATTTACATGGTTTCAATAATTGTTATATTGCACAAGCTGTTTTCGAATACCCAATGCTTGAAGGAAATAATCCCAACGGGACCCTATATAAACTTAAGATGATCAAGCATAATATATTTCCGTTATGGGAATCCGAAGGTGGACCACTTCACCACATGAAAGAACATGCATCTAGCTTATTCGCATTCCGTGTATATAAAATTGCGGAAAACGCTGCTAGCTTTATAAAAAATCCTAGAGAAAGGATAACGGTGGTCATTGGTGGAGAAGCAAAAGTAACTGTACTTCAACCTGTGCTTGAAGATGAAAAATTCAGAATTCAGCAAGTCCAACTATTAAAGGCAATGATGCTAGATTAGAAACAACAATTAAAAACATTGGGATTAGTCTTTCAAACCTTAATAATATAGAGCTCAATGTTTGTTAGTTTCACCAATATAGTAGTTACAACTATTACTAGCAGGCTGGTGGCTATATGGATTACTTAGATACGGATATTGCTTTTATAGAAAAATGGGCGGACAGATGGCAATGTCTTTCTCATCTAATCTTTGAAAAGGTTCGCACTGATAAACCGACTGAGGACGACAGGGTTCCAACGCCTGTTGAAGAAAACCTATACCAAGAGTTGCGTTCCTGGTTTATCGAAAATGAAATCAACTTTTTGCCTTTATGGAAGAAACACTATCAGTCTTTGGATTGGGCTCTGAACATTGAAGACGACATTTTTTCTCAAATGAGAGACGCTGAAAAGCATTTGGAAAACCCTTTCTTAGCCGCTTATTGGGCACACAATCTTGAAGAGTTATTGCATTATATATCCCGTTCTTCCGAAGGATACCCGACCGAAAAAGAAGCTTGGGATTTTGCTATGATTCTATTAATGTTGAATAGGATTGCTTCTTCATTTGTCAATGATTATTTAGATAATGACTTCTGATAATTAAAATAAGGTTATTCGTAGCGATGAGAATCGGTATTCTCTCATTTATACAAACAGTATAATCTTTCACACCATCAATTATGAAGGTATTTCAAAAACCAATACGGTTAAGACTACTTCCTTCAATATGTCATCAGGGTGCGTAAGAATAAAACGGAAGCCATTTTCAGGTTCATAATCAATTTTTTCATAAAAGTTAGGGTGTGTACGAACAGCTTTGGGAATTTTGGCTAAAACAGAAGCAAACAAGCTATCATGAATAAACATTAATAACGCCAGCTTCCCATCTGCCCATGAAGAATACTTTAATAACTGATTTATATTATCCAGTAATGCTTTAGGTCCACGCCAAAATTTACATTCGGCAGTAAATACATTTTTGTCCCTTTCCCTTAATTGAATATCGGTTTTTCCGCTAAAGACAAAAAGCTCTTCGTTTGCCATCCCTTCATATTGAGCATTTAATGGAATAATAAAAAGGTTTCTGATTGCCTCTTCACTAAGCGAACGAAAAACATGCGGACTTCGGCTAATCATCGATACCGCATCGGATATTATAGATAAAATGTTTTCATATTCCTCCATTTCAAGCGCTGGCTCACACAAATAAGGGGCATCCTCCATTGGTGGCAATACGGGATGTAACTGGCGTTTAATATCAGGGACGACAAGCGGAGTATAATTTGTATGCTGAATAGTAAAATCAAGGCCCGAGACTAGACCTTTTACTTTAAACAGTCTTTGCCTCATTTTCCTTATTTCTGATAAAGCTATGATTTTTATCTCATCATTATATAGTTTAATATCCGCCTCGAGCCAGCTTAACCACTTTTTAATTTCATCCAATTCATGAAAAAACTCTGTTCTTATATACTCCAAATCATTTGTAGCGGTTTCAAATTCTAAAATGAGATGATTTTCTTTTATTATAGCTCTAGGGCTATCACCACGCGGATATGTGCCATGTACGGGTCGTATTTGAAATAATTCCTTATCACCGGAAAAAGGAACATGATAGGAAAATAGAGTACCTCTAAAATAATAAGGATGTTTACTATTATCAATTACACATCTATCAGCCTCTCCCGTCATATCTATTCGTGTCGATTCTTGATATACTTTAATATCTGACTCATTGATTTTTACAGACTCCAGTCTATATTTTTGTTCAAAATAATCTGCTAAATCCTCTGGATTGGTATTTAATAACCTGTCAAAATCCAACGAAAAGATTTCTTGCGATATTTTCCGCGAGAGTTCAATAAATATCATAGAAAAGTCATTTAGACAAAATAGTTGTTCTGGATGTTCCCTCATTTCATACTCCGTATGCATTGTACTTTTTTGAACAATATATTAAAACCTTTGGATATCTAAAAATTCTATTTATCATACCACTTTACAGTTCTCTCCCTTTAGCAAACAAAGATTAAGAGGGATTTTGGCACGCTACCCGGATAGATAGCGAAATATGCGTCAAATCTCCCTTAATCCCTCTTTTCCAAAGAGGGAAATCTTGCAAAGACCATTAGAAAAATCCTTATCCTTTTACCGAGCTTGAGTCATCAATCCTGATAAACTATACTAATGTAATATATTAAGGAGTTCAGATGTCGCTGGATTTAGATAAAATTGCCTCGCAGGTCGAGAAGATGACCGAACACATCGATGCCGGCGATGCCGAGCGGCAAAAACACCTGGCTAAAGCGATGTCGGTGCTTTGTGATAATTCCTTAAGCCTCGACGATTTGAAGAACAAAATCGTATCCGGAAAAATCAGCTGGATGCCTGCCGAACCGGTAGAAAACCTATCCAATAAATATTCTCCCGAAAAGCCTCCGGCAAACTTCACCATCCTTGCCACCGACGGCTCGCAAATCGACGTCGACCGCCATCACTCCACACGCTATTATCTCATTAACATCGGCAGCGTTTACTTAAAGTACGGGGATTGCTCCGATGCACGGCTTGAAAGCACACCCCGACTCTATTTCGATAAAACAGACCTGGTTATGACATCCCCAGACGGCAGTAACCGCGAGGTTGCAATCGAAGGCAACCTGCTTGGCATCAAGCGCGACATAGAAGAGTTTAAATGCCTGACGCAGATGGCATCCTCTCTAAAAGAAGAAATCCCCACCCTGCTGCTTGCAGACGGGACGCTTATTCGCTGGAATCTGATGAGTAAAGACATTCCGGAATTCATAGTCAGTGAATTTCTGGAGAAGGGTTTCTTGAAATGCCTCGATGACATTAAAGAAATCAGCGAAAAGAAAATGATGGCGCTGGCAAGCTATATCAGTTATCCGCGTTCTTCGGATGTTGTGGGAACCATTCGCATCTCCATCTGCCCATATGAACCGGTAAACTGTGACAAGTGCCGCCGGGAACACCCGAACGGCGATTACCCCTGCAACATTGTGGATGGCGTTCAGGATAAAGACCTGTTTCTAACTCTTCTGGAAAAAGACGAGAGGTCAGCTATCTTTATCAGCCGTTCCTCAATCCAGGAACGCTATGGACTGCACCGCATTTATTTTTATTATGTAAACATAGAAGGCGAAATCGCCCGGATAGAAATACCCGAGTGGATTGCCAGAAACAACACCCTTTTAAACCTGACGCACAGCTTAATACTCGACCAGTGCCATAAGGGTCAGGGTTACCCGGTAGCCCTATCCGAAGCACACGAGCAGGCGGTAGTTACTGCTGCCGACCGCGGGAGTTTACAAACCTTAGTAGAAGCTTCACTTACCGACAAGAGTATACAGATAAATACATCGGCAAAAAGCTCCAGCAAGAGGACCAGATGGATATAGAAAATAAAGACACTGATGGCAAGAGGAAAATGGGAAGTTTGCTGATACACATCGGCAGGTTTATTGCATTTATAGCCGCCGCTTTTATGATTGTGATGCTGGTTAGTGAGGGGGCACTGAAGGATATTTCGACCGGCGATATGGCAGGAATACTTCTTATTGTACCGGGATTGATTGCCCTTGCCGCATACGTTATCTCTTATTGGAAGGCAAACTACGCCGGAATATTGCTGATTACCGTTTCTCTGGCATTTGCAATGCACTCTTTTTATTATCTGAGTAACGGACAGATTGCCCTCTGGATGCTAACAGGGATGCCGCAGCTTGTAGCCGGATGCTTGCTGCTTCTTGGTTGGAGGATTAAGAAAACCGGCTGGTTAATTTAAATAACAGATCACTTCCCTCTATTCGTTACATAAATAGCCCATCAACTCTTGCAATACCTATCTTTAAACATAAAAAAACGTTAGAATAATATACATGCTATGAAAAAATTATTATTATCGACACTACTCTGCTTGTTGCTTTTCATAACCGGCTGCGATTTATTCTTCTTCCCGAAAGAAGGATATTTATACTCGGAGAGCGGTGCGGTTATTGTCGGCGGCGATAACAAACCCATTCAGCTCATTAACAACGAGGATGCCTCCAACCCTACCTGGGATGAACTGCTGCTATTTATATATGAAGACGATACCAATACCCTGCCCTACATCAAGGACGGACCGGAAGCCTTTGTCTGCAGTGATTTTGCCGAAAGTCTGCACAACAATGCCGAAGCAGTTGCCATAAGAGCCGGCTGGGTCAGTATCGATTATGCGGACGGTAGCATCGGGCATGCCGTAAATGTATTCGAAACCAGCGATATGGGGCTGGTATTTATCGATTGCACCGGCGAACTGTTAAAGA
>DIKD01000106.1 GCA_002421585.1 Dehalococcoidia bacterium UBA5627
CTTTATGAGCAAGGGCCTAAAGTGGATAATTGGATATTAAACTACTGGACCAGCAGTGCGAATAACGATGATCCTGACGCTAACATCTGTGGAGCAGATGAACTATTCCCGAGGAAGGGAAGGTCAGTTATCCCAGGTTCTTTGGTCGATATGGTAATTAAAGCTAAAAAACCACACCTGGTTCGCAGAATCACTGTTCTTGATAGCGAGGAGGATGAAGGACTGGTTGCGATTGCCAGTCCGTTGGTTGTTGCTGGATCTCTTGTTAAAGTGGCGTTGGTCGTGGTGCTTTCTCACAGCATCGGACTCTTACAGCCACAAATTGAACGTCTTAATCCAGTTGAAGTGGAAGGATTTCACAAGCATCTATAGTTTACCGATAAGAGAGGTGTTGGAATGGAGAATCGCGTTAAGAAAGTTGCCATATACGCCCGGGTTTCTTCTGACAAACAAGACGTTGACTTGTCTATCTCGGCTCAACTAAAGGCAATCCGAGATTATGCCAAGAACAACGGGTATGAAATAGTACGTGAATTTGTTGATGAGGCCGAGACCGGCAGAACTACGGCACGCCCAGCATTTCGCGAAATGATTTCCTTGGCTAGGCATCCCCAGAAACCTTTCGATGTCATCCTAGTCTGGAAGTATTCCCGATTTGCTCGTAGCCGTGAAGATTCTATTGTCTATAAAGCTATGCTGCGTAAAAGCGACGTCCATGTAATATCGATAAATGAGCCATTTGACGATACTCCTACTGGTCGACTTTTAGAAGCAATCATTGAAAGCTTGGATGAATTTTACTCGGATAACCTTGGTGAGGAGGTAACCAGGGGAATGCGGGAGAGTGCCAGTCGTGGATTTTATTTATCTAGCAAACCACCCTACGGTTATCGGAAAGTTCGTTTTAAGGACGGCGAGAAGGAACGAACCAAGTTGGAAATCGAACCAAACCAGGCTGGCATAGTAAGTTCGATGTTTGCTGATGCCCTGAAAGGAAAGGGGCTGACTGAAATCGCCAAGGAGTTAAATCATAAGGGTATCGCCTCGCCCCGAGGTAAAGGATGGGGGAAAACTGCTATACGCACCATCATGTCCAATGAAGCATATGCCGGCTCTTTTGTCTGGGGACGTAATAGTAAACGTGGATTGGACCCCATCAGGGTTGAGAATGCCTGCCCAATCATCGTGAGTCGGCAAGTTTTCGATAGTGCACAGGAATTAATCAGGGAAAGAGCTCCGAAAATAACACATCCTAAAAGAACTTGCAGCCGCTTCCTTTTAAGTGGCTTCACTTTTTGTGGTCACTGTGGTAAGGCTATGATTGGTCAGGACGCAAAGAGTGGAAAATATTCTTACTATGTTTGCGGCACTCTCAATAAAAAAGGTGCCGGTTCATGTCCCTCGCATTACTTCAACAGCCGATCATTTGAAGAAACAGTCGTAAAAGTAATCAGAGAAAATATTTTGACTGAAGAGCATCTAAAGCGTCTGATTGAAATGGTTAATCAGGAAATGGATGTTAACTCGAGAGGTTATCAGGAAGAGCTTGATGTGGTATTGGAAGAAATGACCGAAACCAATCGAAGGCTTGAACGGCTTTATGATGCGGTTGAGACAGGCAAAATCCCACTTGCAGACTTGGCTCCAAGAATTCATGACCTTAAATTGCGTATCGAAAAGTTGCAGGAAAGAAAAATGCAGATTACAAGCCGGTTGTTTGATAGGAGAGTTGAACTGGCTAGTCCAGAGATAGTCAAGAGTTATGTGAAAGATATGCGCCAAATATTACAAGAGAGTGAGCTAACAGGTAAGCGAGCCTTTCTCAAGGGATTTATTAAGAAAGTTGAAGTCAAAGACCGCCAGGGGATAATCCACTATTTACTACCGATCA
The DNA here is from genome assembly GCA_002421585.1 of Dehalococcoidia bacterium UBA5627. GTDB lineage: Bacteria > Chloroflexota > Dehalococcoidia > Dehalococcoidales > UBA5627 > UBA5627. Next base: position 1,892 of record DIKD01000106.1, read on the forward strand.
ATGGGGTATTGGAAGAGAGGATAGGAGTTCTGCCTATCGTACAGTATGGTGGGCGGTAATGGATTTGAACCAATGACCTCTGCGATGTCAACGCAGCGCTCTAACCAACTGAGCTAACCGCCCTAAAGTGAGGACAAGTAATTTTACTAATTATGGCTGATATAGTCAAAAAATATATTTACGTGTTATTGCCGGTGTAATCCTTTTTAGGAGTTACCGTTTTAGTAATTAGCGCACCGGCAACACATTTTATAATATCCCCGACTATAAATGGAGCAACGCCCATCGCCAGCAAAGAAATAATACTGACCGATACGCCGCTAACCGCTTTTAACCAAATACCCAGCCAGATAACTCCGGGTACATAAATAAGAAATAAACTGGCAAAAGCCATCACGCCAAGCATGCTGATAAAATGTCTGGATTTAATATATTTATCCGTAACATAACCGATAAAAAGAGCAGCCAGAATAAAACCGATAAGATACCCGCCGGTAGCGCCAAGTCCGCTGGTCATACCTGTAAACCAGGGAACTCCGGCAACACCGAGAACTGCATAAATCGCCATACTGGCTCCGCCCCAACGCCTCCCCAATAACACACCGGCAAGCAGTACAGCCAGTGTTTGCCCGGTAATAGGTACGGGGCTCCACTCTACGAATATTCTCACCTGTGCCAGTAAACCTGTCATTCCAGCCATAGCTATAGCCATGACAATTTTCATTGGAATACTTAAATTAAGCCGCCATTCAAATATGTTATATCGTGTTCTATCAATTGCTGATGCTAATTGCATATATTTCCTCCAGCATTAAGACTATATACCGGGTTTCTTAACACCGACCAGAGATATTTCTACGTTTTTACCGCAATTGGGACAATTTACCAATAACACTGCAGGCTGGCTCATAACTCTCTCGATAGCAGCTGACACCATACTGTCAATATCGTCAAGGCGCCGGTCTATCATATCAAGTCGACGCTCTAACTTTTCAATATTTTCAGCTTGTTGCTTGGAGCCGCTTTGGTTATCTTTAGCCAATTTACAACCTCGATTATTTGCTGTCCCCAAAAAATAAACTTCCCACGACCTTACGGTCGGGGTATTGAGTTCGGTAAGATAAAAACAGGCTAATTATACGTGACGGTAGTGAATATGTCAAAATAATTTGCCAAAATCTATTGCTTTGGATGAACTCGTATCATATACTTAAGCCGACGGATATAAGACAAAGGAGGTATGAAATGCCTGAAATAAAAGTCGGCACTGTCTCCGATTTCTTCGCACATCCGGTGGTTGCCGGGATTGAACTTTCGGCAGAACTCAACGTGGGTGATGTGATACGTATTAAGGGGCATACAACGGACATGGAACTTATTGTATCTTCCATGCAGGTTGACAACAACTCGGTTACATCCGCAAAAGCCGGAGACGCAGTCGGAATAAAGGTTACCGAACGAGTCAGGCCGGGCGATGCAGTCTATAAAGTTGTATAGCCAGCTTGCCTTGGCTAACTTAATTTCTTCAGCAAATTAGCCATTTCGATGGCGCTTGAAGCTGCGGTAAAACCTTTGTTGCCCATCTTGGTGCCCGCTCTTTCGATGGACTGTTCCAGATTATCGGCAGTTATAACACCGTTGATTACCGGCACCTGGGTATCCAGCGCCACCTTGGCGATGCCCTTGGTGTATTCCGATGCCACATAATCGAAATGGGGAGTGCCGCCCCTTATAATCGCACCCAAACATATAATAGCATCATATTTTTGTGATTTAGCCATTTTAAGGGCAACCAGCGGTATTTCAAAAGAACCGGGCGTCCATGCTACATAGATATCATCTTCGCCAACTTCATGCCTTATAAGCGCATCCTTACATCCATCAAGGAGCTTATTCGATATAAACTCATTAAAACGTGAAACAATGATTCCAAACTTAAGACCCTTGCCGACCAGCATCCCTTCAAAACTCTTGTTCATTATACCCTCCACTGACTTTACTGACAGTTATTAATCCAGTATATGACCCATTTTTTCTTTTTTAGTATCCAGATAACACTTATTATAAGGATTCGGTTTGATGACTATCGGCACCGTTTCAACCACTTCAAGCCCGTAACCTTCAAGCCCAATTACCTTTTTGGGATTATTTGTGAGCAATTTTATCTTATTTAATTTCAAATCGTTTAGTATCTGCGCACCGATACCGTAGTCTCTTAAATCTGCCGGAAATCCCAGCGAGAGGTTGGCTTCTACCGTATCCATTCCGTTATCCTGTAAGCCATAGGCAGATATTTTGTTATGAATACCGATGCCGCGACCCTCCTGCCTCATATAAAGCAGCACACCGCGTTTCTCTTCCGCAATCATCTCAAGCGCCATATCAATTTGTTCGCCGCAATCGCAGCGCAGACTACCGAATACGTCACCGGTAAGGCATTCACTGTGTACCCTTACCAGCACCGGTTCATCAGCTTCTATATCTCCCATTACCAGCGCTACATGCTGGTCAACATCCATATCGCTTTTATAGGCAAGTATTTTAAACTCGCCATATTTAGTCGGAAGTTTTGCTTCGGCGACACATCTTACCAGTTTCTCATGTCTGCGCCTGTATGTAATCAGGTCGGCGATGCTGACTATTTTAATAGCAAATTTGTCAGCCAATTCCTTTAATTCGGGTAATTTTGCCATCGAGCCGTCTTCGCTCATTACCTCACAGATAACACCGGCCGGATACAATCCCGCCATTTTTGCTAAATCTACAATTGCTTCGGTATGACCCGCCCTGACAAGTACTCCGCCTTCTTTGGCTCTCAAAGGGAATATATGGCCGGGGCGCGCTATATCCGAGGCTTTCGTTTCCGGGTTGATAACCGCCTTAATGGTTTTCGCTCTGTCCTTAGCAGATATCCCGGTAGTAACCCCATGCTTGGCTTCAATTGAAACCGTAAAAGCTGTCGTAAACTTTGAGGTATTATGGGAGACCATCATCGGGATTTCCAGTTCATCCAGACGTTCGCCTCTAATAGGCAAACATACCAACCCGCGCGCATGCTTTACCATGAAGTTAATCGCTTCGGTAGATACCTTTTCGGCAGCTATTGCAAGGTCGCCCTCGTTTTCACGGTCTTCATCGTCAACGATAATGACGAACTTGCCATCTTTTATATCCTTAATTGCTTCTTCAATGCTCGATAAAACCATTTATACCTCTGTTAATATAAGTCTACCCCGCTGATAAAAAGCCGTTTTCCTGCAGGAAATCGAAGTTAATATTACTATCCGGGACACCCATACTCTTAAACTGAACCATATATTTTGCTAAAACATCGGCTTCCAAGTTTACCATATCGCCAACTTTGCGATTACATATAACGGTGTTTTCCATAGTGAAATTAACAATGGATACATCGAAAGTGGTATCTGTTCGATCTATAACTGTCAGGCTGATGCCGTCAACGGTAATAGACCCTTTTTCCACCACATAACCCATAACTTCCTTGGATGTCTGTATTTTGAAGACGGAAGCTACGCCCTCATCTTTAATAGAAATAATCGTGCCTGTAGCATCCACATGCCCCTGAACCAAATGGCCCCCCAATAAACTGTCAAGCGTCAAAGCACGTTCAAGGTTAACCTCATCGTTTTTCCTGAGTTGTTTTAATGTCGTTCTTTTTAGAGTTTCCGGCATTACATCGACAGTAAAAGTTTTTTCCGTAAACTCTGTAACTGTAAGGCAAGCCCCGTTTACAGCTATACTCTCACCTAACTGCATGTTACTTAGCACTTTACACGCAGTAACGGTAATCCTATTACCGTTAAAGGATATCTCTTTTATGATTCCGATTTCCTGAACGATACCTGTAAACATACATTATTCCTTTACATATCCGATAAACATTATGTCGTCGCCAAATCGCTCTTCATTTAATATCTTAAGCTTAACGGCATCCATAACCTTTTCCACGCCTCTGCCTCCGATAGCCGTTTTCGCATTCTCTCCACCGATAATAATCGGAGCTACAAAAGCAACCACTTTATCTACCAGTTTCTGGTCGAAAAGCGAACCGAAAAGGATGCTGCCTCCCTCTACCAATACACTCATAATCT
>DIKD01000103.1:0-18086 GCA_002421585.1 Dehalococcoidia bacterium UBA5627
TGTCTGTAAGCGAAAAAGCATGGGCGGCAAATGCCGAAGCAAAAATGCCGCGCTTCTATTTCGACATAGGCAAAGCCAAAAGCTATTTTGAAAAAGGTCAAACTCCCTGGACACCGGCAATTTCGGTTGTTTTTGCTATGGAAAAAGCGCTACAAATGATGATGGAAGAAGGACTTGAAAATGTATTTGCCCGCCATATACATATTGCCGATGTTACCAGACAGGGCGTGAAAGAACTCGGTTTAGAGCTTTTTGCAGATGAAAAGTTTGCTTCAAATACCGTAACTTCGGTTCGCGCTCCGGAAGGATTGGACGTCAAACTGCTGCTGAAAACAATGCGTGAACAGTATGACACAGTACTCGGTGGTGGGCAATTACATATGGCAGGTAAGATATTCCGCATCGGGCATCTCGGTTATGTTAGCGAAGAAGATGTTAAAGATGTATTGAACAAATTGAAAGTGGCTTTACCGGAGGCCGGGTTTGAGGTGAAAAGTTAAAATGAGAGTACTAGTTGCCGACCCCATAGCACAGGAAGGAATAGATTTATTAAGCAAATATGCCCAGGTAGATGTAAAAACAAAGCAATCTCCTGAAGAAATAATCCCCATAATCGAAAACTATGACGCATTAATTGTTCGCAGTCAGACTCAGGTTACAGCAGATATCATTGCTGCCGGTAAAAATCTGCAGATTATCGGACGTGCAGGAGTCGGCATTGACAATATTGATACAAATGCTGCCAGCCAGCACGGAATTATCGTGGTAAATGCGCCTACCGGCAATACGGTATCAGCCGCAGAACATACGGTCGCATTAATGCTTTCACTGGCTCGTAACATACCACAGGCTAACTCATCCTTAAAATCCGGCAAGTGGCAGAGAGCAGATTTTATGGGAACGGAAGTAAAAGGTAAAACACTGGGTATCGTGGGGCTCGGTAATGTCGGTTCGGAAGTGGCCAGGCGTGCGCGCGGTTTGGAGATGAAGATTATAGGCTATGACCCGATTATTTCCGACGATAGAGCCTCCAATCTGCAGGTAGAGCTGGTTCCTCTGGCACAGTTGATTAAAGAGTCGGATTTTATAACCTTGCACATACCGCTTACGGAATCAACCAAAAATATCATCGGTGAAAAGGAACTCGCTACAGTTAAACCGAATGTACGCATAATCAATGCCGCTCGCGGCGGTCTTATAGATAACGATGCACTGGTGAAAGCTGTCAATGAAAAGAGAGTTGCCGGTGCCGCAATAGATGTCTTCGAAAATGAACCCTGCACAGAAAGCCCGCTTTTTGATTGCGATAATATTATTGTTACCCCTCATCTCGGGGCTTCTACTACCGAAGCGCAGACTCTGGCAGCCACAGAGGTAGTGCAGCAAATTATAGATGTATTCAACGGCCAGCCTGCCAAATATGCCGTCAATGCACCTTTTATCAAGGCAGAAGCAATGCCTTTCCTCTCACCGTTCCTTGAAGTTTCATCCACTATCGGAAATGTGGCCAGTTATCTGGGAGAAGGGCAGATGACCGGACTTACTATAAAATATCAGGGTGAAATATCCGGCTATGATACCAACGCTTTGAAAGCGGCAATACTCGGAGGTGTGCTAAACCGTTTAACAGAAGAAAGAGTTAATGTTGTTAACGCCAATATTATTGCTGCGCGGCGCGGGATAAAAGTTATCGAACAAAAAGAATCAACCTGCGAAAACTATGCCAATCTGATTACCATAGAGGTAACCACCAGCTCGGAAACAATTACGGTTGCCGGTACAGTGCTGCGCGGAGAAACACATGTAGTCAGGATGAATGACTACTGGATAGATATTGTTCCTACCGGCGGCTACTTCTTGTTCTGCGACCACAGAGACAGGCCGGGGCTCATCGGTGCAGTAGGCAAGATTGCCGGAGACGGAGATGTAAATATCAGCTATATGCACTTGAGCCGCTTAAAACCCAGAGGACAGGCTCTTATGATTCTTGCGCTGGATGCCCCTTTCTCAAAGGAACAGATAGAAAAGCTATTAGCTTTGCCGGACGTTTATAGCGCTAAAGTAGTCAAGATATAAAATATGAATATCGGTGTACTCGCTCTGCAAGGGTCTTTTATAGAGCATGCCAGTGTTCTTAAACAACCGGGAGTTGAGACTAAACAGGTACGTAAGCCCGACGAACTGAAAGGTTTGGACGGGCTTATTATTCCCGGTGGAGAAAGCACCGCCATGCTCAATCTGGCTAATAACTATGAACTTATAGAGCCGCTCCGCAGAATGGGGCTCGATGGCTTCCCGATGATGGGCACTTGTGCCGGTATGATTCTGCTTGCCAAAACAGTGACTAATTCCGATATCCAAACACTCGGGCTAATGGATATTAAAGTAATGCGTAACGCCTTCGGCAGACAGCCTGACAGTTTTGAAACAGACCTCGATATTAAAGTGCTGGGGGAAAAGCCATTCCATTCCGTATTTATCCGCGCCCCGTTAATCGAAGAGGCTGCCGATAATGTGGAGATTCTTGCAAAATTAGATAATGGCACAGTCGTCGCCGTCAGGCAAAATAACCTGCTGGGGATTTCTTTCCACCCGGAACTGACAGATGATAACAGAATGCATGAGTATTTCTTGAAGATAGTTTCAGGGAATATTTAATCGCTTAAAACCCTCTCAATCTCCCTTTACAAAGTGGGAAATGACTATTATGTTGACTTTTTTTTATCATCAAGAAAAGTGCTTTTCGTTTAATTTATATTATTTTACGTTATAAAGAGAGCGTATTCTTCCACTTTGGAAAAGGGGAATCAAAGGGGATTTGATTCGATTATTATAGTGATTTGCATATTGTATCTCATGCGCGTACGACCAATGGTCGTCCCTACGTTTTTTTGTCATGCCGAGCGTAGCAAAGCATCTAAATGCAATTCGATATTTATCGCTGTTCCCTTCGACAGGCCTCCTTCGTCAAGCTCAGGACAGGCTCTATGAACGGAAATATGGATTATTTTGTCATGCTGAATTCGTGACGGACTAACGAAGTCCCGATTAATCGGGATTTCGTCTCTACAAGCCGGACCTCAACATCTGAGGTGGGGATTTATAAAGTGTTCCTGCCTGTTGCCGAAGTAGCCTGATGTTCTGCTACTCCCCACCCCCGAGAACCTTCTCCCGATAAATCGGGGTCAGGATGACAATATAATCGTTACTCCCGTAGGGACGGGCATTGCCCGTCCGCCATATACGGAAACATAAAAGCGGGCGACCAATGGTCGCCCCTACGTTTTTTTATCGTACTGAGCCTAGCAAAGAATCTAAATACAGTTCGCTACTACACCAAATGGTTCACTATCAACCCTGACGGCAGCTTGGGATAGAAATAGGTGGATTTGCGCGGCATTCTGTCTTTTACATCAGCGATATCCTTAATAGTCTGCCCTTTTACCATATTCATAATAATGGCAAGCTGGCAATCACCGTTTAAGGCTCTGTTCACCGCTTCCTTCCTTTCGTGAGTATAAGCAATTCGCTTTTCATCATCGCTCTGTATGCCCAAAATCTTTTCCAGTATGACATGGTCAACTACGCTGACATCCATTTTTTTATATACATCGGAGCGTTCCGCCGGCATCATAGCAACAGCAGTATTCAAATCCTTCAATGTCAAAATTGATACAGCTCCCTGCTTTAAGCCGATAATCGTCAATTTCATATTTGCTTCGTCCTCAATAATTGAATCTACTTTCTGCCACACGTCGGAGTCATCAAGAGATAAATGCTCAATATCAAAATATAATGCCAGTTTTCCGTCAAGGTTGTTGATTACATCCGGCTCCAGCCCGTGCAACAGGCGATGCGTGGGAAAGATAATGAGATTGGGGTCATCCATATCCATCAGTGTCATCATAACAAAGTTATAAGGGGCATCGTGGTTTTCAACTTCATCGCAGGTACTGCGTTCTTTTTTGTAAATCAATGCGCTCTCATATCTGTGATGTCCGTCGGCAATGTAGAGCGGTTTATCATTAAAATAATCGCAAAACTCTTTTACCGCCTTAGGCTCTGTAATTGTCCATACATTATGCCGCTCGCCATCAATTTCATTAGTAGAAATCAGTAATTTGCCGATATCCATTTTTTTCAAAAAAGACGTGACTTTAAGGTCCTTATCTTCGTACATGGACATCACGGAACTGGTATTGGCGTTCAATGCCCATAAAAGATTGATTCTATCCTTCTTGGGTCCCTTAAAAGTATTTTCATGCGGGCGTATGATATTTTTATCCCAGTCTTCCAATCTCACCCTGACAATCAGCGAACGTCTCTTATATTCATCCCCTTCGAGATGAAAAAATTGGTCGTGCACATAAATTGCCGGCTCTTCATCGGTAATCATAACTTTTTGTTCCAGCCACTGCTGAAAAAGAGCAGCCGAGCGGGTATATCTGTTATTTTCCTCTGAATCGTCCGCTTGCAGACGATTATATTCTATGCGGATAAAGTTGTAGGCATTGCGATTGTGCAGTTGTTTATCCATATCGGGAGATATAATATCGTAAGGAGGACAAATTACACTTGAAATGTCACCCGTTACCTCCCTATTATAATGCACACCTCGAAAAGGTTTGATTTCAGCCATTTAAATCGTTTCTCTCCATCTCTCTTCTTATTTATTTAAAAGCTCCAGAAATTCGCTTTCATTGATTATTTTAATGCCCATTTCCCGGGCACGTTCCAGCTTGGAGCCGGGCTCTTCCCCAACCACCAAAAAATTCGTTTTTTTAGTCACATCGCTCTTTGCCGCCCCACCAAGCTGTTTTATCTTTTCTTCAGCTTCAGTACGAGACATCGATTCCAGTTTGCCGGTAATCACAAATTCCATTCCGCCCAGCATTTTTCCCCCGGTTTCTTTATTCACCAAGCTCATCAGCACACCGGCTCTTTCCAGCTTTTCAATTATTTCCCTGTTTTTTGGATTGCCGAAATACGCCACGATGCTGTCGGAAATCTTGGGACCGACAGAGGGAATTTCCTCTAGTTTCTCTTTAGTTGCCCCGGATAAATTATCTATACTTCCAAATTCATTAGCAAGAATATCCGCCATCTCTTCACCTACATGCCGGATTCCCAGTGCAAATATCAGATTACCCAGAGGGCGCTGTTTGCTTTTTTCAATTGCATCCAGCATATTATCAACGCTCTTTTCCGCCATTCTATCGATACTTAAAAGCTCTTCCCTTTTATTTTTAAGAGTATATAAATCGGCAAAATCGCCTGCCAGTCCTTCCTTATAAAGCAAAACGCTCATTTTTTCACCCACGCCGCGTATGTCCATTGCTCCGCGCGATGCGAAATGCTCTATTTTTAACACTGCTTGAGCCGGACAGGCGGCATCGGGGCAATAATACATCACTTCACCTTCGGGTTTATAGATGCGACTGCCGCATTCCGGGCAAACCCCGTTTACCTTAGCCGGCAAGTTAAACTCCACTGATATTGCAGGGCGCTTTGAAAGTACCGGACCCACAATCTGAGGAATGACATCGCCCGCCCTCTGGATTATTACTGTATCACCCTCACGAATATCTTTCCTTCTTATATCATCTTCGTTATGTAATGTAGCCTGTCTGATAGTCACCCCGCCGACAGATACCGGTTCCAGCACGGCATAAGGATTTAATGTCCCAGTTCTGCCGACATTTATGCGTATTTCTTTTAAGATAGTATGTGCCTGCATTGCGGGAAACTTGTAAGCAACAGCCCAGCGCGGCTCACGCCCTACATCCCCCAACTGCTTTTGCAAATCAATGCTGTCCACCTTGGCAACAATGCCGTCGGCGTCATACGGCAAACTCTCACGCTTTTCCTTCCATTCATTGCGATATGCTTCAACCTGTTCTATAGTTTCAACCAGCCGGTTATTGGGATTGATTTTAAACCCGAGAGATTTCATATAATTCAACGATTCACTGTGCGTTTTCGGAAACTGCACACCTTCAATACGTGCCAGTGTGTAAATATAGATATCCAGCGGGCGTGTTGCGGTTACGGCAGAATCCAGCTGGCGTAAAGAACCGGCAGCAGCATTTCTCGGATTGGCAAAAAGCGGCTGCCCTTGTGCTGCTCGTTCTCTATTCAGTTTATTAAAACCGGCACGCGGTATAAACACCTCACCTCTTACTTCAATCAGAGAAGGCGCTCCTTTGGGTAAAGTAAGTGGAATGCTTTTAATCGTTCTCAGGTTTTGCGTAATATTTTCGCCCTTGTACCCGTCACCACGCGTCGCCCCTACAGTAAATCTTCCATCTACATATATTAGAGAAACGGATAAGCCATCCATCTTATGTTCGCAAACGAAGGCAGGACTTTGTCCGCTTAAGAGCTTTAGAGTACGTTTATACCATGCCTCCAGTTCCTCTTTTGAAAAAACGTTTCCCAACGATAATAAAGGCACTTTATGCTCAACGATTCCAAAAGCCTCAAGCGGAGCTGCACCCACTCTTTGCGTGGGTGATTCGGGGGTTAAAAATTGCGGAAATTCCTCTTCCAGACGACGAAGCCTTTGCATCATTGAATCATATTCTTCATCGCTGATTTCAGGGCTATCCAATACGTAATACAGATAATTATGGCGGTTGATTTCCGCCCTCAGATTATCGATTTCCGATTGAACATCATTCGTTTTCATTTGCATATTAAGTATATCAGATTATACGGGGTTGATTAAATCAGGCGCAGGTATTATTCTAATATCTGATGAAATTAATTGTTGGGCTCGGCAACCCGGGACAGGGATATTCGAATAACCGTCATAACATCGGTTTCATGTGCCTGAAACATTTTTCAAAAGAGCATAAAATCGAATTTGACAAGAAGCAGGCGGATGCCAGAATCGGGCGCGGTAATATAGAAGGAGTCGATGTCGTTCTGGCAAAACCTCAGACCTATATGAATCTGAGCGGAAAATCGGTAAACCGCCTGATGCAAAAGTATAAACTCAAACCTGAGGATATAATCGTAGTTCATGACGATATGGATTTGCCATTGGGAAAAGTGCGCATCAGAATGGGCGGCAGTTCGGGCGGCCATAAAGGCATTAACTCCATAATCGCACTAATCGGAACACGGGAATTTATAAGGATTAAAGTCGGTATCGGACGCCCCGAGAAAGATGAAGAAGACAGGTTCTACGACCGCGATATTGTCGACTATGTACTGAGTAATTTTTCGCGTGATGAAAAGAGGCAACTTGAGCCGGCAATCGAAAAGGTTTCAAATGCTCTGCTATGCCTTATAACCGAGGGGCTGGAACCTGCAATGAATAAGTGTAATTAACTTTGCCAACGTCTTGATTTGAATGCTATAATCCGATTGTTTCAGATAATGGCAACTAAAAATAAATTCATAGCGGTTATCGGTAATTCCAAGGCTTCGGCACAGGAAATCAAGCTGGCTGAAGAAATCGGTCGTGAAATAGCTAAAAGCGGCGCTATACTGGTTTGCGGCGGTTTGGACGGAGTTATGGAAGCTGCCTGCCGCGGCGCTGTTTCCGAAGGCGGCTTAACCGTCGGTATTTTACCGGGAACCAACCGCAATGATGCCAACCAATATGTTAAAATACCCATTGTAACCGGCATCGGCTATGCCAGAAATATAATCGTCGTTAAATCCGCCCAGGCTGTTATTGCTGTCGGCGGTGGATACGGTACGCTTACGGAAATCGGATACGCCCTGAAAAACGGCATTCCGATAGTGGGAATCGATACCTGGAAGCTTACCAATAAAGAGAAGACTAAAGATACAATAATCCGCGTTGAAAACGCATTAGATGCGATTAACACGGCACTGGAAATGATATCCGATTAAAAGATATTAGAGATTCGGGGGTTTAAAGTTGTCCACCATAAAAAGCCTTAAAGCAAGAGAGATTCTAGATTCCAGAGGGAACCCTACCCTTGAAGTAGAAGCAAAACTTGCCGGGGGCACTGCAAGTTGCGCTGCTGTCCCATCCGGAGCCAGCACCGGCAAATACGAAGCGGTCGAGCTGCGTGACGGAGATAAAAACAGGTATAAAGGACTGGGAGTCTTAAAAGCGGTTTCCAATGTTAACGATATTATAGCTCCGGCTCTTATCGGTATGCCGGCTCAAAATCAAAGAGATATCGATAATAGGCTAATTGAACTGGACGGAACGGAAAATAAATGCAATCTGGGAGCCAATGCTATTCTGGGAGTGTCTTTGGCGGTAGCTCACGCCGCAGCAGCTTATTTGAAAACCCCGTTATATCAATATCTGGGGAACGAAGAGACTTATAAGCTTCCTGTTCCGATGCTGAATATCCTAAACGGCGGCAAGCACGCCTCCAATTCCACCGACCTGCAGGAGTTTATGGTAGTTCCTGCCGGAGCTGATAGTTTCGCCTCTGCCCTGCAAATGGGAGCCGAAGTATATCACAGCCTTAAATCGGTATTAAAAAGCAAAGGTTTAAATACCAATGTAGGCGATGAGGGCGGGTTTGCCCCCTCCCTGTCATCCAATAATCAGGCAGTCGAGTTGATTATCGAAGCAATCGAAAAAGCCGGATATAAACCCGGAAAGGATTGCTTTATTGCGCTCGACCCTGCTTCCAGTGAATACTACGAGGACGGGAAATATCACCTGTCACGCGAAGGCAAGACCTTAACAAGCAGCGAGATGGTAGATTTTTATGTAAACTGGATTAACAGCTACCCTATTATAAGTATCGAAGACGGTATGGCGGAAGACGACTGGGAGGGCTGGCAGCTATTAACAAAGAAAACAGGTGATATGGTTCAGCTGGTAGGCGATGACCTTTATGTCACCAACATCAACAGGCTGGCAAAAGGAATTGAAACCGGAGCATCTAATTCCATCCTGATAAAGCTAAATCAAATCGGTACGCTTACGGAAACAATCTCCGCTATTGAAATGGCACACCGCGCCGGATGGACGGCAGTAGTCAGCCACCGCTCGGGAGAAACAGAGGACACCACTATTGCCGATTTAGCCGCCGGACTGTGCACCGGACAAATCAAAACCGGGGCGCCCTGCCGTTCGGAGCGTAATGCCAAGTATAACCGGCTGCTTAAAATCGAAGCCGAACTGGGAAATAAGGCAATATTCGCAGGTAAGCAGGCATTCTTAAAACTTTAAGAAGATATTAAATGAATGAGGGATTAAGGCAAACTCCCCGGCAACCACCTAAATGGCTCTGCCACAAATTGCAGTGCTTCGCTGAGTTTATTAAAAATTATACAAACGATTATAAAGACCATTATTATCTTGATATTTTTGCCGGTAGCACCTTCCATTCCTGTAAAATAGATAACTGCAATGTAGAAAGTACCGAAATAACCGCCCTGAAAAACAATTTCCAAAAGTGCATTTTTATTGTAAATGACCTTGAACAAGCTGATTTATTAAACCGTTCGGCTGATAAATACGGAAACAGGAGCCATATTATCAACGGTAATTGTATTAACGAAAAAATAATGCAGCAGGCTTTCGACATTATTCCCCGCTCAAAATCCTCCCTGGCGCTGATTGACCCGGTCGGCTATAAAAAGCTGCGCTGGACAACTATTAAAAAGATTGCTTCTAAAGGGACGGACTGGAAGGGGCATAAAACAGACCTTTTGATATTCTTTCCTTTGGAAATGGCGCTTCTAAGAAATCTGACCAGGGAGGAGTGCCGGACATCGATTGACAGGCTTTACGGCAGTACTGATTGGCAAAATATCAGGCAGGATAGGCTTGGTGAAAAAATAGACCACAACGAAGCCGGCAAAGAACTGATTGAGCTTTTTAAAAAGGGACTTAAGGAACTGAATTATAGACACGTGGATGCCCTGCAGCCGGCTCTTTTCTCCAACCCTCCTATCTATCATGTAATATGGGCAAGCGACAGAGCCGGCCGTAAAAATAAACTTGATAATATCTGGAATAAGCCGAGCTTCCTGCCCTGTGAGTTGTTCGGTAAAAACACCGATGAATAAAAATATGAAGAAAATCGGTATTACAACCAATGTTCCCATAGAAGTGCTGATTGCTGCCGGTTACCAGCCGCTAGACCTCAATAATATTTTTATCAGCGACCCCGACCCGGAACATCTCATAAAAATAGCCGAAAAAGACGGCTTCCCCATCAATTGCTGCGGCTGGATAAAGGGTATCTACGGCGTCTGCATGGAATACGACATTGATACAATTATGTGTGTCACCAACGGCGATTGCTCCAATACCGAGATGTTGATGGAGGTATTAAAACACCGTGGTTTAAAAACCATTCCTTTTTCATATCCGCAAGAACCCGACGAAACAGAAATGCAAAATACCTTGAACAAACTGGCGATTCAACTGGGGACTACCCTTGAGCAAGCCGAAAATGTCAGAAAAAAGCTACTACACTGCCGCAAACTTGCCGATAGATTGGATGAGCTTACGTGGAAAAATAATAAAGTAAGCGGGTTCGAAAACCACCTGTGGCTGGTATCAGCTTCCGATTTTAACGGCGAACCAGAAGAATATGAAAAAGAATTAAATGCTGTGATTGGAGATGCCGAAAAACGTAAAGCCTACCCGGACAACAGCATTAGACTGGCTTATATAGGTGTACCTTCCGTTTACGGCAAGGAACTCTATCGCTTTATAGAAAGTAACGGCGCCGGAGTAGTTTACAACGAAATACAGAGACAGTTTGCCATGACACAGCAGGTAACATCTCTGGCTGAGCAATACAGTATTTATACTTATCCGTACTCTATTACAAACAGGATAGACGACATTCAAAGAGAGCTTGAAAAGAGAAAAATAGACGGCATCATACACTACGTTCAGGCTTTCTGTTACCGGGGCATTGGTGGTATTATATTCAAGGACGTTTTTAAATTACCGATGCTGACACTGGAGGGCAACGATAATTTTTACCTCGACCAGCACATCAGAACCCGTATCGAAGCCTTTATAGACATGATAAAACGTAATACTGACAGATAATACATTCCATCGATAATAAAGGGGGTAAATATGACTAAAGTAGGAATAAACGGATTCGGCAGAATCGGCAGACTGGTGTTAAGGACAATAAACGAATACCATTCGGCCGATTTGGAAGTGGTTGCCATAAACGACCTTACCGATGCAAAAACGAACGCTCACCTTTTTAAATGGGACAGCACTTACGGCGCTTACAAGGGAAATATACAGGCAGATGAGGATGTTATATCTGTCGACAGTAAAAAAATAAAAGTCCTTTCACAGAGAGACCCCGCCCAGATTCCGTGGTCGGATTACGGAGTGGAAGTAGTAATTGAATCCACCGGCATATTTACCGACGCCGAAAAGGCTAAAGCACACAAACAGGGCAGCGTTAAAAAGGTTATAATCTCCGCCCCCGCCAAAAACGAGGATATTACCATTGTTCTGGGCGTCAATGAGGATAAATATGAATCCGATAAGCATCACATTATTTCTAACGCCTCCTGCACTACCAACTGTCTGGCTCCCGTTGCCAAGGTACTGCACGACAACTTCGGTATAGTTAAAGGCTTGATGACTACCATTCACTCATATACCAATGACCAGAGATTGCAGGATATGTATCATAAGGATTTAAGGCGCGCCCGTGCCGCCGCCGAAAACATGGTACCGACCACCACCGGCGCCGCCAAAGCCATTTCGCTGGTTTTACCGGAACTAAAAGGGAAGCTTCACGGTATGGCATTAAGGGTGCCGACTCCTACCGTTTCCATTGTTGACCTGGTTTGTGAAATCGGAAAAGAAGCTACCGCAGAAGATATCAATAATGCCTTTAAGGAAGCATCGGAAGGAAAGCTGAAAGGAATCCTAGGATACAGTGAAGATCCGCTGGTCAGTTCCGATTTTAAGGGCAATCCGCACAGTTCGATTGTCGATGCCCCCAACACCATGGTAATGGAAGGCAATATGGTGAAGGTGCTTTCATGGTACGATAACGAATGGGGTTACTGCTGCCGCTTAGCAGACCTGGCTGCTTTTATCGGAAGAAACGGATAAGTATATACTTTTTAAAAATAGCTTTACCAGACTTCCATAATAAACTTCCCACGACCTTACGGTCGGGGTATTAACCTGTTTCAAACTTCGTTTGCCCTACATCTTTTGGTACTTCGGCAAAGAAAACTAAATATCCCTATCGAAAAGATGTAGGGAGCACTTCATCCCTCGACCTCACGGTCGGGGTATTGAGTTCGGTAAGATAAAAAGAACGATTGAATACAAAAACGCCGCTTATGGTAATTCCGTAGCGGCGTTTAATATTAGATTTTTAAGAGCAGCCAAGCTTGACTATAGAAATAGCCCCTTCTGCTATTACTTTGTAAGCATCATCTCAATCGCTTTACTCCATCCATCAGGGCCTACTCCCCTGACCTTATAGATATCGGAGATATTCATACGACTCCATCTTCTATCATGCCCCTGAACCAGCATACGGAAATCTGTCTGTGCAAGAAGCGGTAAATCATTCAAACTATTACCTATCCCGAATGAAGTAACTGTCCCAAAGTTCATTTTATAAAGTTCAAGCAGTACCTTTACCGCTTTCCCCTTGTCATTGCCACCGGTAATTTCATAAAATCTGCCGCCGAATGTGTACAACAAACCGGCTTTTTTTATGTATTCGAATACCGCTTCCATCGCACGCTTACTTCCCTTAATCGTTAATGTTTCGCTGTATTCTCTTTGCTTTGCGAGTGAAGCCATTTTTAATCCCAGCCCCGTCACTTTGGCAACGTCTTCAACAGACATATCACCAAAACTGTTAAGGGCCAATTCCCCCAGGTTATTGGCTTCTATATAACTGTAAGCCTCATCCAAAGCTTCCTTTAACTTATAGCGTAATTCCTGGTAGGAAATGCCGAACTCGATAACCATATAGTCGGATTCTACTTTATCGTAAGAAAACGGCAGCCTGAAATAATCTTTTGGAATATATATGGCGCCCCCGTTTTCTACTATAAACGGCTCGTTAATACTCAGTTCTTCACGGTAAACTTCCTGTTCAAAGCGCGTTTTTGAGGAACAAAAAACAATCGGGATATCCATTCCCTGCAATTTTCTGATTGCATCGAGCGCCTGAGTATATGAATAATTCTGGGAATCGAGCAAAGTTCCGTCAAGGTCGGTAATAACTACTTTTTGAGCGGAATCGGATTTTTTGCTCCTGTCTACGGCTATGCGGTAAATCGATTTTTCGGGAACAACAAATCTCGGCATTATATTCTCTATGTTGTCTGCAAACATCGAAAGGTCGATATTCTGCGGAGGTGCGATTAGCTGGATATTCGGTACTTCTTCACCTTCTTTTATACATTCCATATCTATTAGTTGCTTTTTTATCATCTCTTTCGTTTGTTCTTCGCATAAAGGGCTATAATATATGACAGAAAGGCTGGGAAGCAGCATCTCCTGTAACAGGTGGTCAGCCCCTTTTTCGGCATGCAAATGGGGGTTAATGGATTCGGTTTGTATAACTTCAACTCCCTGTTCCGCAATCTTTTCCTCTGTTGGATCCAAAATGCCGCTGAAATTCTCAAGAATAGATATAAGTTCCTGTGTCTCGACAGCATAACCTGAACCGTAGGTGAGCCTCATAGCCAGTTCCAGGCTCATGGCATGCTCTCCGGCATTAGCCGTTTTAATCACTTCTGTTTCAAACCTGCCCTTGGTGGAAAGGAGTGCATTCACAAAACGATTGCTAACTTCCGAAACACGCCCCCACTTCTTAAAGTAAAGCTCTCCGATTAGCTTAGGTTTATACCGCCATAAAATTCGCACCATAGCATAGGGCGATTCAACCATACTGAAACCGGATGCGTAGTGTTTAACATACTCCATCACAGCTCCCGGAACATAATTATCGGTATCAATAAAGCCCACATATTCCCTGCCCATAATTCTGGACATTACAATTCCGATAATCATTCCTTCGCTTTTACCGCTGCGGATAAGTCCATCCTCATCAACGATATCGGGATAACCGGAAAAAGAAAAGGCATTAGCCAAGTCCGGGTCTTTTTGATGAATAACCAGCGCCTGCCTTTTATTTACATTACAGAAACGATTTACAATATCCTTTTCACTTTTAAAATAATCGGTGTTACTGTTGGATATCACTATCATCAAGCAATCGTGCGGAATACCGCTTAAAACACCTTCGAAGACTTTTAAATCTTCGTTTTTTACGGGCAATACAATCGCCAGTTTTTTTTCAATATTCGAATAGGCTTCACGGCTTATACGACGCGTACCGGCGCTGTCTTTTGAAACGGCACCTGCATCCGAACCGGAATCCAGCTCAAGGGCATGACAAACATCGTGAATTTTAACCGGACCTATATGGTCGGCAGGTCTGATAGCCTCAAATCGCATTGCGCTTACCTCCTCTCACAATTCTAAACCCGATAGAATTCATTCAATAAGCATTGTAGTATGCAAGTCTATTATTCTTCATTCAGTTAATAACAAGCCACCCGTTACTCCATCATAACCGATTCCAACTACTTCCTTCTTGTAGATACCTCTCTTGGCAGATTAATTATTCGAATGCTAAGGATGCGGAAACGATTACAAACAGAGGTTTGATGGAAGCAAATACGGCAGCCGTTGTTGACTAACAATATAATAACTGCTTCTTTTTTGTCAAGATATTTTTACACACTTATATTTGAAAAGCTATCTTTAAATAACCCCTCTATTCAAAAAATGTCCCAATATAGTACTGACAAAATACTTATTTTATTATATAATGGACTATATTTGTCCTTTTTCTTTATTTTTTAGTATGCTATATAATGAATATGAAAAAATTACTACGTTTCTATTTATAGATTGTAGTATCGAGGTAACAGGCATATGAATATGATTTCGCCGGTTCTTTCTTTTTTTAAAAAGCGTGATGATGAGAAGACCGATAAAGACATAGTCAGGGAAAACCCCTGCATCGATTGCAATATCTGCCTTGAAGTTTGCGATAAAGGTCTCTGGCCATCGGTTCTTATGGAGGATATCAAAGCCGGTCTTTTTGAAGACAGCAGGAAACACGGTATCGACCAATGCAACGATTGCGGAGACTGCAGCGCGGAATGTCCGATGAGTATTCCTCTTTATAAATACCTGAGGGTAGGTAAAGTGCTCTCACAATACAACAACGATAAAAGCGGCTTAATCCCGATTCTGCTGGAAATCCAGTCCAATTACGGCTACTTACCGGAAGATATGATTAGCCATATCGCCCGCTATCTTAATTTATCCGTCGGACACATCCGTTCGGTAGCTTCTTTTTACAAATCACTGCGTCTTACCCCTCCAGGAAGAAGACATGTCTGTATTTGCCGCGGAACTGCCTGCCATATCAGCGGTGCGCCCAAATTGACCAGAGAAACCGAAAAACTACTGGGAATCAAAGAGGGGGAAACTTCCGCGGACAATGAATATACCCTCGATACTGTTGCCTGCGTCGGTTGTTGCGCTCTGGCTCCGGTAATTACCGTTAACAGCGAAACTTACGGAAAAATGGACCCCGAAAAAATAAAAAAACAATTAAAAATCACCGATGATAAAGACGAAAATCCAGGATAATTTGAGCTATGTTAGCGGAGGTAAATGATGATAACGGCGGACTTCAGGGCAAAGGCTGAAACAGAATGGCAAAATATCACAGACCCTTCCGTCCCTCAAATTTTTATAGGGATGGCAACTTGCGGTGAAGCTGCCGGAGCCTTATCTATATACAAAGCTATGGAATCAGCCCTGATAAAGAATCGCATCAAGGCTCGTATTCATAAGACAGGCTGTCTTGGTATGTGTTACTGCGAGCCGATGGTCGATATCATTAAACCCGGTGAGCCCCGTATTACTTACAAAAATCTTACACCCGAAACAGCTGCAGAGTTGATAACCGATTACCTGATAAACGGTAATTACCGCCCCGACCTGGCACTGGGAGTTTGGGGAAAAGAACTCGATGGCATCCCCAACCTCTTCGAGTTGGATTTTATGAAATTTCAGCAGCGCACAGCTCTGAAAAACATCGGAATAATCAATCCCGAGGATATTTCTCAATACATTGCCTGCGGGGGTTATAAAGCATTCGAAAAAGCCCTGGTCACCTCACAGCAAGATTTAATAGATGAAGTTGAAAAGTCGGGATTACGGGGGCTGGGCGGTGCCGGTTTCCCCACCGGTTTAAAGTGGAAAGCCTGTTATAAGGCAGAATCTTTTCCGAAATATATGATTTGCAATGCCGATGAAGGAGACCCCGGCGCTTATATGGACAGGTCTCTTCTGGAAAGCGACCCGCATTCCGTACTTGAAGGAATGCTTATTGCCGCTTACGCAATCGGATGCAGCCGCGGCTATATCTATATACGCGATGAATACCCCCTCGCCATAAAGAGAATAGCAATCGCCATCGAGCAGATGCGGCAATACGGCTTGCTCGGTGACAATATACCGGATACTGATTTCAGTTTCGATATCGAAATCAGGGAAGGCGCCGGAGCTTTCGTCTGCGGAGAGGAATCGGCTCTGCTGGCTTCCATTGAAGGAAACAGAGGAATGCCGCGGCATCGCCCTCCCTATCCCGCCGAAAGCGGATTGTGGGGAAAACCCACGGATATCAACAATGTTAAAACGCTGGCAAATATCCCCGCTATTATTACAAACGGAGCGAAGTGGTTTGCCGGGCGCGGAACCGAAAGCAGTAAGGGAACCGCTATTTTTGCCCTCACCGGCAAGGTGGCTAACCGCGGCTTAATCGAGGTTCCAATGGGGATTACACTGCGAAAGATAATATACGATATCGGTGGAGGCATTCCTGACGATAAGTCCTTTAAAGCAGTGCAAACAGGCGGACCGTCGGGAGGATGCCTACCTGCGGAGCTGCTTGACCTGCCGATTGCCTTTGATTCACTGGCTGCTGCCGGCTCGATTATGGGCTCCGGCGGTATGGTAGTTCTGGATGAAGATACCTGCATGGTGGACGTGGCAAGGTTTTTTCTCGATTTCGCACGACAGGAATCATGCGGACAGTGTATCCCCTGCCGGCTCGGTACCAAACAGATGTTTGAAATCCTGAATGATATAACAACAGGCAACGGCAAACAGACAGATGTCGATGTGCTGCTTGAACTGAGCGATTCGATAGTACGCACCTCTCTCTGCGGAATGGGAAGAACTGCCCCCAACCCTGTTTTAACAACGATACGTTATTTTCGGGACGAATATGATGCACATATCAATGATAAGAAATGCCCCGCAAACGTATGCCAGGCTCTCGTTAACGGAGGACAGGTTGATGAATAAGATACAGCTTACTATCAATGATAAGCAATTTGAAGCAGAGCCGGGCGCAACCATAATGGAGGTAGCCCTGGAAAACGACATTTACATCCCTCATCTCTGTTATAATCCTGATTTAGTTCCCGGTGGTGTATGTCGTTTATGCAGGGTTGAAATTAATAATGATAAATTAGTGCTGGCTTGCCGCACACCGGTAGAAGACGGGATGATAGTCAGAACAAATACTCCCGAAATAGATGCCGCAATCCGCCCTATTGTGGAGCTTATCATTGCAGACCACCACTCGACATGCCGCGGCTGTCCGGCAAACGGCAAATGCGAACTGCAGAAAATTATGGCGCATCTTCGTATCGACAGGAGACGAATTGACAATTTAAGGCTCCCGCAGGATAAACTGCCGCTGGAGAATCTTACTCCCTTTCTGGATTATGACCCCAATAAATGTGTCCGTTGCGGCATTTGCGTACAAACCTGTGAAAAAATCTACGGAACAAGCCATATCTACTTTCTTAACCGGGGATATGATACAAAAATTGCCTGCTTTGAAACTAACGCACATTGCGACTTCTGTATGGAATGCGTGGAACGATGCCCGGTCGGCGTGTTAATCACAAGACAAATGCAGAGTGAGTAGGGTCGTTTTTATCCTGATTTAATAGCTTTATTGTTAGAACCTTCCCCGATATCTTCCAATCCCTAAAAAGTCCAATATGTTATGGACTCT
>DIKD01000103.1:18139-18404 GCA_002421585.1 Dehalococcoidia bacterium UBA5627
CTATATGACAAATGTTTGTTTTTTTGTGAAATAAAAAATAGCTGCAACTTTAAGCACTTTAAAAGTCAGTAAATAAATTAATATCGAGAATAATTATGCCTTATGCGATAGATAATGCGCAAATAGTTGTGCTGGCCGGTGGTTTAGCTACCAGGCTGGCACACTTAACGCAAAACCAGCCAAAATCGATGGTTAATATCAATGGTAAACCCTTCCTGCAATACCAGCTTGAACTTTTTAAAAAGAACGGCATAACCAGAGTACT